>JBKPOG010000062.1:0-7444 GCA_046732975.1 Pseudomonadota bacterium
CGCAGGGACGCTTCAGCGCTTCCAGTGCCGACGCCGCTGCGGTCAGTTCCATGCGATTGTTCGTCGTCGCCGGCTCTGCACCCAGTAATTCGCGTTCCACTCCCCGAAACCGCAGGATGGCTGCCCAGCCGCCTGGTCCGGGGTTCGGCTTGCAGCCGCCATCGGTCCAGATCTCCACCACCTCGGCAGATGGTGGACCTGGCGTGACGGTCACTTCCTCAGAGGCCATACCCGCCCTCTCCGGCCGTAAGATGGAACCGCAGCCGCCGTAAGAATTCCAACGGATCCTTGCGCGTCACCAGCGCGCCAGGCGGCGTGTTGAGCCAATCATACAGCCGCGTCAGCAGAAACCGGATCGCCGCCCCCTGACACAATACCGGCAGCGCCGCTCGCTCCGCATCCGACAGCGGACGGGTCGCGTCGTAGGCGCGCAGCATGGCCCTTGCCTTGGTGACATTGAACGAGAAGTCCGACTCGAAGCACCAGGCGTTGAGGCATACAGCGACGTCGTAGGCCAAGATATCGGTTGCAGCGAAATAGAAATCGATCAGACCCGACAGCCTGCCGTCCAGGAAGAACACGTTGTCAGGAAATAGGTCGGCATGGATATGCCCCCTCGGCAGCCCTTCCGGCCACGCCTCGAGGATCTCCTCCAGCGTCCGTCGCAACTCGTCGGCGAGGCCTGGCCGCACCTCGTCGGCGCGGGCCCCCGATCGCGCCAGCAGCGGCCTCCAACCATCCGGCCCCAGTGCATTCCGTCGAGTGGGGCGGTAATCTCCGCCGGCCAGATGCAGCCCTGCCAGCGCGGCTCCGAGCGGGCCGCAGTGTTCCTGCCGAACCCGCCGGGGCCAGACGCCGGGAAGGAAGGTAGTGATAGCCGCGTGGCGTCCGGAGAGGTGTCGCAGCGCCGAACCATCGCGTCCACGCACAGGCAGCGGACAGACGATACCGCGGTTTGCAAGGTGCTCCATCAGCCCGAGGAACCATGGCAGCTCCGCCGGATCGACCCGCTTTTCATACAACGTCAGAATGAAATCGCCCGCGGTCGTCCGGAGAGAAAAATTGCTGTTTTCAACGCCCTCAGCGATGCCGCGGAACGCCACCATGCTCCCGAGATCGTAATCCGTCAGAAAGGCGGCCAGCGCCTCATCAGTGACTTCGGTGTAGACCGCCATGCCGGGTCCGACTATGCCGACCCCCTGACCTCCCCGCAACGAGTCGCTGATGCCTGCACGATTGTCGAACCCTGGGTGGGCGCCGCGCGCTGCACTGCTCGCTACGCTGCTGCCCGCGCTGGTCGAATGCGGGCCAGCGCGCAACGAATTTCCTCCCGCCTGCCCAGGCACGGCGATCCTTGGCAACGCCGCAGACCTCAACGCCTATCGGCCGGACAGCCCCGGGCGCGATCTGACCGATCTCGTGCTGCATGCGCGGGTCGCCGGCATACGAGGGAACTGCACCGAAGGTGACCGCAAGAACCAGCTCGCCGTCACCGCCAGCGTCCTGGTGGAACTGACCCGTGGTCCCGCGATGCAAGGCCGCGAAACCGACGTGCCGATGTTCATTGCCGTGGTGGATGGCGACACCATCCTCGACAAGCATGTCTACCTGATGCACGCGAGCTTTCCATCCAATGTGGATCGCGTGACACTGACACCGGGTGAAACCAGCATGGTGCTGCCCGTGACCGGTGCAAGGTCGGGCGCCGCCTACACGATCGTGGCGGGCTTTCAGCTCAGGCCGAATCAGACGCCCACCGGGCCTCGGTCGTAGCCAACCCGCGGTTCGATCGCGGCGAGCACCGCCCGCTGCACGTCGCCCGGCTGCGCTTCCACGGCGCGCAGGACCGATTTCAACCGGCTGCGCAGTTCATAGACCTGATCGAGCAGCGACAGCACCAGCGGCATCGCATCTTCCGCGACATCCATGCTCTGCCGAAGGTCGCGGATCAGCCGCACGCGCGCGATATCGATGTCGCGGAATACCAGGCCCCCTTCGCCCGTGTCGGGCAACACCCAGCCGCGCTCGACCCAGCTGATCACCTCGACCTGGGTCAGGTCGGGGAACAGTGCGGTAATGGCGACGATATCCATCATTCGCTATTCATCCCGGCGCGCGGATTGAATGGATGGTGTGGCTTCCAGCCCCGCAGGAATTCAGCCAGTTCAGGTTCCTCGGCAGGCGGCAGCACGGGATTGAGTTCAACGAACTGGTGGCCCCTTCCGTGGATCCCGCGTCCGCGCAACCGCAATCTTGTGCCGTTGCCTGAATTAGGCGGGATGGTCAGGCGAACAGCTCCTTTGATCGTCGGCACTTCCAGTGTGGTCCCCAGCACTGCTTCCTGAATTGTCACCGGCAGAGTGACGATGATGTCATCGCCTTCGCGACGGAACAGCGGATGCGGCGCCACCGCGACCTCGACTAGCGCATCGCCCGGGGCACCGTCGCCAATGCCGGGCATCCCCTGCCCCTTGAGCCGGATCACCTGCCCATCATTCACGCCGACCGGAATGCGCACATCCAGGGTCCGCCCGTCGGGCAGAGTGATGCGGCGCATTGCGCCGTTGACCGCATCGAGGAAGTCGAGCGTGAGTTGATACTGCGCGTCCTGCCCGCGCATCGAAAAGCGCCGCCCGCCCGCCGTGCCGCCCCGCCCACCGAAAGCCTGGGCGAAAATGCTCTCCAGGTCCTCAGGATCGAAGCCGGCATCCGCACGGTACTTCTCTCGGCCCGCCGTGTCACCGAAGTCACGGTAGAATGGCCGCTGCGGGGGGACCTCATTGCCGGCGGCGTCTATCTCGCCACGGTCGTAGCGGGCGCGCTTCTCCTTGTCGCCGAGCAGATCATAGGCAGCGCTGATTTCCTTGAAGCGCTCACCCACTTCGGGTTTGCCGGGATTGACGTCAGGGTGATAGCGCTTCGCCAGCTTGCGATAGGCGGAACGGATCGCTGTATCGCTGTCGGTCTTTTGGACGCCAAGAACTTCGTATGGGTCTTTCATCGGAAAGGAAATCAGTGATCAGACGCTGACGAAATCAAGTGCCCGACCAGACCGGCTGGCGCTTGCCCAGAAACGCATCGATCCCCTCTGTGGCATCCCGCGCCAGCATGTTCCGCGTCATCACCTCCGAGGCGAAGGCATAGGCATCGTCCAATCCCATTTCGGCCTGACGATAGAAGGCCTCCTTGCCGATTGCGAGTGTCAGTGGGCTCTTCCCGACGATCTGACCGGCCAAGGCAGCGACCTCCGCGTCCAGCCTGTCCTCCGGCACCACTCGATTGATCAGGCCAAGAGCAAAGGCGCGCTGCGCGTCGATCAAATCCCCGGTCAGCAGCATTTCGATCGCCGCCTTGCGGCCGACGGCACGCGAAAGGGCGACCATCGGGGTAGAGCAGAACAGCCCAATGTTCACGCCTGGCGTGGCGAACCGGGCCGTGTCCGTCGCGACCGCCAGATCACACGTTGCCACGAGCTGACAGCCAGCCGCAGTGGCAATGCCGTGCACGCGCGCAATCACCGGCTTCGGCAGCCGCACGATGCTGGTCATCAGCCGCGAGCAGAGCGCGAATGTGGCCTGATAGGAGCCGCGATCCGGATTGGCGCGCAGCTCACGCAGGTCGTGCCCGGCACAGAAGGCCGGGCCTGCACCGCCGATAATGACCACCTTCACCGAAGCATCATGTTCGATTGCCGCAAGTTCATCGACCAGCACCTGCATCAGCGCCATCGACAATGCGTTCCGCGCGGCAGGCCGGTTCAGCGTCAGCCAGGCCACCCCATCCGCGTCGCGCCGCAGCAGGACCTGTTCTTTCACGCCCGATTGTTCGTTCATGCTCGCCCTCCAGGACGCATCGCATCATCCGTGATTTAGCGCCTGCACGATCTCCTCGGTCATCTTCTTCGCATCACCGAACAGCATCATCGTGTTTGGCCGGAAGAATAGCTCGTTGTCCACGCCGGCATATCCCGACGCCATCGAGCGTTTGACGAACAGCACTGTGGCGGCCTTCTCCACATCCAGGATCGGCATGCCATAGATCGCTGAGGACGAATCTGTCTTCGCTGCTGGGTTGGTCACATCATTGGCGCCGATCACATAGGCGACGTCGGCCGTGGAGAACTCGTTGTTGATCTCCTCCAGCTCGAATACTTCATCGTACGGCACATTGGCCTCGGCCAGCAGCACATTCATATGACCCGGCATGCGGCCGGCCACTGGGTGGATGGCGTACTTCACCTCCACGTTCTCTTTTTTCAGCGTATCCGCCATCTCACGCAGTGCGTGCTGCGCCTGCGCCACCGCCATGCCATACCCGGGCACGACAATCACCTTGGAGGCGTTCTTCATAATGAATGCCGCGTCCTCCGCAGCGCCGCTCTTCACCGTTCGATCAGCCGCTGCACCGCCAGTCACCGCGGCCACGCCTTCGCCGCCAAAGCCGCCCAGCAGCACGTTGATGATGCTGCGGTTCATGCCCTTGCACATGATGTAGGACAGGATGGCGCCCGAGGCCCCCACCAGCGAGCCGGTAATGATCAGCGCCAGGTTCTGAATGGTGAAGCCGATGCCGGCCGCCGCCCAGCCCGAATAGCTGTTCAGCATCGACACCACCACCGGCATGTCGGCGCCACCGATCGGAATGATGATCAGGAAGCCCAAGCCGAACGCCAGCAACGCGATCAGCCAGAATATGGCCTGGCTGCCGGTTGCAACGAACAACACGATCAGCACGACCAGCAGTACGGCCAAGCCAAGGTTCAGCTTGTGCTGGCCGGGGAACACGATCGGCGCGCCACTCATCAGCGCCTGCAGCTTGGCGAAGGCGATCAGCGATCCGGAGAAGGTGATCGCACCGATCGCGAGCCCGAGCGACATCTCGATCAGGCTCTGCGTGTGGACGTTGCCAACAGTGCCGATGCCGAACGCCTCGGGCGCATTCAGCGCCGCGGCGGCGACGAACACCGCAGCCAGACCGACCAGCGAGTGGAACGCAGCGACCAACTGCGGCAGCGCGGTCATCTGAATGCGCAGAGCGACAAACGTACCGATCGCACCGCCGATGATGATGCCCAGGAAGATCAACCCGTATCCCAGGCCGCCCATGCCGTGATGGGCCAGCGTGGCGATCACCGCGACCGCCATGCCGATCATGCCGAAGCGGTTGCCCTGGCGCGACGTAACGGGCGACGACAGCCCACGCAGGGCGAGAATGAACAGAACCGCGGCGACGAGATAAGCGAGCGACGTCAGATTGGCGGACATCCGCGCGAGCCCCTCTACTGACGTCGCCGGAACATCGACAGCATGCGCTGCGTCACCACGAACCCGCCGAAGATGTTCACGCTTGCCAGCGTAACAGCGAGGAAGCCAAACGCCGTCGCCCAGCCGCTCGTACCTAGTCCGGTCGCCAGCATGGCGCCGACGACGATCACCGACGAAATCGCATTGGTCACCGACATCAGCGGCGAATGCAGCGCCGGGGTGACGTTCCAAACAACATAATAGCCGACGAAGCAGGCCATCAGAAAGATCGCCAGCAGGAAGACAATCGGCTCCACCTCGGTGACGAGGCCTGTCGTGCCGGCGAGCATGTTGTGAGCGTGGGCAGCAAGTTCGTTGGCGCGCTGTGCCAGCCGATCGGCTTCGTCGGTGAGTTGGTTCGGGTTCATCGTTGTGTCTCCCGGCTCACGCCGCCTGCGCAGGCTGAAACTGTGGATGCACGATGGACCCGCCGCGCGTCAGCAGCACCCCCTTCACGATATCGTCGTTCTCGGGGAGCTTCGGCTCCTGCGCATCCTTGTCCCAGAATGTGGTCAGGAACGTCAGCAGGTTCCGCGCATACAGCGAGGACGCCGCGACCGGAATGCGGCCCGGCCAGTTGTGATATCCAAGGACGGCGACTCCGTTCGACGTGCTGATGCGCTCGCCTGGAACGGTCACCGCGCAGTTGCCGCCGGCATCGGCCGCGAGATCGACGATCACGCTGCCAGGACGCATCGATTGAACCATCGCCTCGGTCACGATGACCGGAGCGCGACGGCCCATGACCAACGCTGTGCAGATCACAAGGTCGTTCTTGGCGATCGTCGTCGCCATCAGTTCGGCCTGCTTCTGGCGGAACGCCTCGCTCATCTCGCGGGCATACGCGCCGGTCTGGTTCGCGGTCTCTTCGTCTTCCACCCCGACGAAGCTCGCGCCAAGGGACTTGATCTCCTCCTTTGCGGCCGGCCGGACGTCAGTGGCGGATACGATGGCGCCAAGCCGCCGCCCCGTGGCGATTGCCTGCAGACCAGCGACACCGGCGCCGATCACGAACAGCCGCGCAGGCGGGACTGTGCCGGCTGCCGTCATCATCATCGGAAAACCACGCTGGAATGCACCAGCGGCTTCAATGACAGCGCGATAGCCGGCGAGATTTGCCTGGCTCGACAATACGTCCATCGCCTGTGCCCGGGTGATGCGCGGCAACAGCTCCATTGCCGCACAATCGATCCCGGCGTCCGCCAGCATCCGCAAAGCGTCCGGTTCTGCAAAGACATTGGCAATGCAGACCAGCAACGCTCCGCGCGGGATGCGCGCAATCTGCTCTGGCAACGGCACCTGCACGGCGAACACGATCCCGACGTCAGCGAGTGCCGCGGCGTCATCATGCAGAATCTCGGCGCCCGAGTTGAGGTATTCCTGGTCAGGGAAAGACGCCTGCGCACCAGCCCCTGTCTCAACCGCCACCGTCAGACCGAGACCGATCAGACGCTTCACTGTCTCCGGCGTTGCCGCGACGCGTGTTTCGAACGCACGACGTTCCTTCAGCACCGCAAGGCGCATCCGATCAATCCTTCATAATCAAACCCCAGGAGCAGGAGCTGGGCTCCGCGGGATGTGCGGCCAGGGTCCCAATCCACCGCGGCCGAACATGCGCGAAGGGTTGGGGTGGTGCAAGAGCGCAAGGCCGGTGCCTCATAATGTTGCACCACCGTCGATCGCGACCTCGGCGCCGGTGATGTAGCCGCTCTCGTCCGACAGCAGGAACAGCACGAGGCTGGCGACCTCCTCGGCCGTGCCCATGCGCTTCATCGGCACCTGCTGGACGCGATGCTGATTTTGCTCCGGCGTGCGCACCTTCAGCATTTCGGTGTCGATCGGCCCAGGATGCACCGAGTTCACCCGTATCTTGCGCGGGGCCAGATCGATCGCGGCTGCCTTGGTCATGCCGCGCAGCGCCCACTTGGTGGCGCTATAGGCAATCGCACCCGGCGACCCTCGCAGCCCGGCAACGGACGAGATGTTGACGATCGAGCCACCACCGGAACGCTCCATCAGCGGCACCACGCATTTCATGCCAAGAAAGCAGCCGAGTTGGTTGATCCGCATGTGCCGTTCAAACAGTTCGGTATCCGTTTCCATCAGCGTGCTTGGTTGATAGATGCCGGCATTGTTAACCA
>JBKPOG010000063.1:0-5213 GCA_046732975.1 Pseudomonadota bacterium
GCGGAGTGAGGATCACCGGATACGTCTCAAGAAAGGCCAGCCAGTTGCGCAAGACGCGGGATCGGCGTGCGATGGCTTCCATATAGCCGCGCCCATCGAGAATGGTCGCCATCTTCAGGAAACCATCCAGCGTTTGCCCGAACTCGGCGCTCCCGAGTTCGCGCATCTGTGCCTCTTGCAAAACCGAAAGCTCGGTCATGATCAGGTCGCACCAGAGCTGCCAGGTTCCTGCGAGATCGGGCAGCTCGGTCTTCACAACATCATAGCCCGCATTGGCGAGATGATCGGCAGCGACCCAAAGCTGCGCGATGACATCGGGGTCAGTGTCCATGTCGTCGGGGATCCGCGCGAGCGCCACCTTGATCGGCGTCGGCGGCTTCGGTCCCTCCGGTGGTGCCGGCACCCACCACGGATCACGTACGTCCCGCTGGCTCATGACATCGAGAGCGAGACGGACGTCACGGACTTCGCGCGCCAGCGGTCCTTGCGCTGACATGAACTGTGCCATCAGCGGCCGTTCGGCCGGCGCACTCGGGTTGAATGCCGGGATTCGACCCTGCGTCGGCTTTATGGTGGCGATGCCGTTGCAGTAGGCCGGCCAGCGCAAAGAACCGCCGATGTCGTTGCCATGCCCAATGGCGCCAATGCCAGCCGCGACCGAGGCCCCTGCACCGCCCGACGATCCGCCACAAGTGATGGCGCTGTCCCACGGGTTCCTGGTCAACCCATGCAGCCTGTTGTCAGTGAACCCGCGCATCGAGAACTCGGGCGTGTTGGTCATGCCGATGATGAGCGCGCCTGCCTTTTTCAGATTGGCCACGACAGGCGAATCACCGGGCGCGATATTTTCCTTGAAGGCAAGGACACCGTTGGAATTGGCCTGGCCTTCGAGATCGACGTTGATCTTGATCGTGACCGGAACGCCGTGAAGCTTGCCCAGCGTGGCACCGTCTGCCTGAGCGCGATCCGCGGCGCGCGCAGCCTCGATCGCCTGTGCGCTGAGATCCACGACCACCGCATTCAGAGACGGATTGACGGCGTGCATGCGTTCGACGTGCGACACCACCACTTCCTCGGCAGTTGCGCGCCTTTCGCGGATCGCGGTCGCGGTATCGACCGCAGACCACTGCCAGATCGGATCGGCCATTGTTTTCTCCTATGCGTCAGGCGGCCTTGACACCTCGCACCGCTTTGGCCATGCGACCGATGATTTCGCGCAGGACCGGCGCTGGCGTGGCGAAGTTGAGGCGCGCGAAGTTCGCATATGGCGCGCCGAATGTTTCACCAAAGTTCAGGCCAACCCGGGCGCGATCGAGGAAGAACTGGCCTGCCGGACACGGCAGCGTCAGCGCCGAACAGTCGAGCCACGCCAGATATGTCGCCTCGGGCAACCGCATCATCACGCCAGGCAATTCGCTACCGATGGTCTGCGCCAGCCAATCGCGATTCGACTTCAGCTGCACCAGGATCTCATCGAGCCACGGCTGACCCTCGTCCCATGCGGCGATGGTCGCATCGACGCCGGTGACGCCAGGTGATCCCAGCAGACGTGAAGGAATGCGTGAAAAGAACTGTTCCTTCAGTGCGGGTGCACCGAAGTACATGACGGCGCAGCGCAGAGAGGGAATGTTAAAGCTCTTGGTGGCCGAGGTGATGGTGATAGTGCGTGCAGCAATCTCTGGGGACAGCGACGCGAGCGGAATGTGCGTGTTGCCCGGATAGAGGATGTCGGCGTGGATCTCGTCCGACACGACGATCAGATCGTGACGGACCGCGAATTCAGCCACCTGTTCGAGTTCGGTTCGAGTGAAGGCTCGGCCCGTTGGATTCTGTGGATGGCAGAAGATCAGCACGCGCGTGCGCGGATCTGGGGCCGCTTCGTACGCGTCGAGATCGAGCACCCAACGCGTGCCATTATCTCGCATATGGTTGGCGATCAGGCGGCGACCAGTGTCTTCAATCGCGCGCATGAAGGGCGGATACGACGGTAGTTGCAGCAGCACCGCGTCGCCCGGTTCGCTGAATGCCATTACCGACGAGAAGCTGGCCTGTACCAGATCGCCGATCGGATGCGCATCGGCCGGATCGACGGTCCAACCAAAGCGATGCTGCATGCGCCGGGCAAAAGCCGCGGCCAGTGCGCCCTCGCGCGCGGCGTAGCCGTATTCCTGGTTGTGTGCGAGCCGCGCCAGTGCCTCGGCAATCGGCGGCGCGACACCGAAATCCATGTCGGCGACCCACGCCGGCAGCACATCGTCGGCGAACTTGTGCCACTTGTTGGTGCGACGCGAACGCAGGAACGCAACGTCGAAGTCGGTCGTCGAGGACATCCGCTATCGCCCGCCGCCCGTCAACAAGGTGTCGACTGCCTCGACCAAGGCACGCGCTGACTGCACGCGCTCCAGGGCCATTTCCTCGGCTGCAACGTCGTTGGCCTCGACCTGTGCCAGTGCCTCTTCCGCTGTGGCAAGTCGCCGCTCACCTTCCTCGCGCGACAGGTCGGTGGGCGCCAGTACCTCGTTCGCCAGTACCGTGCAGCGCTCCGGCGTCACTTCGGCAAAACCACCCGCGACGTACATCTGATCAGTGATCTTGTCGTCCTCATACAGCGCGATGACCCCACCCCGCAGCATGACGATGGCCGGCGCGTGTCCTTCCAATACACCCATGTCGCCTTCGCTGGCGGGGATCACGACCATCTCCACCGGCCGCGCCAGCAGGAGCCGTTCGGGACTGACTATTTCCAGATTTACCGGCATTGGTATCCGCTCCACCTGTATTGCGAGCGAAGCGAAGCAATCTCGAAATCAATGCGCACCCAGCCCGAGCTTGCTTCGTCGCTGCGCTCCTCGCAATGACACGAAGAACGCAGCGTCTCAATTACGCAGTTGCCGTCAGCGTCTCGGACTTCTTCACTGCGTCCTCGATGGTGCCGACCATGTAGAACGCGGCCTCCGGCAGATGGTCATATTCGCCGGCGCAGATCGCCTTGAAGCTGCGAATCGTGTCGGCTACGGGCACGAAGATCCCAGGGAAGCCGGTGAATACTTCGGCCACATGGAACGGCTGTGACAGGAAGCGCTGGATCTTGCGCGCCCGCGCAACGACCAGCTTGTCCTCTTCCGACAACTCGTCCATGCCAAGGATGGCGATGATGTCCTGCAGCGACTTGTAGGTCTGCAGGATGCGCTGCGTCTCGCGCGCGACGTTGTAGTGCTCCTCGCCGACGATACGCGGATCCAGCGAACGCGACGTCGAATCCAGCGGGTCCACCGCCGGATAAATCCCCAGCTCGGCGATCTGCCGTGATAGCACGGTGGTCGCGTCCAGGTGCGCGAACGACGTGGCCGGCGCGGGGTCGGTCAGGTCGTCGGCCGGCACGTAGATCGCCTGCACCGAGGTAATTGAGCCCTTCTTGGTGGAAGTGATCCGTTCCTGCAGTGCGCCCATATCAGTTGCCAGCGTCGGCTGATAACCCACCGCCGAAGGGATGCGGCCCAGCAGCGCCGACACTTCGGCGCCAGCCTGAGTGAAGCGGAATATGTTGTCGACGAAGAACAGCACGTCCTGTCCCTCTTCGTCGCGGAAGTATTCCGCCAGCGACAGCCCCGACAGGCCGACGCGCGCGCGCGCACCGGGCGGCTCGTTCATCTGGCCGTACATCAGCGCCACCTTGGAGCCTTCGACGATCTTGTGGTCTTCCATCCGGATCACGCCGGCGTCGATCATCTCATGGTAGAGGTCGTTGCCTTCACGCGTGCGCTCGCCAACGCCCGCGAACACCGACACACCACCGTGCGCCTTGGCAATGTTGTTGATCAGCTCCTGAATGATCACCGTTTTGCCGACGCCGGCACCGCCAAACAGCCCGACCTTGCCGCCCTTCAGGTAAGGCGCCAACAAGTCGACCACCTTGATGCCGGTGACAAGGATCTCCGCTGAGGTCGCCTGCTCCTCGAAGGTCGGCGCATCGCGGTGGATCGGATAACGCTTGTCGGTATTGAGCGGCCCCTGTTCGTCGATCGGCTCGCCGATCACGTTGAGGATGCGGCCCAGCGTGGCCGGACCGACAGGAACGGTGATCGGGCCGCCGGTGTCCACCACCTCCTGGCCGCGTACGATGCCATCCGTGCTGTCCATGGCGATGCAGCGCACCGTGCGCTCGCCGAGTTCCTGCGCCACTTCCAGCACCAGCGTCCGATCCGCGATCCTGGTGTGCAGCGCGTTTTGAATGAACGGCAGATCCCCATCGAACTGCACGTCTATGACGGCGCCCATCACCTGGGTCACGCGTCCAACGATATTGCTTGCCATAGTTCGATTGCCCCTATCAGACGGCTTCCGCGCCGGAGATGATCTCGATGAGTTCTTTGGTGATGTTCGCCTGCCGCGCCCGGTTATAGTTCAGCGTCAGACGCTTGATCATGTCGCCCGCGTTGCGCGTCGCATTGTCCATTGCCGTCATGCGTGCGCCATGCTCGCCCGCAGCGCTTTCGAGCAGCGCGCGGAACACCGCCACGGCCAACGCCTGTGGGAGGAGCCGCGCCAGGATGGTGTCTTCGTCCGGCTCGAATTCGTAGGTTGCACCGCCGAGGTCGATCGCCTCGCCTTCCGGCGGAGGTGGCGCGGGTATCAGCTGCTGCTCCGTGACGATCTGCGAGATCACCGAGCGGAAGCGGTTGTAGATCAAAATGCAGGCATCGATTTCGCCGGCGTTCAGCATCGCGGTGATGCGCTCGGAGACCTCCGCGGCATCGGCGAACTCCAGGCGCCGCTTGCCGGCATAGGAGATGTCGGCGGTGATGCGGCTTGCCAGTTCGCGACGGAGATAGTCGCGTCCCTTGCGGCCGACCGGCAGGATCTTGACGGTCTTGCCCTCTGCCTCCAATCGCCGCGCCAGCGTCCGCGTATGTCGTCCGATATTCGCATTGAATGCGCCTGCGAGGCCGCGGTCGGCCGTGACAGGCACCAGCAGCCAGGTCTGGTCCTTGCCGGTGCCGGCCAGAAGTGGCGGTGCGTTCGGCATATCGGACACCGATGCCGCCAATGCGCGGAGCATGCGCTCCATCCTCTCGGCGTATGGCCGTGCTGCCTCAGCCTGCGCCTGTGCTCGGCGCAGCTTCGAGGCCGCCACCATCTTCATGGCGGAGGTAATCTTCTGCGTCGACTTCACGCTGTTGATGCGAACGCGAAGGTCTTTCAGGCTGGGCATT
>JBKPOG010000064.1:0-8232 GCA_046732975.1 Pseudomonadota bacterium
TCGGATCGGCCTTGGCCGGACTGCTGGTTACGTGGTCCTTGACCGGCACACTCGCCGTCGCAGCCGTGGCATGCTTGTTGGCAACAATCTGTGCCGTCGCCTTGATCCCGGTGGACGAGGCGGCGATCTGAGAACGTTGGAGGGTGGGTTCAGGCCGTCTTGGACTTGAGCTCGTCGAGCTGCATCCTCGCGCCGGCGATCATGCACGACAGATCAGATGTCAGCATCACCATGTCAAAGCCGCGCTTCACCGCGCCGGCCGCGAACGCCGCACTGGCACAGTGCATCACGCACTTGATGCCGTGCTTGTGCGCCGTCTCCAGGATCTTGTCGCAGGTGGCGAGATGCAGCGGGTCGGGATTGTCCCCGCGCGGGGCCAGTCCCAGCGCGAACGACAGATCGGCCGGCCCGATATAGACGGCGTCAAGGCCAGGTGTGGCGCAGATTGCGTCGAGGTTGGCGATCCCTTCCTTCGTCTCGATCATGGCCATGATGACGATCTCGTCGTTGGCCTTGGCTTGGTAATCAGCACCGCCATAGTGCATGGCGCGGACCGGCCCTGACGAGCGCATACCGACGGGCGGATAGCGGCACGCCGCCACCGCCCGCGCTGCTTCGTCGGCTGTATTCACCAGCGGGACGATGATGCCATAGGCGCCAAGGTCCAGGGCCTTCATGATGGCCGCCGGGTCGTTCCATGCAACGCGCACGACCGGCACCGTGTCGGTCTGCGAGATCGCCTGCAGCAAGGGCCCGACGTCCTTCATTTCAGAAGTGCCGTGCTGCAGATCGACGCACAGCGCATCGAAGCCCTGACGCGCCATAATCTCGGCCGTGAAACCATGGGACACGGACAGCCAGCCCAGCGTCACACATTGACCGGCGCGCCACATCTGTCTGATCTTGTTCGCCCGCATAGTCTTACCTCTGGCGTTGTTTATTCATCTCGCGAAGCGCGCCGCCGAAACAACCAGGCCCCGCATCGACCCAGCTATACACAAGCAGGCTGAACCCCAACAGGGGTCCATCCTGGCGGGAAGGCGCGCCGTGGTGACGGCCCCGCTTCACTCTGGACCGCGGCTCGCCTGCAGGCTAAGTGCTGCCGCCATGAGCCGCACGGCAAGTCTGAAGCGGACGACCTCCGAAACCGACATCAGCCTGAGCCTCTCGCTCGACGGGTCGGGACGGGCCGAGATCGCCACCGGCATCGGCTTCCTCGATCACATGCTGACGGCGTTCGCCCGGCACGCCCTGTTCGACATGACGGTGAAGGCGAAGGGCGACCTGCATATCGACTTCCATCACACCACCGAGGATGTCGGCATCGTCCTGGGCCAGGCCTTCGCCAAGGCGCTTGGCGACAAGCGCGGCATCCGCCGGTTCGGCCACGCGCTGGTGCCGATGGACGAGACGCTGGCCGAGGCGGCGGTGGATATCTCCGGTCGTCCGTTCCTCGCCTGGGAAGTCACCTTTGAGCGGCCAAAGATCGGCGAGATGGACACCGAATTGTTCGAGGAATTCTTCCGCGCCTTTGCCATGAATGCCCTGGTCACGCTGCACATTACCCGGCGGGCCGGCCGCAACGCGCACCACGTCGCCGAGGCATGCTTCAAGGCGACGGCACGGGCGCTGCGCATGGCAGTCGAGCCCGATCCGAGGGTCGGCGATGCGATACCCTCGACCAAAGGGGCGTTGTGAGATTCTACACTGCGCACATCCGGTCGGGCGCTGCGCCTGTGCTGGTCCGCGAGGGCTTTAGTTGGGGAGCGCTGTTCTTCGGCCCGCTCTGGCTGGCTGCGCACCGCGTGTGGATACCCGCGGTGGTTTCTCTCGCCGCCTTCGTCATGATCTTCGTCCTGACCGATGGCAGAATGGCCGCTGCATTGCTGATCGCACTGGTTGTCCTGATCGGCCTGTCCGGGCATGACCTGCGCCGCTGGTCGCTCGATCATCGGGGTTACGTCTTGTCGCAGGTCGTCACCGCCCGCGACGAACTGGAGGCGCAGGCACAGTTGCTGGAGCGGCGTCCGGACCTGAAGGGCAGCTACCTGCTGCCACAGGACGCGCGATGATGGGCGGGTCAAGCCCGCGCATGACAAGCCAAGGCCGGGCTAACATCGGGGACCGCAGATGAAGGTCGCGGTGGTGGACTACGGCAGCGGCAACCTGACCTCTGCCTCACGGGCGCTCGCATTGGCCGCCGCGCGCGCCGAGCTTCGCGCCAGTGTGCGAGTGACGGCGGACCCGGACTATGTCGCGGCTGCCGACCGGATCGTGCTGCCCGGGCAGGGCGCCTTCGCCGACTGCTCGCGCGGGCTGCAGTCGGTGAGCGGCATGCGCCAGGCCATCGAGGAGGCGACCAGCGCCGGCGCGCCCTTCCTCGGCATCTGTGTCGGCATGCAGCTCATGGCGCAGCGCGGATTGGAGCACGAAATCACCCCCGGGTTTGGCTGGATCCACGGCGAGATCGCCGAGATGGTGGTGCCGGACCTGCGGCTGCCGCAGATGGGCTGGAACGCACTGGATTTCGTTCCGGGAAGCCACAAGCTTCTTGATGGTCTCGAGCCGGGCGACCACGTGTACTTCGTGCACAGCTATGCGCTGGTCGACGGAAACCCGGAGGAAACGATCGCAATGACTGAATACGGCGGTCCAGTGGTGGCGATGGTAGCGGCCGGCAATCGCGCCGGCACACAGTTCCACGTCGAGAAGAGCCAGGAGGTTGGCATCCGTATTCTCAGCAACTTCCTGCGCTGGACGCCTTGACGCGATGCCTGGCGAAGCAGCGCCGCTGCCCGCACAGCGGCTGATCGAGCGCATCACGGAGTTCACCGACGATGACCTGCACACGCTGTGCGAGGCCACGTCCGCGGCGATCATCGACGGCGGTGGCTTCGGCTGGATAAGCCCACCGGGCATGATGGCGCTGGAGACCTATTTCCGCGGCGTGCTGCTGGTGCCCGAGCGCGAGCTGTTCATCGCCCGACTGGACGGCATGGTGGTGGGTTCGGCGCATCTGGTCCGCCCACCGCGCAATAACGAGGCTCAGGCGCACGCTGCGCAACTGATGCACTCGTACATCGCGCCCTACGCGCGGGGGCACGGCTTGGCACGCATGCTGACCCTGGAGGTGGAAGAGCGCGCGCGCGATCTCGGCTATCATGTGCTGAACCTGGACGTCCGCGAGACGCAGGAAGCGGCAATTCAGCTTTACGAGTCCCTGGGCTATGAGCGTTGGGGCGTGCACCCCGACTACGCATTTGTGCGCGGCCAGGTCGTTCGCGGCTTCTTCTACTTCAAGCGGCTGCGGAAGCCGGGTGCACGACGCGGCCAGAACGCACAATGACGGCATTGACGCTCTATCCGGCGATAGACCTGAAGGATGGTCAATGCGTGCGGCTGCGCCGGGGCGAAATGGATGATGCTACCGTTTATTCGTCTGATCCAGCCGCGCAGGCACGAACGTGGCAGGACGCCGGCTTCTCCTGGCTGCATGTGGTGGACCTGAATGGGGCCTTTGCCGGCCGGTCGGTGAATGCCGGCGCCATCGACGCCATCCTGGATGCAGTGACCGTTCCGGTTCAGCTTGGCGGCGGCATTCGCGACATGTCCGGCATCGAGACTTGGCTTGCCAAGGGCATTCGGCGGATCGTCCTAGGCAGCGCCGCGGTAAAGAACCCGGAGTTGGTTCGCAAGGCGTGCCGAGCCTTCCCAGACCGAATCGCTGTTGGCATCGATGCTCGTGACGGCAAGGTGGCAACCGAAGGATGGGCCGAGACCTCCTCGCTTGATGCCGGCGAGATGGCAAAGTCGTTCGAGGATGCAGGCGTTGCCGCGATCATCTACACCGATATCGGTCGTGACGGCATGTTGAGCGGGGTGAACATCGCGCAGACCGTGGCTTTGGCGCATACGGTGCACGTGCCGGTGATTGCCTCGGGCGGAGTCGCCGACATGCAGAATGTGATCGACCTGCAAAGAGCGTCCGCCGGGACAATGATACAGGGCGTGATTATCGGACGCGCGCTGTATGACGGGCGGATCGACCCGGCGCGGGCGCTCGCCACGATGTCAGCGTGATCGCGCACGGCTCAGAACATCAGCGCGCACAAATCGCAGACATGTCCGCGATCTTCCCTTGGTCTCAGGTCAACTCTTGCACATAAGTTCTTGCACTGAACGCGCGTGCCTATTCTAAGTCTACGCCAGCATGTTGAAACTGCGCGTCATTCCATGCCTCGACGTAAAGGACGGGCGGGTCGTCAAAGGCGTTAACTTCGTCTCATTGCGCGACGCTGGGGATCCCGTCGAACAGGCCGCGTTATACGACGCAGCCGGTGCCGACGAGCTTTGCTTCCTCGACATTACCGCCAGCCACGAGAACCGCGACACGATCCTGGACGTCGTCTCGCGCACGGCGGCCCGTGTGTTCCTTCCGCTGACGGTCGGCGGCGGCATCCGCTCCACCGAGGACATGCGCCGCCTATTGCTGGCCGGCACCGACAAGTGCAGCGTCAACTCCGCGGCGGTGGCGCGGCCCGAATTGGTGCGCGAAGCGGCGCAAAAGTTCGGCAGCCAGTGCGTGGTCGTGGCGGTCGATGCCAAGCAGTCCAGCCCAGGGCATTGGGAGGTGTTCACGCACGGTGGCCGCCGCCCCACGGGCATCGATGCCATCGCCTGGTGCCGACAGGTCGCGGAACTGGGAGCGGGGGAGATCCTGTTGACCAGCATGGACCGTGACGGCACCGGTCTGGGGTTCGATCTGAACCTGCTGCAAGCCGTATGCGCGGCTGTGCGGCTGCCGGTGATCGCCTCGGGCGGGGTTGGCACGCTGCAGCACTTCGTCGAAGGGGCCGAGGCGGGCGCCACCGGCCTGCTCGCAGCCAGCGTGTTCCACTTCGGCACCTTCACCATTGCGCAGGTGAAGTCTGCATTGCATGCGGCAGGGTTGCCGGTGCGGTTGCCGCGCCAGGCCGCCTGAGGAGCTACGATGGCCAAGGCTTCCAAGATCAAGCCGCAAGCCCGGCCGAAGAAGCGGCGCAAGCCCAACAAGCGCACCACCAAGGTCCGGGGGGAGGAAGTGACGCGTCCACTGCCGCCGCTGGCACTCGGTCCCGCGGCCGCGGTGCTGGATCGGCTATGGACCGTAGTGATGAGCCGCCGCACCGCGAACCCGGCGGTGAGCCACTCGGCGCGCCTGCTGTCGCGGGGCGCGGCCAAGGTCGCACAGAAGTTCGGCGAAGAGGCTGTGGAGTGCCTGATCGAGGCGGTCGCCGGCAACCGTGACGCCGTCGTCGCCGAGAGTGCCGATGTGCTCTACCATCTGATCGTGCTGTGGGTCGCGAGCGAGATCCGACCGGAGGAGGTCTGGGAGGAGCTGAAGCGGCGCGAAGGCATCAGCGGCATCGCCGAGAAGGCAGGCCGCGCACGCAATCTGCCGGTTGCGTTCAACCTCGATACAACGAAAATCCCCTGACCACCGGGTCGAGCCCGGTGGCATGGCCCTCGGGTCAAGCCTGAGGGCAAGCCGGAGATAAGCCATGGCTGTCAGCGGACTGCCGCCCTACAACGACGGCAACATTTTCGCCCGTATCCTGCGTGGCGAGATACCGAGCAAGAAGGTGTACGAAGACCCGTGGGCGCTGGCGTTCCATGACATCAATCCTCAGGCGCCGGTGCATGTCCTGGTGATCCCCAAGGGTCAGTACGTCTCATTCGCCGATTTCAGCGCGAATGGGAGTGCCGACGAAATTGCAGGCTTCATGCGCGCAGTCGGCAAGATTGCGAAGGACCTTGGCCTCGAGGCGCAGGGTTATCGCCTGCTCGCCAATATGGGTGAACACAGCGGACAGGAAGTGCCGCACTTCCACGTGCATCTGTTCGCCGGACGGCCGCTTGGGCGGATGCTGAGCACGTAGCGGATCAGCGCCGGACGATCTCGCGTATGTCTTCGTCGCTGCATCCGATCTCGCGCAATACTTCCTCGGTATGCTCGCCGAGCGCGGGCCAGAGCCGCCGGACCGAAGGGGGCGAAGCGGAGAAGCGAGCCGGGAAGGCGGTGATTGTCACGTCACCATCGAGCGGATGCCGCATTGACTGGAAGAACGCGGTCTCCTTCAGATAGGCGTCGTCCAGCAGGTCAGGCAGCGTGTTGGCCGGCCCGCACGGGATATCGAGTGCGGCAAGGATCTCGAGCCACTCCGCCGTCGTTCGCTCGCGCATGCCTTCAGTCAGCACGCCATACAGGGCGTCGACGTTGTCAGAACGCGCGGCGATGGTGGCGAACCGCGGATCATCGATCAGTGCAGTGCGGCCCATCGCTTCGAACAGCCGACACCAGTGGGCATCGCTAACGGCAATCACCGAGATGTAGCCGTCTTGCGTCGCATACGGCCGCCGATGCGGCGTCAACATGCGCGGATAGCCCATGCCGAGTTCCGGCTGATTGAGCACCATGCCCCACATGTGCTCGACCAGCAGAAACCCCAGCGTGGTCTCCAGCATCGGCACGTGAACTTCCTGGCCCTGGCCGGTGCGCTCGCGATGGAACAGCGCCATGCCGACCATCGACGCCAGCATCTGCCCGGTCAGCTTGTCCACGATCACACTCGGCACGTAGCGTGGCGCTCCGTCCGTCGCAGCATTCAGCGCCGCAAGGCCGCTTATGCCCTGGATCAGATCGTCGAACGCAGGGTGCTCCTGCTTGCTGCTGCCTTTGCGGAAGCCTGACGCGCAGGCATAGACCAGTTTCGGATTGCGCGCCGATAATGCGGCATAGCCGAGGCCCAATCGCTCCGCGGCACCCAGGCGCATGTTGTGCACGAACACATCGGCGGAATCGACCATGTGCAGCAATGCGTCGCGCGCCACTGGACGCTTCAGGTCCAGCACCACGCTGCGCTTGTTGCGATTGAGCATGGCGAAGTAGCTGCCCATGCCCTTGTTGCGCGACGGCCCGATCCAACGACAGTTATCGCCTTCCGGCGCTTCCACTTTGATCACATCGGCGCCGAGGTCTCCCAGCATCTGCGTAGCGTACGGGCCAAGCACCACCGTCGTCAGATCGATGATGCGTATGCCGGTGAGCGGGCCTGTTTCCGCGGTCATTTGCATTTAAGGAAGGGCGGAGCCAAGCGGCCCCGCCCCTCCGTCCTCTCGGTCTCTGCGGCCACTCCTAGCTGTGCCAGCGGAACTCCTGCGCCTTGCGCTGCGAACCGAGGCTCAGCTTGACATTGACCAGCGCCGGCCCCCTGAAGTTCATCGCCTCGTCGAGCGCGCCGCGAAGGTCCTTCGGATCCTCGACATAGAAGCCCTTGCCGCCGAACGCCTCCATCATCAGATCGTAGCGGGCGCCCCAGATCAACGTGTTCGGCCGCATGTTGAGCATCGGATTGCTGGGGATTTCCTCCATGCCCGGACCGATGCCGCCGTTGTTGAACACCACGATCTTCGCCGGCATGCCGTAGCGGCACAGCGTTTCCATTTCCATGCCGGAGAATCCGATCGCCGAGTCTCCGGACACGTGGATGATCGGCTTATCAGGGTGCACGACGCACGCGGCAATGACGATGCCAAGGCCGACGCCCATCGTGCCGTAGCTGCCGGCATCCAAGCGCGAGCGCGGATTGTAGTTCGGCAGCTGGGTGCGGCCGATATCCATCGTGCTGGCGCCTTCGCTGCAAATGATCGCGTTCTTGGGCGCCCATGCAGCAACATCCCGCAGCAAGCGATAGTAACCGCCGGGCGCTGAGTCGTCGTTGATTTGTGGCGCGATCATCGCTGCGTTCTCGGCCGACTTCTTGGCGATCGCCGCACGCCACGGCGTCTCCTTCGGATAGAACCACTGCCGATTGGCAAGTGCCTGATTGAGCTGCCCAACGATCGCCTTGCCGTCGCCGACCAGCGCGACCTCGGCTGGCTTGTTCTGGTGCATCGCCTCCGGCTCGATGTCGAGCTGGATAACCCGCACGTCCTTGTTGTAGCGCGGCGGCAGTCCGAAATGCATGATCCAGTTGAACCGCGCGCCCATCAGGAAGACGACGTCGGCCTGTTGCAATGCGAGGCTGCGCGACGCGCCGACCGATAGCGGATGATCGTCGGGCATCACGCCCTTGCCCATTGGCGAGGCCAGGAACGGCAATTGCGTTTTCTCGATGAACGCGCGCACCTCGTCTTCGGCACGCGAATAGGCCATGCCCTTGCCGATGATCACCAGCGGCCGTTCCGCCGATT
>JBKPOG010000065.1:0-6351 GCA_046732975.1 Pseudomonadota bacterium
GCGCGCACGGCATCGGGCATCGAGCCAAGATGGATCGGCAGGTCGGGGCCTTGCGCAACCATGTTGCCGTGCGTGTCGAAGATGCCGCAGGAATAGTCGCCGGCAACCTTCAGCAGCGGCGAATACGCCGTCTTGGCCAGCACGATCTTCATTTCCTCGGCTGCGCAGGTGAGGGCGTTCTTCACCACTTCAAAGCGCGCCGGATCGGTTCGCAGCCCGGGCATGTCGCCACTCCTATCCGCTGTAAATGTCCTCAAGCGCGATTGCGATGCCGGGTGGGTCGAGCGCGAGCGGACCGGTGGTCAGTACGCGCGTCTCGATCTCGCTGACGGCATCGGTCCGCCGGTGATGTACGACCCGCGGCTGGTCGGGCCACACGATCAGATAGTGCCGCAGCGACAGCAGGCGGAAATACTCATTCAACTTCCAGGCGCGGTCGACGCCGCTCGTACTTGGCGACAGCACTTCGACCACAATCAATGGATCGGGGACAGCGATCGCATCAGGGGGAAGCGGCCGCTCGCCACATCGCACCACGCAATCGGGTTCGTAGTCGCTGTCGCCGATCTCCAGTGTCATGCCGTCGGTGAAGACCTGGCAGAAGAGACCAGTGCGCAAGATCGCCTCGCGAAGCAATCGCCAGATATTCGCCTTGGCGAGGTTATGGCCGGCCCGCTCAGGAGCCATCGCCACGACCACGCCCTGGATGCGTTCATAGCGGCCGGGGCGACCATCCGCCCAGGCGCGATACGCGGCGCGCGTCATCCGCTCCGGTGGTTCGCCTCGATCGAGTGCTTCACTCATCACCGGAGCACCTTAGCCGAAGATACCCCAACTCATCGACCCGCGCCGTCCAACCCGGCGGCACCACGGTGGTGGAATCCATCGCTTCGATGATTGCCGGGCCGGCCATTTCGGTGCTGGGCATCAGTCCTTCGCGCCAGTGCACCGGCGCCGCCGTGGGGCCGGTGGACGCGAACCACACATCGCGCGTTCGCGTGCGCGCACGAGCAGGATCACCTCGCTGTGCCAACACGAGATCGGGCTGACGACCCAGCGCTGTCAGACGCAGATTGACCAGCTGCACACGTTCCGAGCGATTGGCATGACCATAGGTCTGTTCGTGCCTGGCGTGAAACGCCTCGGCCAGTTCATCGAGGGATGTCCGCGTGATCGCACGTTCGGCGATTGGCACGGTCAGCTCATAGGCCTGTCGGCGATAGCGCACATCCGCCTGGCGGAGCAGCACCTGTCGGTCCGCCGGTACGCGTGCTGCGCCCAGCATTTCGCCTCCTGACTGCTCCATGCCGGCGATCACGTCGGAAACCCGAGCAGGATCGATCGTCGCCAGATCAGCGTACAGCGTGCGGGAGTAATCGCGCTTGAGATCGCTGGCGACGAGGCCAAGCGCGGAAAAAGCACCGGGCGAGGGCGGGACGATCACCTCCGGGATCTGCAATTCCTCGGCCAGCGCCGCCGCATGCACCGGACCAGCGCCACCGAACGCGATCAGGCTGAACTCCTGTGGGTCGTAGCCGCGCTCGATCGACACGATGCGGAGCGCCTGCGCCATATTGCTGTTGACCACTTCGATGATGCGCGCAGCGGCTTCAGGTACGGTCAGGCCGAGCGGTTGTGCGATGGCGGCGTCGATCGCGCGTTCGGCGGCTGCGAGATCAAGGCGCAGATCACCGCCCAGCAACGCTTCGCGGTCCAAATAACCGAGCACAATATCGGCGTCGGTCACTGTGGGCAGCGTGCCGCCGGCACCATAGGCAGCGGGGCCTGGCGCGGCGCCGGCACTTTGCGGGCCGACCTTCAAGGCGCCTCCGGGATCGATCCAGGCGATCGAGCCACCGCCTGCGCTGACCTCCGCCAAATCGATCACCGGCACGCGGATCGGATGCCCGGTGCCGTGCATCCAGCGATTGGCGTGGCCGGCGCCTCCGACCTCGTACTCCGCCGTCACCGACACCTCGCCATTGGCAATGACGCTGGCCTTCGCGGTGGTGCCGCCCATGTCGAACGAGATCAGGTTCGGTCGCGCCAATTGGCGCCCCGCCAGTGATGCCGCGATGACACCGGCTGCAGGGCCGGACTCGACCGCCATCGCCGGCATACGCAGTCCTTCGGCGATGTCGAACACGCCGCCGGACGAGCCCATGACGTGCAACTGCGGCAGTCCGAGACGCGAGACCGCGGTTTGCAGCCGATCGAGATAGGAGGCCAGGACCGGCCCAACCACGGCGCAAACCGCCGTGGTGCTGGCGCGTTCGAATTCGCGGATCTCCGGCAGCACTTCGGAAGACAGGTAGATGCTCACGTCAGGCAATGCCGCGCGCAGTGCCTGGCCGACGCGCCGTTCATGCGCGTCATTCAGGAACGAGAACAGGAATGACACGGCGACCGTCTGCAGCCCTGCATCACGGATCGCCTCGATCAATGCCGGCAGTTCGTCCTCGGCGAGCGGCGTCACCACTTCACCCTGCGCGTCAATGCGTTCGGTGATCTCGAAGCGCCAGCGCCGTGGCACCAAGACTGCAGGCGCATCCTGCAACAGGTCGTACAGGTCGGCGCGCGATGAACGCCGCAGTTCCAGCAGATCGCGCATGCCGCGCGTCGCAATGAACCCGGCGCGCGCTCCCTTGTTCTCCAGGAGCGCATTGGTCACCACCGTCGTGGCGTGCGCCAGCAGCGAAACATCCGCTGGATCGATGCGGTTGGTGTCCAGCGCCTGACGGATGCCATCGATCACCGCCTGGCCGAAGTCGTGCGGTGTGGTCGGCAGCTTGGCGATGGCGATGCGGCCGGTGTCTTCCTCCACCAGGCCGACGTCCGTGAAGGTGCCGCCAATATCGATGCCGATCCGCCATGCCATCCGATTGTGTCCCGTCCCGTAGCCGCTACAACCGACGGATCATGCCAGAGGCACGCCCCAACCTGCCCGGATCGCCGCCAGGACAGGCGATCTCCCGCCTGATGCTGTTCTTTGCCATTGTCTACACCGTCGAGGGCTTCTGCCAAGCCAAGGCCGGCGTCATGTGGCAGCCGCTGACCCACTACCTGAAGCAAACCCAGGGGTGGGACACGGTGCAGATCGCCGCATCGCTGGCAGTGCTCGATGTGCCATGGGTGGTGAAACCGATCTACGGCATCATCTCGGACTTCCTGCCGTTGCTTGGGTATCGTCGCCGTTCCTATCTGTTGCTGGCGAATGCCGGGGCGATCGCTGCTTTCCTGTGGACCACGCAGGTGCTGGCTCCGTCTGCCATCGTCTTCGCGCTGCTGCTGACGGCGATCGCGATGGCGATGTCGAGCACGGTTTGTGGCGCGCTGCTTGTCGAGAACGGGCAGAAGCACAATGCCAGTGCAGCGTTCATCAACCAGCAGTGGCTGTGGTTCAACGTGGCCATGATGATTGGCTCGCTGCTTGGCGGCGGTGTGATCGAGCTTTTGTCGGCCGCCGGCGCCCTTCATACTGCCGCGGCAATCGCCGCTGTCGCGCCGATCCTCGTCATCGCAAGCTGCATTGCGCTGCTGGACGAGCGACACGCGAGAATGAATGTCGCGGAATTTCGTCGGGCGCTGCGCGGATTCCTCGAGACCTTCCGCTCGCGCACGCTTTGGCTGATCGCGGCGTTCCTGTTCTGCTACTATTTCAGTCCCGGCTTTGGCACGCCGCTTTATTTCCACATGACCGATACTCTGCACTTTTCTCAGGCCACGATCGGTTTGTTGTCGTCGGTCAGCGCGGGCGGGTGGATCGTTGGCGGCTTGGTGTATCGCTATCTGCTGTCGGGCATGACGACGCGCGGCTTGCTCTATCTCAGCATCTTTGGCGGCGTGCTGGGAACACTGGCATTCCTGGGTATGGTCGATGTGCCGAGTGCCATCGTGATCTCTTTCCTCAATGGCATCGCCGGGATGATCACCAGTGTTGCAACACTGTCGCTGGCAGCGGAACATTGTCCGGAAGGATCAGAAGGTTTCGCTTTTGCCGCCTTGATGTCGGTGATCAACCTTGCCGCGCCGCTGTCTGACACGACCGGAGCATTCCTGTACGAGCACCTGTTCAACCGGACGCTTGCGCCTTTGATCGTGGTTTCGGCTGCGTTCACCGCTCTGATCTTCGGGCTGGTTCCGCTGCTGGGGAAGTTCGTCGCAGTGACACAAAGTTCGCGGAGCTGACGAGAGGATGGCCCAGGGGCCGTCGCGCCATCCTCTGCAGCCACAATGGGCGGAATTTGGCGGTTTGGCAGACCCTACGGTTGCGGTTCCCTAGCGAAAATGAACAAAGGTTAGTGCCTTCGTCACGCTGTGGTGGGTGCCCGGCCGCCATTCTATGCGGCGGAGACCAGGATGATGCGCACGTATGTTGCCGTAATCGGAGTAGTGCTTGGTTTGGTCGTCATGTGGGCCGCTCTGGTGCCGTTCATTGACTTCTAAGAGGTCCATCCATTCATTTGGTTGCCTGCCGAGCATCTACTTGTCCACGATTGCTCGACAGGAAGTGGATCCCCGATTCAGCTTCGCTGCGGGTCAGGCTACCGCTGTTATTCAGCCTAGGGTGTGGGAGCAACCCGTTGGGCCGACAAAACCCTTTGGAGCCCGGCGTGCCACGTCGCAGCCGATCAGCGCGATGTCACTACCGGCGACAATGAAAAGGAGAGCAGGCATGCTTCGGTCGGGGCACCTTGCATGCCTGCTCGCAGACGCCATGCCGACCAGGCGGGGACCGAGGATACGAAGTTCGGGGAGGACGTATCTCGGACCTGTTCGGCACTCGCGGCGCCAGCAGTACTGCCACCAGCCGTTGTGGCGATCGCGGCACGGCCTGTTGTGCCGCTCTGATGACTTATGCTGTTACCGGCAATTACGGAACAGAAAGCAAACCCCGTCACTTCCGACAGAAAAACCCGCGGAAAATCCGCGGACCGAGTGCCGTATTCCTATGGAAATTTGCCAGCGCGTTTGCGCCGATTTTTTCGTTTTGTTCCTTACGAGGCGCGACCACGGCGCGGCCGCAGCACCGTCACTTCGCCAAACGGACGCCTGCGTTGGGTGATGTCGGCTGCCTCGAAGTGCAGGACACTTTGGTATTCGCAGGTCAGCACGAAATTGCCGACCCGCAGTAACGCGCCATGCGGAAGCGGAGCGGTGCCAGTCAGCCGCTTGTTGTCGATGAACGTTCCGTTGGTGGATTTCAGGTCGGTGACGCTGACGTCGTCGCCGTCCACATCGATGCGACAGTGGGTACGCGACACCTCGGGGGTCTCCAGCAACAGGGTGCTGGGTGGCGCGCGGCCGATCGTCAGCGCACCGGGCATCAACGCCACACGTCGAACTGCGGATTCGGGTTGCAGTATCACCAGATGATGTTGTGGCTCCGGCTCAGCGGGATGTCGCCGGGCCTGACCCGGCCGCAGGTTCAGCGTTGCCTCAGCCGTATGTTGGTCCACCGGCTCGGGTGCAGCGGCAGCCAGTGCTCGGGCGACGTCTGGCAAAGCGGCTGCCGCTGTGCCTAGCGCCTTATGGAACTCGTTCGCTGCGGACCCGGACAGCGCGACGCGCAGCGACTTGCCGGGCTGCCGCTCCAGCAGACCGAGTGACATCAGATAGGAGATGTGATCGCGTGTGGTCTGAAAATTCTGCCCTGTCAGGTTGAGCAGCGTCGCTGCCATCTGGTCGGCCAGAATGCCTTGTTCGCGACCGGCAAAGGTGGATACGCCATAGCGAAGCTCCACGACCATGTGCAGCAGCGTCCAGTGCGACAGGGAATGGAGGTGGCGGATCGCTTCGACCCGGCGTGCGCGCGAGAGGTTGATCGCGTCGAAGATACGATCGAGCGCCTGCCGCCACGGTTCGCGGCAACGCTCAAGCGATTGCAGAATGATGCGCCGCTGCTCGGCATCGATCCGGTACGGTGGTGCGACGCGCGTCGTCGGATCCAGCAATGATGCGGTAGCACACAGTTCCTTGGCCAGCGCAATCAGATGATGATCGAAAAGGTCAAGCAGCGCTGTTGTCGGAACGATAACCGAACGAGCAGACAGCGCTGCGTCAGAGGGATCGACCACGCAGAGCTGCAATTCCTTAATCTCGAGAATGCGCTCCTTGACCGTCGAGTCATCGAGCAGAAAGACCTGCTTGACCAAGCCGTACAATTCGCCGACGGCGGCGCCTTCGCGTCCCTGGGTGCAGAGATGCGTCACGATATGCCACTGCGCCCGCCGGAACAGGCTGGGGAAGTGCGCGTGCCATATCGTCTGGTAGGCGGACAGGAACCGAACGACCTCGCGCTCTGCCTGCATCTGACCCCCTGGTTGGCACCGAATTTTAGACTACCAGTGC
>JBKPOG010000066.1:0-6765 GCA_046732975.1 Pseudomonadota bacterium
CCCATGAACGATCAGCCAACCCTTTCCCAGCGCGCCGACGCGCTGGAAGAAAAGATGAGCCGCGAGCTAGACTATATTGTCATCAAGTCGCGTCTCTACAGCATGGCGGAAGGCGACATGAGCCCGCCGCCGAACGCCGCCGCGCTGATGGCCGCCAATCCCAATGCGCGCGTGCTGATGGGCGACGATCCGCGCCTGCCGTCGATGCCGGAGAAGCCGACCCTGATGGACTTCTTCAAGTATCGCTTCGGTCCCGCGGCACACCTGCTGCAAAGCGCGCGCCATGCAGTGAAGGGCGGACTGTCGGAAAAGATGGTGCTCGCCTGCCTGCTGCACGACATCTCGACGATCGGCTTCATCCGCGGCGATCACGGCTACTGGGGCGCACAGCTGGTTGAGCCATACGTCGATGAAGAGGTCACCTGGGCGATCCGAGCACATCAGGTGCTGCGGTTCTATCCGGATCCGTCGGTCGGCTATGAGTATCCACAATCGTATATCAAGACGTTCGGCGCCGACTACCGTCCCGATCCGTATGTCGAGGAAGACTATCAGCGGATGCGGAATCATAAGTGGTACATGTCGGGACGCATGATCACCGTGCACGACATCTATTCGTTCGATGCGAACGTGCATGTCGAGCTGGAGGAGTTCACCGACATCATCGGCCGCAACTTCCGCCAGCCGAAAGAAGGGCTTGGCTTCGACAACAGCCCTGTCGCGCATATGTGGCGGGCGATGATCCGTCCGGCCAAGTACTTGTAAGATACTGCAGGCGTCACGATGCCGGCGGCGTAGTGCGTGCGGCGATGGCCGGGCCCGGCCACGACCACCGGGTTGAACCCGGTGGCAGGCGCAGAAGTCCGGGCTGACGCCCGGAACCATATATGACCTTGTCGCGCCGCGGGCTGATCCATCTGGTCGGGCGGGCGGGTGGCGCGGCCGCTGCCTATCACACCATGGCGGCAATGGGCTTGCTGCCGGTGCCTGAGGCCTATGCCGGGCCGCCGCAACTGCCGCCCGGCAAAGGGCAGCGGATCATTATCATCGGCGCCGGTATCGCGGGAATGGTGCTGGCGTGGGAACTGCGCAAGGCAGGCTATGCGCCGCTGATCATCGAGGCGCGCTCGCGTCCCGGCGGCCGCAATTGGTCATTGCGTCGCGGCGACGCGGTGGCGGAGACCGACAGCGTGCAGCGCGTCTCCTGGGACGCCGGGCCGCACATGTACTTCAATCCTGGGCCGGCCCGGCTGCCGTATCACCACGCGGGCATCCTGTCGTACTGTCGCGAGCTAGGCGTGCCGCTCGAGGTGATGAGCAACGACAACCGCGGTGCGTTCTTCCAGAACGATGCTGTGTTCGACGGCAAGCCAGTGCGCAACCGGCGTATGATCGACGACATACGTGGCTACATCGCTGAACTCGCCGCGAAGGCGATTGACCAGAACGCGCTGAAGCAGCCGGTATCGTTGGAGGACAAGGATCGCATCCGTGCGCTGCTGCGCGGGTTTGGCGCGCTCGACAAGCATATGGCCTACGGGGGCTCCAGCCGCGCCGGCTACAGCGACCCGCCGGGCGTCGATCCGGGGACGCCGCGTGCACCGCTCGATCTGCGCGGGATTCTTGATGCCGGTTTCTGGCAATTCCAGACCAATTTCGGCGAGAGCTGGGACCAGGCGGCGACGATGATGCAGCCGGTTGGCGGAATGGGCCGCATCGGCCAGGCTTTTGGGCGCAGGCTCCAGGGCATGATCCGCTATGACACCGAGGTGCGCGCGTTGCGCCGAAGCGGCGATGATGCCCGGATTGTTTGGCGTGACAGCAAGAGCGGACGCGAACAGGCGGTGGAGGCCCAACTCGTCGTGGTCACGATCCCACTTCCGATTCTGCGCGACATTCCCGCCGACTTCGGCCCGGACATTCGGACCGCGATCGCCGCGGTGGACTACATCCGGGCAGTGAAAATTGCGTTTCAGGCTGAGCGCCGGTTCTGGGAACTGGATGAAGCGATCTACGGCGGCATCTCCTGGACGACGCGGGACATCACCCAGATCTGGTACCCCTCGGGGGGCATCCATGAGCAAAAGGGCGTTCTGGTGGGCGCATATATCTGGTCGAACGATATCGCCGACAGACTATCTGCCTTGTCGTTGCCGGCACGGCTGGATGCTGCCTTGGCTGATGGCGAAAGGTTGCATGCGCAATATCGCCGCGACCTGACCAAGGGCATCTCCGTTGCTTGGCAAAGGATTCCGTACAGTCGCGGCGCCTGGGCTGAGTGGGGCCAGGAAGCGCGGGCGGCGCACTATGCGACGCTGTTGAAGGGCGACGGTCCCTTCCTGTTCGCGGGCGAGCATCTTTCCTATCTCAACGGCTGGCAGGAAGGCGCGGTCCGCTCCGCTCAATACGCATTGCAGCAGATCACCGAGCGCGTCAGGGGCCTAAAATTGTAAACCTACAGTTCCGGGCGCCGCGTTCGGGTTCCTGCCGCCTGCTCGAAATGGTGGCCGACGCGCAGCACCGTCGCATCGCCCCACGCCGGCCCGATGATCTCAAGACCCAATGGCAGGCCCGCCGGCGTGAAACCGCCGCAGACAACCATTGACGGGACCGCCGCGACATTCGCAACCGTGGTGAGCAGCGGCCGCGAAAACCCGTCGTCCGGCCGCTGGTCGGTCAGCAGTGGCGGCGTGCCGGCCGTCGGCGCCGTGATCAGCACATCGAAGCGATCGAATACCCGGCCGGTGGCGGCTATCAGGTCGCCGCGCCGACGCTGGGCTGCGATATAGTCGGCCGCGCGGATCAGCGCGCCCGCCAGAACCCGCACCCTGAACACCCGCGAGTAGTCGGACAGCCGCGTCTTCAGCGTTGCCTCGTGCAGCGCATATGCCTCCGCCGAGATGATAACCCGGCCGACCGCGTTGTACTCCTGCACTGAGGGAAGCGATGCGTCCTCGACCCGGCAGCCGAGACTGCGCAGCGTGCTGGCGGCGTGGCTCATCATCTGCAGCATTTCGGGCGAGGCCGGGACGTCGTGTTCGTAGAACCGCCGCAACATTCCGACGCGCAGTCCGCGAATGGGCGTTGCAACCGCGGTGGCGTAGGACACAGGTGGCCCAGACACCGAAGCGGGATCCAACGGGTCGTGACCAGCGAGTGCGTCAAGCAGGATGGCACAATCCATGGCGGTCCACGCCATCGGCCCAGCGGTATCCAGACTGGGCGCAAGCGGAATTACGCCACGACGCGACACCAGACCGGGTGTCGGCTTGATTCCGGCAATACCGCAATAAGCCGCCGGGAGCCGGATCGAGCCACCGGTATCGGAGCCCAACGCGCCCAGCGCGAGCCCCGCCGCCACGGCGGCGCCCGAGCCGGAGCTTGACCCACCGGTGAAGCGCCGCGTGTCCCAGGGATTGCGTGCTGGCGGCCAGGGCAGGTCGAATGCCGGTCCCCCGATGGCGAACTCGTGCGTCGCCAGCTTGCCCAGCATCACCGCCCCCTCGGCACCGAGCCGCCGCACCGTCTCGGCGTCGTGCTCCGGCATGTTGTCGGCGAGGATGCGGGATTGCGCGGTGGTGCGCACACCTGCTGTTTCGTATATGTCCTTGTATGCCAGCGGGATGCCCAGCAACGGGGTACGACGGCCCGCCATCACGGCACGCTCGGCGGCACGGGCTGCAGTCAGCGCCTGGCGCTCGGTCACCAGCAAATAGGAGTTGAGGCGTGGATCGATCTTCTCGATCCGTGCCAGCAGTTCCTTTACCAGCTCAACCGGTGAAAGCCTCTTCCCAACGATGAGGCGACTGGCCTCGGCAATGGTGAGGAAAGGCGCCTTGGGAGCCGTCATCGGCCGCGACGGGCACCCTTGCGAGGTGGTGACGGGGCGGTCCGGCGCTTGGCGGACGCTGCTTTTGACTTTGCTTTTGCTTGTGCCTTGATCGGCGGCTTGGCTTTCGCGTTGGTTGCCGGCGTGGCAGGAGCGACCGAGGGTGACACGCCTGGTGATGGCAGTCGGAACGTCAGAGCCATGTCGTCAGCTAGTGGCCGGTCATGACGGATCGATTCGATCAGACCCTCCACCTGTCGCCAGGCAAGCACCAAGTCTGCGACCTGCCCAGGATTGAGGATAAGGCCGGCGCGCGAGAGCAGGAGTTGCATCTCACCTGGGCTGATGGTCTGGACGGACATGGCCGGAACTGCCGCCATGCGAATCGGACACCTCTGGAACGCTCGGAGACCCTAGTCAGCCGTATCCACCGCAGCAAGCAGCGATGCAGCAGTTTCTTGCACAATCGGGTCAATTCGTTTCCCGTTCTCCGTATCGAACACATGCAGGTGCTCGAGATGCGGCATTACCGAGATCCGGTCCCCGGCCGGGGCTGGACCGCTCAGCTTCACGGTGAGACGGTGATCTTCAGTTCCGGCCAGACGTCCGTGCACCAGCGTCTCGGAGCCCAGCGGTTCGATGAGGTCGATGATCAGGTCCAGACCTGTCCCCAGTTCCAGATGCTCCGGCCGGACACCGATGGTAACGGCATCACCGTCCTTGCCGGCGCGACGGCCGCCACCAAGCGGTAACAGCAGGCCACCTGAAAGCTGCGCCGCCAAGCCGCCACGTACCAAGGTTGCGGGGAGGAAATTCATCGTTGGGGCGCCGATGAAGCCGGCGACATAAGTGTCTGCCGGACGGGCAAACACCTCCATCGGCGTGGCGAGTTGGGCTGGCCGTCCCTGGTGCAGAACGAGCAGCCGGTCGCCCAAGGTCATCGCCTCGACCTGATCGTGGGTCACGTACAGGCTGGTGACCGCCAGGCGGCGTTGCAGGCGGCGGATCTCGGCTCGCATGCTCAGCCGTAGCTTGGCGTCCAGGTTGGACAGCGGTTCGTCGAACAGAAACAGCTTCGGATGGCGAACGATGGCTCGCCCCATTGCGACGCGCTGGCGCTGCCCACCGGAGAGCTGACGCGGTTTGCGGGACAGCAGTTCGTTGAGCCCCAGCAGCCCGGCCGCCTCATCGACCCGCTGACCGATGTCCTGGCGCGACAGCCCACGGATACGCAGCCCGTACGCCATGTTTTCGAACACGCTCATATGGGGGTAGAGCGCGTAGTTCTGGAACACCATGGCAATGTCGCGCTGTGCCGGATCGACGTTGGTGACGTCGCGCTCATCGATCAGGACGCGGCCCGCGGTCGGCCGCTCCAGCCCGGCGACCAACCGAAGCAGTGTCGACTTGCCGCAACCGGAGGCGCCGACGATGACCAACATCTCGCCATCAGCAAGTGCCAGGTCGACGCCGGATAAAACGTCGATCAGGCCGAAGCTCTTGCGCAGACCGTGCAGTTCCAGCGTCGCCATGACGGCAGAGTGCCATCATGGCGAAGCTGGCAGCAACCTTGCTGCCGCTTAAGACTGCGGCGTGATGTTTTGTTTGATCGTGGTGAAGTCGCTCTCTGACAGGTTCGAGACGCCGACGAAGGTGATCTTGGTGTGATCCGACAGGGTGATGGTATCGTTTCCGTTGACCACATTCTGCGATTTGAGCGCATGCTTGGCTTCGTTCGGATTGAAGCCTTCCAGGCCGATCTGGTCCACGCCACTGATGAACCCGTTGATGACCGAACTTCCACCGGGGTCGCTCTTGACGAATGCAAACAGACTGCTCGACGCGCCCGCCATAACCGTGGCGATGCCACCGGCCGAAACAAACGTGTCGTTGCCACTCCCGCCGATGATTTGCGTCGAACTGCCCTTGCCGCCGCCGTAGAGGGTATCGGAGCCGGAGCCGCCTTCCAGCGTTTCGTTGCCGAGGCCGGCCCTCAGTGCCTGTCCGGGACTGCCGAGACCCGCCTTCAGGACATCGCCGTCACCGCCACCGATCAACGTCGCCGTTCCGGAGCCACCCATCAGGAAGTTGTGCCCGGCTGTACCACCCACGACGTAATCTGGTCCGCTTCCGCCAAGGACGGTGTCACTGCCGGTGCCGCCGAAGATGGTGGCCGATCCACCGTTTCCGACGAAGAACAGGTTACTCGCGTTGCCGACAACATAGTCTGAGGAGTCGCCGAAGGCGGCGACAGTTTCCTGACCGGTTGATCCAACGATGATATCGTTGCCCAAGGAGGTGATAAAATCCTTGCCGGTGCCTAGTTCGAGGCGATTGTGGCCGCCGCCAGCGCTGATCGTATCGTCCCCGCCGCCTGAGGCGAGGACATTGTCGTCGCCGTTACCGGTATTGATCGACCAGTCACCTTTATCCCCCTGGGGGATGCTGACGACGTTGTTGCCGCCGCCGGCGACCACTGTACCGGAACCGCCGGTTGCGATGAAATCGAGATTTCCGGTGCTGGACAGCACCGTCTCATCCTCGTCACCGGAGCCGAAGACAATGGAATTTGGCGCAGTGTCAACGAACGCCTTGTACCCTTGTGGCAGAATCGTGCTGCCAGTCTGGGTCTGAACGAACTCGCCGGTTTTCCCTGGTGGCAAGGCGGGTGGCGGACCATCGGTATCGACAGCGGGGATGATGGAACCATTCTGAACCCCCGCGGTAATTGCGGCGGCCAACCTGCTTGCCAGTGCGGCATTGGCGTTGCTGTCGAAATTCAGAGTGACGGTTTGGCCGTGTGCGCCAGTAACTGTGGCAGATGGCATCCCTTGCTCCCCCTGGCCGATGCAGGATCACTCGGGCCGCTCGCTGGCGATTTGCATTCGCCCTTTATGGCCCGCGCAATGATCGTGTTATCGATGGCACAATCTACT
>JBKPOG010000067.1:0-15949 GCA_046732975.1 Pseudomonadota bacterium
GTTGCCCGAGACCTCAACGTGGAGATGATCAAGGTTCTCGTCAGCAGCGGCCTCAGTGCCTCTGTGCTGCCGCGCCTGGCCTTGGAGCAGGATGTCCCCAATACCCAGCGGCGTACATTGCGACCAGCCGCGGCGCGCGAACTTGGGCTCGTCATGCGCAAGGACAAGATCCGCGATCGAGGCATGCAGGCACTGACACGCGCGCTCGAACAGCATCGTTGAATTCGCTCAGGCCACTTTGCCATGGTGATGGTGGTGATGCGCCGTCCCGGTGTGGGAATGGTTATGCTGCTGATAGTGCTGCCTCAGCAGGTCCTTGCCGTAGTCATTGCCATTCGGCGTACGCACCACGGTGTGGATATGGTCTCGCGAGGGCGTGTCGTTGTCGTACACGATTCCCGACTGGTGATCGAACTCGACAAGGATGACCGGGCTCAGGATGCGATAGTAGAATGGGCTCGTATCGTCGAACGGCCCAATCCACGCAAACAGCGTGTCGCCCAGGTGCCCTTTCGCCTCCGCGTAGTGGACATCTCCATGTCCTCGCCGCAGCCGGCCGGTGTAGACACCCAACAGCGCTTCGAGCCGGTCACGGCCCTCCGGCGACAGGTCACCGTAACGAACGCCGACTGCATCAATCTGTGTATTGTCGCGAAACGCGGCGGTCAGCAGTTCCGACGGCAGATCCTTGCCAACCGTCGCCCGCCGACGTTCATCCGTGGACAGCGAGCGCATCAACGCATGCCCGTGTTCCTCTTCGGCGGCAAAGACACGCGTCCCCGAATACTTGCCGAACCGCGCCAGAACCGGCTCAGAGCCCATGAAGACGGGGGTCATCACCAGCTGGTCGCCGAGCACGAAGCAGTTGATGTTCAGATGGTGGCCGTCGATCTGCCAGCCCCAGGGCTGGTCCGGCGACGGATCACCAAAGATGCTGACCCAATAGAACCACTCGCTGTATTCGTCCGGCTTGCCGGTGATCTCCAACGCATGCTCGTTCAGTCGCATGACATCGCGCGCGCTGCGATAACCAGCCTCGCTCAGCGTCGCGCCCAACACACCTAATGCCGCCTCCCGCTGGTCATGCCCGAGATCGGCGAGGCAAACGCCGTGACGCATCACCCACGGGTGAATGTTGCACCACATCCGCCAGGCCTCGTCATCGATGGCGAAGCACGCCGCCTTCCGCTGTTGTTCACTCAGCAACGCCAGGAACCGGCGCGTTGCCTCCAGCACCGGCGCAAGTGAGACGCCGCTCGGTTCCACTGTGAACAGCCCGGGCGCGCTCGTGTCGTTCGTGATGATGCCGCGGAACGGCTCGGCCAGCGCCGCTTTCGCCCGCTCACCCATCGGCTTAAGCCGTGGTGGCAATTCGAATGGCCGTACCGCCGGCGTCGATTGCCGCTGCCGCAGACCAAAATGAGCTGACTCTCCTGCCATGTCTTGGGTCCTCCTTATGGGCGTCCGCGCTTCAGTCTCCCGCCGCCACTGTCACCCGCTCATGCTTGCGCATCAGGAGCAGCAGCAGCAACGGTGGCACCACAGTCAGCATCATCAGCCGGAAGTCATTGTTGTAAGCAATGATCTGCGCCTGGTGATTGATCATCTGATCAAGCAACGCCGCGCCGTGCTGCGTCGCGGGGTTCAGCATGTGCGAGACCGTGTCATTGCCCTGCAGCACCCGGTCGAATGGCGTTATGCCGGCGGCGATGTCGGCGTGTGTCCTCTGGATGCCGCGCGTCAGATAGAACGAGGTGACAGAGATGCCGATGGCCGAGCCGATGTTGCGCGCCAGCGACTGCATCGATGTCGCCTCGCCGCGCAGCGCCGGTGGCAGCGTGGTGTAGGCCATGACCGTCATCGGATTGAACACCAGACCCACGGTGAACCCCTGAAAGATCATGGTCACGACCATCACGTCCGCAGTCACATCCGGCGTCCAGTTACTCATCGCGTAGAGCACCCAGCCCAGCCCCAGCAGCCCACACGCCATGATTTTGCGCTGGTCCACCCGCATGCCAAGCCGGGCGGCAAGGAACATCGACGCGATGATGCCAATTCCGCGCGGTGCCATCACCCAGCCAGCGGTATAGACCGGATATCCCGCCAGGTTCTGCAAATAGGGCGCCAGCAACGCCGATGTGGATAGCATCAGCGACGAGACGCAGAAGATCATCGTGATGGCCGAGGAGAAGTTGCGGTCCTTGAATAGGCCAGGCGGCAGGAACGGCCTCTCGGCAGTGAACATGTGCACGATGAACAGATAGAAGGCGAGGCCGGCGATCACTGCCTCTACGATGATCTCGCGCGAGCTGAACCAGTCGAGCTCCTGCCCCCGGTCCAGCATCATCTGGAACGAACCGGCGGCCAGGCCCAGCATGGCGAAGCCATACCAGGAAAACTTCAACTGGGGCCGCGCCGGCGTCTCCTTCATGAAGAACAGAATACCCAGCATGGCCAGAATGCCGAATGGCAGGTTGACGTAGAACACCCAACGCCAGGAGTACAGGTCGGTCAGATAGCCACCCAGGGTCGGACCGACCATCGGCCCCATGGTGACGCCCATCGAGAAGATCGCCATGGCCTGAGCGCGGCGCGAGAACGGATAGATGTCCAACATCGTCGCCTGCGAAAGGGGAGCCAGTGCTGCGCCGAACATTCCCTGCAGCAGACGAAAGCCCACGAGTTGCTCGAGCGACTGCGCCGCGCCGCACAGCATCGACACGGCCGTGAAGCCGGCGATGCAGACGATGAACAGCTTCTTGCGGCCGAAGCGGATAGCCATCCAGCCCACCGGCGCGGTCATGATCGCGGCGGCGATCACATAGGACGTGAGCACCCAGGTGATCTCGTCATACGACGCCGACATCGACCCCTGCATATACGGCAGCGCCACGTTGGCAATCGTCGAGTCCAGCGTCTGCATGAACATCGCCAGCATGGCGGAGGCAGTAAGCAGGCCACGGTACGGGACCCGGGTCGTATCGGACATTGTTCCTGGACGTCGGCAGCCGCGCCGATTGTGCACCCGGCCGCGCGCCGACGCTACCCGTTGGTAGCACGCGGCTGCGCCCTGGCCGCTTGGGGGCGACTCGGGTCATAATCTGCCGGACGCAAGCGGCAGGGCCTCGTTTTCGGATGCACGCAACCAAGATCGACTCGGTTCAGGCCTTGCGTGCCTTCGCGGCTCTCAGCGTCGCCATTCTGCACGTGCTGCACGATGCCATTCCGCTTGACCCCAGCGGCCATATCGAGCGCTGGCACAACGCACTGCCCTGGGCATCCGGAGTAGACCTGTTCTTTGTCATCTCCGGCTTCGTCATGGTCTACGCCTCGGCCGATCTGTTCGGCCGCCGCGGCAGCCCCACAACGTTCATGGGCAGGCGGTTGATCCGCATCGTGCCGCTATACTGGGCGACGACCACGTTTTTTCTCGTTGTCGCGCTTGCCACGCCGGCCAGCGTAAGTGAGGCCGGCTTCGGCGTCACCGATGTGATAAAGAGCTACGCTTTCCTGCCGGCCAGCCGTCCTGATGGAACCATTCAGCCGATCTACAGCCTGGGCTGGACGCTCAACTACGAAATGTTCTTCTACGTGGTGTTCGCCGCCTGTATCGTGCTGCCGCGACGCAGAGCGGTGGCGGTCGTCGCTCTGCTGCTAAGCACAGCCATGGCGGCCCACCGCCTGGTTCCGCCGCACGCCACAGCATTCGTCTTTTGGACCGACAGTATCCTGCTCGAGTTCCTGCTTGGCATGGCAGTCGCCGTCATAGCGGCCAAAGAGGTCAGTCTGCTCATCCCGTTCCGCGTAGGCCTGTTTCTAACCGCCCTGATCCTGTTGATCGGCACACATCTTTCAGGAATTCCAAGCGGCCCCGTGATAACGGGCGTACCGATGAGTCTTGCAGTAGCTGCCGCCGTGTTGGGACGACCGATCCGCGTGCCGAATGTGCTGCTGTTACTCGGCGACGCATCCTACGCACTCTACCTCGTGCATCCGTTCGCCATGCGGCCAGTGGGCATTATTTGGCAGCGCTTTCACCTCACCGGTTCGACCGCAGCCGCTCTGTATGCCGCAACAGCGCTGCTGCTGGCGATCATCGGCGCGATCTGCGTGCACCTGTGGTTCGAGCGTCCGGTCGGGGCGTGGCTACGCTCCCGGCTGCTCAACCGATCTGTCCGCCGGACCGCTCTTCCGCACGCAGCAGCCTGACGTCTACGCCTTTACCAGCGGGCAAGCGCTGTCTGACAGGGGCCGAAATGCCTCATCCGCCGGCGTGGTATCGATCAGCTTGTAGAGGTCCCACTCACCCTTGCTTTCCGACGGCTGCTTCACCTCGAACAGGTAAGCTGGCGTCAGCTTGCGGCCGTCTTCGCGGATCTTGCCAGGCCCAAAGCAGTCGTCATCGGTCGGGATTGCCTTCATCCGGGCTACGACCGCCGCGCCGTCCGCCTTCGCCGCGGCGGCGCCCATATCGGCGACCGCTTTCAGATAGTGCAACGTGCAGGAGTAGTCCCCCGCCTGCGCCATGTTCGGCCACAGGGTAACCTTCGGTTGGATCCGCTTCTGGAACGCACGCGTCCGGTCGTTGAGATCCCAATAGTAGGTCTCGGATAGACGCGTCCCGGCCGCCATCTGGATGCCGATCGAGCGGATGTCGGTGGTGTAGGCAACCAGTGCGGCCAGGTTCATCCTCTGCGTCACGCCGAATTCATGTGCCTGCTTGACGATGTTGATCAGGTCGGCGCCAGCGCCGCAAATACCCAGAATCTTGGCACCCGAGGCCTGCGCCTTTACCAGGAAGGCAGAGAAGTCGGTGGTCTCCGGAAACGGATAAAGCTGCGAGCCGACCACCTTGCCGCCCGCCGCCTCGACGAACCGCGTCGTATCTCGCTGCGTGGCAGTGCCGAACGCATAATTCGGCGTGATGAAATACCAGGTGTCGCCGCCCGCCTTGACCATCGCGCCGCCGGTCGACTTCGCCTCCATGTAGGTGTCGAACACCCAATGCATCGAATTGGGCGTGCAGGCGCTGCCGGTCACGTCGGAACTTGCCGTGCTCGTAGCGATCATGATCTTGTTCTTTTCCTTGCACACGCCGGCCAGTGCCAGCGCGCAGGAGGTAGCTGCGACATCGATGATGATGTCCACGCCGCGCTGATCGAACCACTCGCGCGCCAGCGACACAGCGACGTCCGGCTTGTTCTGATGGTCGGCCGACAGCACCTCCACGTCGAACGCCCTGGGAGCGAACTCCTGCACCGCCTGTTTCGCGCAGGCGACACCCGTGGGCCCATTCACGTCACGATACGGTCCCGACATGTCATTCATCACGCCGATGCGGATGATGGTGCGGGCTTGGGCGCGCGTCCGCCGCGGTGAGGCAGTGACGGCAGCGGTGGCAGCGATCAGCGAACGGCGCGAAAGCAGCATGACGATTCCTTTCGTGTGCAACGACACGATAGGGGACGGGCCGCCCAGGCCCAACCCCACTGGGTCCTGCTGCCGTAGGTTGTAGAGCCCCGCTACGCCGCCTTGGCCTGTGACCTCCGCTCGGCCTCACGCACCACGGCAATCGTCCGCAGGAGGCTAGACGGATTGACGCTGATCGAATCAATCCCCAGGCCGGTCAAGAACTGCGCTATTTCCGGATAATTCGCCGGCGCCTCACCACAGATGCCGACATGCCGGTGGTTGCGCTTCGCTCCTGATATCGCCAGCCGCAGCATCTCCAACATCCTGGGTCCCGTTCGTCGAAGTCGAACGCCACAAACTCGGAATCCCTATCGACACCCAGTGTCAGCTGCATCAGATCGTTCGACCCGATCGAGAACCCATCGAACAAGTCGGCGAACGCATCGACCTCGATGACATTGTTGGGGATCTCGCATATCACGTAGATCTGTAGTTCATCGACACCGCGCTTCAGCCCGTGGTTCGCCATTGCCTCGATTACCTGTTCGGCTTCCGCCACGCGGCGACAGAACGGCACCATGATGCGCAGGTTGCTCAGACCCATCTTCTCTCGCACACGACGCAACGCTTCACACTCCAGCGCGAAGCCGTCGGCATAGGCCGGGTGCGCGTAACGCGACGCGCCACGGAAGCCCAGCATCGGATTGGCTTCGGTTGGCTCGAACGCTGCGCCGCCCAGCAGCCGCGCATATTCGTTTGTTTTGAAGTCCGAGAGGCGAATGATCACTGGTTTCGGCCAGAACGCGGCGGCGATAGTGCCAACGCCTTCGGCCAAGGTGCGCACAAAGAACTCGCGCGGCGAACCGGCATTGCGCGACAGCGCCTCTATGTGGGACAGCTCCTCGCGGTTCAGCTTCTCCGGATGCACGAGTGCCATTGGGTGCACACCGATATGTTCGGAGCCAGACCGACGCCACAGTTCGGCATCATCGCGGTACGGAATGCAAGGTCGGGGTTGCCAAGGTTCACCATGATCTGCGTGCGTGGCAGCTCCAACGCGGTGGCGGGCAGGCGCATCGTCTCGAACGGCACGTCGCCGTCATAGACCTCGCCGACCTCACCGCTTGCGCACGACACCGTCACGCGCTGCCCGCTGCACAGCGCGATGGTCGCCTCCGCGCATCCCACCACCGCCGGCACACCTAACTCTCGTGCCACGATCGCGGCATGGCAGGTACACCCGCCGCGGTCGGTAATGATGGCACCGGCGGTCTTCATCACCGGCTCCCAATCCGGACTGGTGGAACTGGCCACCAGCACCTTGCCCTTGCCCGTCAGCGCGTAGCTTTCAAACACATCGCCGGATCGCTGCGAGGCCACAGTCTCAGGCCGCGCCTGCACGATGTACAGCTCGCCGTCCGTGGCGTCCTTTGCCTATTCGATATCCATGGGCACCAGATGACCAGCCTGCACTGAGTAGTGCTGCTCGATGCGGATCGCATAGTCGGCGAGCTTCAGCACCTCTGCGTCCTTGATGCAGAAGCACGAGCGCGCCGCCTCGGTCATGACGCAATCGCGTGTGCTTGAACCAATATGTCCTTCCGCCAATCGCAGTGCGAACTGCTTCTGTCCGAGCGAGCGCCGCAACACCGCGCGATATCCAGCCAGGAAGGTAGGCTTGTGGACATAAAATTCGTCCGGATCGACCTTGCCCTGCACCACGTTCTCACCCAGTCCGTAAGCGCCGGTGATCAGTACCACATCCCGGAAACGGGACTCAGTGTCCAAAGTGAAGATGACGCCGCTCGACGCCATATCGGAGCGCACCATCTTCATGACCCCGATCGACAGGAACACCTTGAAGTGGTCGAAGCCGTTGTAACGCGATAGACGATAGCGCGGTCGGTGAACAAGGAAGCGAAGCACAGCCGGCACGAAGACATCACCGGCGCCACTGATGTTCAGGTAGCTCTCGTGCTGGCCGGCGAAGCTGGCGGTTGGCAAGTCCTCGGCCGTGGCCGAGCTGCGGACCGCAACGGCGACATCGGTGCCGTACTCCGCCTCCAGTGTCCTATAGGCCGCTGCAACAGCCCGGCGCAGTGCCGCTGACCCTGCAGCCTCATAGACGATCCGCCGTGCCGCTGCCGCCCGTTGCGCCAGCAACGCAACGTCGGTCACGTCGTGTCCATCCAACAATGTATGCAGTTTGGGCCAGGCGTCGGCTGCCGTGAGCGCATTCCGGTATGCATCGGCGGTCAAGGCAAAGCCATTCGAGACACGTACGCCCGCCGGCGCCAACTCGCCGCACAGCTCCCCCAGCGAGGCATTCTTGCCGCCGACCAGAGTCCTCCAGCCGTAGCGAGGCGAACCAGCGGATGACCCCTGCGTCTTCGCTCATGCCACTACCCTCGCCCAACGCGATGTTTCATTCGTTTGATGCATAAGCGCTGATTTCTGGTGCGGCATTGATCTGAGTCAAAGCCATGCCTCAACTGCCGCGCTTAGCCTGACACTACAAGGCGTTGGAGGATCCCATGGACAGGCCGGCGAGTGGACACGACAGCAACATCCAACGGCGTGCGAGAAGCGTGTGGCGGGAAGCAGGCGCCCCAAAAGGTCGCGAAGACGAATATGTGGAACGCGCCCGCGAACTTTAGGCTTTCGTCGAACAGCCCGCCTCCGCCCTGCTGCCAAACCCGATGGTCGCTCATCCCCACCCTGAAAACCCGATCGAAGAAGCGGAGCTGATGGAGAACCTTGGCGAATTTCCGGGGCGGACCGACCAGGGCGACCGGATCACTGCGCCGATGACGAAGCAGAGGGCGCGCGACTTCCTGCGCCGCCGCTGAGGGCTACGGCCTCGTCGGGCTCGGCCAGTTCGGCCGGTCCAGCGGATCGAAAACGCGCAGGTGGTCCATATGATCCTCCACCGCCTGCACGCCAGGAATGTTCTCTGCCACCACGATAATCGCCTGACGGACCGTCTCGTCCGGCGCAACGCCCCACAAATGGACCACCCGGTCCGTCACCACAGCGTTGATCGAGGAGGGAGTCGCCCACGCCTGCCGCTGCAATTCGGCATAGAATGCATCGCGGATCGTCCGGTCGTCGGCGTCGGCCGCTGGCGCTGCCAGGCTGGTGGCCAGCGCCTGCAATAAATTCCGGCGGGTGACGATACCTACCAGCCGCCCGCCGCGCGTCACCGGCACGCGCTTGATATGCCGCACCTCCAGGAGGTGTGCGACCTCGGTGATCGGCGTCGCCGCATCAACCGTCACCACGTCCCGGGTCATGATCTCGCTGGCCTTGCGGCCGTGTGACTTGGCGTAATCGGCCGCGAGGCGATCGCTCGAGCTCAGCAGCTCCAGCCATCGCAGCGGCCGCGCCTCGATGCCCAGTTCGACACGGCGCAGCAGGTCGCCCTCGCTCACCATGCCGATGACGCGTCCATCCTCGACAATCGGTACGCCGCTGACATCGTGGTCCAGCATCAGCCGCACGAGTTCGGCCAGTGACGTATCGGGTCCCGCAAAGATGACATCCGGGGTCATGACATCAGCAGCGTGCATGGGCTTCTCCCTGTCACCGCACACAGATAGTGCCCCACATCCGGCGCGCATTGACGCAGGTCAAGTGGCCGTGCCGATATTGCGGCGGAACTCAGAAGCGAACGCTGCCTAGCAGGGAGGACTCCATGACCACACGTTTCACACGTCGCGCCGCGATGCGCGCGGGCCTTGTCGCTGTGGCCGCGCCTGGAGTGCTACGCCATTCGCGCGGCGAGGCACCGATCAAGATTGGCATGCCCCTCGCGCTGACCGGGCCTGCCGCCGAGATTGGCGAGCAGATGCGCCACGGCGCGGAATTCTGGGCCAAGACGGTGAACGCCAAAGGCGGCCTACTTGGCCGGCCGGTCGAACTGCATGTCGAGGATACCACCGGCGATCCCGCTACCTGCGTGCGCAAGGCACAACTTGTGGTGGAGCGCGACGACTGCCACCTTCTGTTCGGCATGGTGTTGTCATCCGAGGCGCTCGCCGTGGTGCCAAAGCTCGCCGAGTGGAACGCGATCTTCGTCTCCTCCGACAATGGCGACGGACGGCTGACCGGCTCTTCCTTCGTGCCCAACTTCTTCCGTGCTAACATCTCTGGACCGATGGAGACACGGGTGATCTCGCTTTGGCTGCGGCGCGGCGAGATGAAGAATTTTTATGCCATCGGCATGGACTACGCCTGGGGGCACAACAGCATCGACGTGTTCAAGGATGAGGTGGCAAAGGCTAAGAAGAATTTCGTCGGTGCGGTGTTCTCGCCCATCGGCACCAAGGATTTTGCCACCTATATCACGAAGATCCGCCAAGCCGGCGCTGATGCGTGCTTCATTGTTATGCAGGGCGCCGACAACAATGCGTTCCTCTCGCAGGCACATGAGTACCGGCTGGCGGACAAGGTGCAGCTGGTGACATCGATCGTTGATCTGAACAGCATTCACGCGGTCGGCGACGCAGCACTTGGGCTGGCCGGTTCGACGCGTTACGTGTTCACCATCGACAATCCGGCGAACAAGGCATTCGTCGAGGCGTGGCGAAAGCAGTACGGCACCGAGCCCGACGTATTCGAAGGCGAACAGTGGCAGGCCTGCCAGATTCTTCAGGCCGGCATCGAGAAGGCGCAAAGCACCGATACCGAAAAGCTGCGTGCCGCGCTGGAGACGGTGGCCGTGGACTCGATCAAGGGCAAGGCCGCGATCCGCGCCTGTGATCACCAAGCGGTGCAAGGCGGCTACATGGTCAAGGTGGCGAAGAAGGAAGGCTTCAAGACGCCGTTCCCGGAGATCATTGCCACCTATCCGGGCGACGAGATTACGCCCCCATGTCGGCAGATGACATTCGAAAGCTGAACGAAAGTGGCGGCCGATATTCCCAGGAATCCCCCCTCCCCTCGCGGGAGGGGGATAGGGGGAGGGGGTCGTTGCGATCCCCCCCTCCCCCCAACCCCCTCCCGCGAGGGGAGGGGGAGTGCTATTGCGGCCTCTGCTCCGCACTGATGGACTTCACCGCCTTCATCGTTACCCAATGCCAGAACGCGCTCTCCCAGGCTGCGCTGTTGTTCTTCTTGGGCGTCGGCCTCACGCTCATCTTCGGCATCATGCGCATTGTGAATTTCGCGCATGGTGCTTTCTTTATGCTGGGCGCGTATGTCGGGTATTCCGCGGTCGCGATCGTCGGCAACTTCTGGGCCGCGCTGATCCTGTCGCCCCTGCTGGTGGGCGCCTTTGGAGCAGCATTCGAACTCGGCGTGCTCCGGCTACTGTATCGCCGTGATCATAGCGCCTTTCTGATGGTGACCTTCGGCCTTACCCTGATCATGGGCGAAGCAATCCGCCTGATCTGGGGCGTCAACGCGCTCGAGGTTCGCGCCCCGCCCGCCCTCTCCGGTATCGTGTTCATCCTGGATGAACCGTTCCCGATCTATCGCCTATTTCTCGCTGCCGCCGGCATCGTGGTGGCGATCGCTATCTGGCAGTTCTTAGAACGCACCCGTCTCGGCCTGCTGATCCGTGCGACGTCGCAGAACGCCGAGATGGTGCACGCGCTCGGCACGGATGTACGCTTGGTGCGATCGGCGGTGTTCGGCATCGGCTGCGGCCTCGCGGGCATCGGCGGCGTGTTGGCCGCTCCACTCGTAACCGCGTCGCTGGCCATGGCACCCGACGCGGTAATCGACACCTTCGTCATCGTCATCATCGGCGGCATGGGCAGCTTCCTCGGTTCCGCACTCGGCGCGCTGCTGGTTGCTTTCGTGCAGGTGTTCGGCACCTACTACTTTCCCGACCTGGCACTCGCGCTGATGTACCTCGTCATGGTCATGGTGCTGGTGATCCGCCCGGGCGGGCTGCTCGGCAAGGAAGCCTGATGAATTTTTCCCGCGGACTTGCTGCGGCCGCTTGTGTGCTCGCGCTCGCACCAGCGGCCCTGCCACCCTACGCGATGACGCTGCTCACCGAGGCACTGATCCTTGGCCTGTTCGCCATGAGCCTTGATCTGATGGTGGGTTATACGCGCCTGCTGTCGTTCGGCCATGCCGCCGCCTACGGCTTAGGCGCGTATGCCTGCGGCAATCTGCTGCTGCATACCGGCATGCCGCTGCTCTTCGCCGTGCCGCTCGCTGCTCTCTTCAGCGGTATAGTAGCGATCGGCGTGGCCTGGGTATGCACGCTTGCCTCCGGTGTGTCGTTCTCCATGCTGACTCTGGCCTTCGCACAACTGTTCTATGCCGTGGCATTCAAATGGAGCGCGGTTACCGGCGCATCTGATGGTCTCGCCGGCATTCCGCGCAGCCCCGGTCCGTTCGGCATCACCGTGTTTGCCGGCAAGGCAGGCTTCTACTACCTGGTGCTCGCCTGCCTGATTGGGTCGCTGCTGTTCTGCCGCGTGCTGGTGCATTCGCCATTTGGCGAAGTGCTGCGTGGCATTCGTGAGAACGAGGCCAAGACTCTATCGCTCGGTTACAACACGCGCCGCTACAAGATTGCGGTCGTGGCGATCGCCTTCGCTTTTGGTGGACTGGCCGGTGCGCTCTATGCACCGTTCGCTGGCTTTGCCAATACCGAGCTGTTGTTCTGGCTGTTCTCCGGGCAGGTGCTGATCATGGTGATCGTCGGCGGTGCCGGCACTCTGATCGGGCCCATCATTGGGGCCGCATTCTTCATGCTGGTCTCGAACCTGCTGAGTTCCTGGACCGACTCCTGGGCGGCGTTCTTTGGCCTGATCTTCATCGGCTTCGTGCTGTTCGCGCCGCAGGGTATCTGGGGCCTGCTGAGCGGCATAGGTCGCGCAAAAGGACGCGAGCGAGTGCGATGGCGCTTCTTGAAATCGATGAGTTGACCCGCCGCTTCGGCGGCATCATCGCGGTCGACCGTGTATCGATGCGTGTCGAGGCTGGTGAAGTGCGCGCCGTCATCGGCCCCAACGGTGCGGGCAAATCGACGCTGTTCAACCTGATCACCGGTGTGGTGAAAGCATCCGACGGGCGCGTGCGGTTCGATGGCACCACGCTGACCGGCCAAACGCCTTACAGCATCTGCCAGCATGGCATATCGCGCACGTTCCAGATCACCGCATTGTTCCCCGAGATGACCGCACGCGAGAACGCTCGCCTCGCGGCGCAGGCGCGCCATGCGCGGCGCTGGCAACCATACGGCGGCAGCACGGTATTCGGCGATGCCGGGCGTCGCGGAGATGTCGCGCTGGAACGCCTTGGGCTGACGCATGTCGCGCATCGGCCGGCGGGACTGCTGTCCCATGGCGATCAGCGCCTGCTGGAAGTTGCGATGGCGTTGGCACAGCAGCCTCGCCTGCTGCTGCTGGACGAGCCCACACAGGGACTGTCAGTCGAGGAGACCGCGCAGGCGGTGGACACCTTGGCCGCACTGCTTGCAGACAAAGCAATGACTGTGCTGCTGGTCGAGCATGACATGGAGGTGGTGTTCCGCCTCGCGCACATGATCACCGTGTTGCATCGTGGCGCCGTCATCGCCGACGGCGTGCCCGATGCTGTGCGAGCGGACATCGAGGTGCAGCGAGCCTATCTCGGAGGCCTCGCCTGATGCTCTCGATTGAAGGCCTGAACACACATTATGGCGCCAGCCACGTGCTGCAGGGCGTCGACCTGGTCGTGCCGCAGGGGCGCATCTGCTCCATTCTTGGCCGCAACGGCGTCGGCAAGACAACGACGGTGCGGACGGTGATGGGGCTGGTGCCGTCAAGTGGCGGCCGTGTCACATTGGATGGCGCCGACATCACCGGCTGGGCACCGCATCGCGTGGCGCGGGCCGGCATCGCCTACGTGCCGGAAGGTCGGCTGATCTTTCCCGACCTGACGGTGGTGGAGAACATCCGCGTCGCCGAGCGGAAGCCCTCACGCGCGTGGCCATTGCCGCGACTGATGGAACTGTTCCCGCCGCTGCTCGAGCGCGCATCGAGCCGTGGCGGCACATTGTCAGGCGGCGAGCAGCAGATGCTGGCGATCGCACGAGCGCTCGTCAGCGATCCTAAGGTGATGCTGCTCGACGAGCCGAGCCAGGGCTTGGCTCCGCTGGTGGTGCGCGAACTGTCCAATGTGATCCGGCGTCTGCCCAGCGAGGGTGTGACGATCTTGCTGATCGAGCAGAACATGCGTCTGGCCGAGGCGGTCGCTGACGAAATCCACATCATGGTCAAAGGCCGTGTGGTCTATGCAGCCTCGCCGGAGCAGTTCCGTGGGGAGGAGTCAGAAATTCGGAGCCGGTTTCTGACGGTTTAGTCCGGCGCTTGCCCAAACCGGGATATTCGAATATCTATATATGGATATCCAGGCAAACTGCGGGGCCAATGCCACTCTACATCAAGGATGATGGAACTGCCGCACTAGTGGCGGAACTCGCCAGAAGGCGCGGCGTATCAAAGCAGGAGGCCGTGCGTCTTGCCGTGCAGGCAGAACTGCAGCGGATTGCTGAAGCGATCCCGTTGCGCGAGCGGATCGCAGCGTGGCGCAAAGAACACCCGATGCCTCCGGCAACCCACCTGAAAGCCGACAAGGCGTTCTTCGATGAACTGTCGGGCGAGCATTGACGATCTTTATCGACGCCTCGGCGATGATCTCGATGATGACGGGCGAGAGCGACGCAAACGAATTGGCTGACCAAATGGAGGCGGAACAATCGCGTCTGTGCTCCGCCATCTCGCTGTGGGAAACGATAGCGGGCCTGTGCCGAAGTTACACATTCTCGGTTCCTTCGGCGCGCAGGGTCGTGCAGAGTTTTATTGCGCTGAACGAGATCAATTTTGTCACCGTCGGCGAGCGCGAATTCGAACTGGCAAGTCAGGCTTATGCAGAATTTGGTAAGGGAAGGCATCCAGCTGCTTTGAACCTTGGCGATTGTTTTGCCTACGCCTGCGCCAAGTCCAATAGGGCCAAGCTTCTGTTCAAAGGCGACGATTTTACCAAAACCGATATCAGTGCTCTTTGACCTGGGTACGAGGAGAAAATGCATGGACCTGAACCTGCGCGGCAAGACCGCGCTGATCACCGGCGCATCGAAAGGCATCGGCCGTGCCTGCGCTGAAGCCCTGGCCGAGGAAGGCGTCAACGTCATCCTTGTCTCGCGCACGCAGAGCGACCTTGATGCCGTGCGCGACAGGATCGCCTCGCGCCAGAACGTGCGTGCGGAGGTGCATGCCTTCGACATCTCCGACAGTCGGAACGTGGACCGTCTAGCGCAGCTGCATCCCGACATCGACATCCTGGTGAATAACGCCGGCGCCATCCCCGGTGGCAACCTGCAGGAGATCGACGAGCCGCGCTGGCGCGAGGCGTGGGATCTCAAAGTCTACGGATATATCAACATGTGCCGCCGCTTCTACGCGCTGATGAAGCAACGTGGGCGCGGCGTGATCATCAACATCCTTGGCATGGCCGGCGAGCGCATGGACGCCGGCTACATCGCCGGTTCCACCGGCAATGCCGGACTGATGGCATTCACCAGAACGCTCGGTGGCGCTGCTTCATCAGACAATCTACGTGTTGTCGGCATCAACCCCGGTGCCATCGCCACCGACCGCCTGGTGACGATCATGCAGAAGCGCGCGCAGGACCGATTGGGTGACGCCAGCCGCTGGGGGGAGCTGATGAAGCCCCTGCCATTCGGCCGCGCGGGCACACCGGAAGAGATCGGCTGGATGGCTGCGTTCCTCGCGTCCGACCGATCCGCCTATACCAGCGGCACGATCATCACTATCGACGGCGGCGCAGCCAACCGCGGTCCGATGTTCTGACCGCTTAGGCGCCTTGTTGTAGCTGCTGCCCGCGCACCAGACGCCCGGGCAGCACACCGGTTGGTTCGCCGTCGCGATACGTGATGCGTCCCGACACGATCGTTGCGTCGTAGCCGTGCACCTTTTGCATCAGCCGCCTGCCACCCGCAGGGAGGTCATGCACCACGTATGGCTTATCGCAGCCGAGGCGGTCCCAGTCGATCACGTTGACGTCGGCCTTCTTGCCGACCGCCAGCACGCCGCGATCGGTGAGGCCTGCCGCCTGCGCGGTATCGGATGTCAGACGGCGGATCAGCTCCGGCATCGGCCAGCGCTGCATCGTGCGGCCCCAATGCGTCAGCAGCCAGGTCTGATAGCCAGCGTCCAGAATGAACGCGACGTGCGCGCCGCCGTCGCCCAGGCCCATGATCGTGTTGCGGTCTGCCAGCGTCGTTTCACTGACCGAGAAGTCGTAATCTGCGTAGCCGCCGAGTGGCATGTAGATAAACGCGTGGCCATCATCTTCCAGCAGCGCGTCGTAGGCAACCTCTTCCGGCGCACGTCCATCGCGCTCAGCAATGGCAGTGAAGGAATCCTCCCGCCGCGGCTTATAGTTGGGCGGATTGCCGAAATGGAACATCTGCGCATACGAGACTCGGTTGATCAGCACGAACGTGCTTTCCTTCTTTGGATCCTCGGACAGCAGCTGCGCACGGAATGCCGGATCGCGCATGCGTCGC
>JBKPOG010000068.1:0-9167 GCA_046732975.1 Pseudomonadota bacterium
GTCCTGTCCGGCGAACACGTAGACTCCGCCATCCTGCGTGTCGAGCAGGCCGGCGACCTCCTTCAGCGCATCGCGCGCCGAGGCCGCGATGGTGTCGACGGCACTGGCATTCACGCCCTGGACGTTGTTGAGCTGCGCATAGAAATTGGACGCGATCGACTGGATCTGCGTCAGCGCCGACTGCGTCACCGACATGCGGCCAGTCGCCGCGTCGACGTTGTTCTGCCAGGTCTGCAGGTTGGCGATCTGCGGCCGCAGGTTGAGCGACACCGAGGACCCGCTGCCGAGACCGGCGTAGTTGTTGGCGATCAGGCCTGTGCTCGCCTGATTCGTCAGGTTGTTGAGCCGCGTGTGGGTCGCCTCGGCGTTGGCGATCAGCTGTCCGAAAGGGGCGAAGCCGGTCACGCCGATCATGCTGATGCCGCTGCTCATGGTGCGCGCCTCACTGCACGGCCTGCAACAGCTGCGTGAACATCGCCTGCACCGCGGTGATGATGCGTGCGTTGGCGCCGTAGGCGTTCTGCAGCTGGATCATGTGCGACATCTCGGTATCCATGTTGACGCCGCTCTGGGTGGAGAGCTTGTTGCCGAGTGTGGTCTGCACCGCCTGCTCGGTATCCGCCTGCGCACTGACCGCAGCATTCTCCTGCGCCTGTGAGGCAAGCACAGTGGAAGCGAGGCCGCCGATTGTCGACGGGGCGGTGTAGGGCGCGTTCAGTGTCCCGGCCGCGCCGAGGTTGCTGGTGTTCGAGGTCCACGCCGCGCCGGACGAGTCAGTGGCGCCAAAGGTGTAATTCAGCACGTTCTGAATAACGGTGGTGTAGCCGGCGACCCCGGTCGATGGCGCCGCAGTGCCGTCACGCACGAGCGATGGCTTTGCCTGCACGGCGGAGTTCACCTGGATGGTGCCGGCGAAGCCGACATAGCCGTTTTGCGGGCCATTTGCCAAGCTGCCTGAAGCAGAGGAAAACAGCTGCAGGCCGTTCGCACTGAAACGTGTCGAGAGATTCTGCGCGAACTCATCGAGCTCCGCCTGGTCGGTCGGCAGCGTCTTGTCGCGGAGCATGATATTGGCGCCGATCTGCCCGCCGCGGAGCTGGCTGGTCACGTCGCTGCCGCCCAGCATGACCCCCGGGATGCCGCCGTCGGGGTAGTAACTTCCTGGCTGCATATTGGCGCCGGCGATTGAGAACGGGTTCTCCGTCCCATGGATCGGCAAGACGAGGCCGGCGCTGGTACCGATCAGAACGTCGCCGTTGGGCTGTTCCAGCACCTTGATGTCAACCAGTTGCGACAGGTTGGCCAAGGCCGCGTCTCGCTGGTTCTCGAGGTCGGCGGTGCTTCGACCGCTTGCCTTCAGCGTGACGATCTTGGTGCTCAGATCGCCGATGGTGCTGAGCGTGCTGTTGAGGGTCGCGACCTCGCTTACCAGGTTGTCCTCGGCCGTCTGCCGCTGCGTCGTATAGGTGTCGTTGAGCGCGTTGATGCCCTGGGCCAGCGTGGCCGCGGCCGACACCACCTGGCTCTGCTGCGCCGCGCTGCTCGGGTCGTTGAGCAAGGTGGAGAACTGATCCTGCAGCTTGCCCAGCAGGCTGGCGATGTCGGTGCCCTGCCCGGGCGTTCCCTGTGCTGCATCGATTGCCTGCAACGCAGTCTGCCGGGTCTGCAGACCGGCCACGGTGGCGTTCTGGCTGAACAGCTCGGACTGCAGCGTGGCATCGATGTTGCGGATGGTCAGGCCGGTGCGGACGCCGAATCCCTTGTCGTCGGCGGTCATGCTCGACTGCGTGGCAATTTCTGCCGCGTATCCCGGCGTGCTGGCATTGGCCACATTCTGCGACACCAGCGCGAGCTGGCTGTTGATATTGGCCAGACTACCGGTCGCGATCGACAATGTGGCGTTGAGGCTCATCGGATCACTGCTTCATGTCGATGGTCTGCTGCAGCATCTGGGCGGCCGTGGTCACCATTTTGGTGTTGGCCGAATAGGCCTGCTGCGCCACGATGAGCTTGGTGAATTCGGTGGCGATGTCGACGTTGGAACTTTCAACCGACTGCGTCACCAGGGTGCCGGCACCGTTGGTGCCTGCCGCTTCCGCGAGCGGTGTGCCGGAGCCGGTGCTGGCGGTGAACGCCTGGCCGTCCTGGCGCTGCAATGCGTCCGGGTCGTTGAAGGTAATCACCGGCACCTGCGCGATCACCCGCGACTGTCCATTGTCGTAGTTCACGGTGATGTCGCCGTTGGCCTGTGTGGTGACCGAAGAGAAAGCGCCGGGGGGTACGCCGTTCTGGGTCAGGCCGCGCAGACTATACTGTGTGCCGGCATACTGCGTCAGGCCGTCGGATGCGTCGTAGGTTCCAAGGTTCAACTGTATGTTTTGCGCGACACCAGCGCCAAAATTGGCGGCAAATGTCAACGATGACTGCGCGTTCTTGGTGCCGTCCCACGATCCAGAGGGGTTGCTGACGATCCCGCTCGCATTGCTCACCTGGCCAATGGTGCCGGCATCGGCACCGTTATTGCCGAAGTACACATTCGCGCTGCCAGTCTGGGTGTTGCCGCTTGCATCCTTGTAACTGATGCCGACATTCCAGTGCGCCGCGTCGGTCGTCGTCGCGGCGACTTGTGTCCAGGCGAGAGTAACCGTGTGCATGGTACCGAGCGAGTCGTAAACATCGATATCGGAAGTAATGGGCGTGCTGGCGTCCGGCGTAGCGGGCAAGTTCGCTGACAATGTCACTGCGCTGGTCGGCACCGGATTGTAAACGGTTTGCGTCACCTGGATCGGCTGCAGCGTATTTTGGTTGGTGACAGGCTTGTTGGTTGTCGGATCGTAGGACACTGGCCAGCCGTTGAGGTAGTAGCCGGCGCTGTTCACCAGAAAACCGTTCTTGTCCATCTGAAAGTCGCCAGCACGGGTGTAGAACTGCTGCTGGTTGAAGGTCGGGATGTTGTTAACCTCGCCGTTTGGTTGTGATACGGCAAAGAATCCCTGGCCGGCGATAGCCAGACCCAAAGTATTATCGGTCTGCGTGATGGTGCCCTGGACGTTGTTGACGTAGTTCGGCGTCGCTACCACGGCACCGGGGTCGTTCTGTCTCTCCGTACTGGTCGTCAGGTAGTCGATGAAGTTGGTGTCGACGCGCTTGTAGCCAACGGTCTGGCTGTTAGCGACGTTATCGCCGATGTTGCCGAATGCGCTGGACTGTGCGGTCAGCCCGCTGATGGCGGTGTTCATTGCACCGAACAGTGACATGGAAAGGCTCCAAGGGTTCGCTGCACGTGCTGTGGCATAAACCGTGCCAACAGAAACACGGCATTTCGCGGCGCTTCATCAGCGATGCGGCGGCAGCTCGGCAGGTCCAGCCCGGCAAATTGTGCCGCTCGCATCGGATTCACTTGCTGAAATGGTTCGCTGTGCCCGGTGCGCACGCTGGCATACAGCTTGCTGGTTCAGCTCACAGTATGAGCCAACTGTCATCACCGATGCCGCCGGTACCTGTCGCAGCGCCGCTGCCGCAATCGGCGGCGTCGAACGCCACCACGCGAGCGGGCGAACAAGCCAATGCGGCCTCCGTTGTCGATCAGTTCGCAAGACTGCTCGAGGCGTTGGCGCAGACCGAGCAAACAACATCACCAATGATGACGCCAGCCGCTGCGGGCGATCAGTCAGCAATCCCGCCGGGGGCTTCGGCTCCGCTCGAAGCGGACTCGACTGCCACGGCGGGCACGGCAACAGCGGCGTCGCCCACCGTTCAGCCGCAGGTCAGCTTGCCTGAACCGCTGATAACTGCCGCGGCATTGCAGGCGCCCGACGCCCAGGCGGTTCGGCCTCGTGACGCTGCAAGCGGCAAGCCGAAAGCCGAACCAGCGACACCGGCGCGACGAGCCGGCACTGGCTCCGGTCAATCGCCGCCGTCTGACAGCGTCGCTGCCCTGCAGGGCGCCGCTCTGGTCACACCAAACATCGAACCCCGGCAAAACTCCGCGCTACGTACGACTGACAACCACGCTGACTCCAGCGGACTGGCCGGGACTCAGTCGCTGGTTCCCCCTTCGTTGAAGTCGGAAGAGTTGAAGGCGAGTGTGCAGGGACCGCAGGCACCGGAGGCGGCGCCAACGCACCTGGCCCCGGCCAACCTGGAGGCCAATGCGCTAGCGGCCCCCTCGCTGGCCGATGCATCGCAGTCTGCGACGCAGCCGGCTCGTGCGGCGGAGCCGCAAGCGGCCGCATCCTCGACCGGCCAGCATACGTCCCCGGCCGCTCAGATTACGCCGGCGCTCATGCAGCTGGGGCACGCGCCGGACGGCGCTCAGCGGCTGACAATGCGGCTCGATCCGCCGGAACTCGGCCATGTGCAGATCAAGATCGACCGACCCTCGGATGCCCCCGCACGGGTCGAAATCACGGTGGAAAAACCTGAGACGCTGAGCATGCTGCTGCGCGATCAGCCACAGCTTCAGCGCACTCTGGACCAGGCCGGTGTGCCGGTAGAGGGACGCAATGTGACCTTCCATGTTGCCACCCCGGAGCCGGCATCACGCAGCGATACCGGCACCGCGCCCGTGCCGAACACGACCGCTGGCGGCCTAACTGGCGATGGCTCTCACGGCACAGCACGCCAGCATACTCAATCAGGGCGACGGCAACACGACGCGACCGATGACGGCGGCGCCGAATTCACGCCGATCCAGGCCTCCGGGTGGATGCGAGCTGGGCTCGACATCACCGCGTGACACGAAAGGACGATTCCCATGAGCCTCGCATCAGTTGCCGCGCAGCAGACGAACACGGCCACCGCCAGCTCCTCCGCGTCGCAATCCAGCAACAACGCGCTCAGCTCGCTTTCCTCGAACTTCGGTGACTTCTTGAAACTGCTGATGACGCAGCTGCAGAATCAAGATCCGTCCAGCCCTCTGGACACCAACCAGTTCACCAGCGAGCTGGTGCAGTTCTCCAGTGTCGAGCAGCAGATCAACACCAACACCAGTCTGACGCAGCTCATCCAGCTCACCCAGGCTGGCGAGGTCATGCAGGGGTCATCGATGACCGGTAAGCGCGTCACCGTCAGCTCGGACCATGTGCCGCTGCAGAACGGTCAAGGCACCATTCAGTTCACGGCGCCGGCAGCCGAGCCGGTCGATATTGCAATCTACAACGACAGCGGCGCAAAGCTCAGCGACTCAATGCTAATGGCTAGCAAGGGCAGCAATACCTGGACCTGGAATGGGATCACGAGCTCCGGCAGCACAGTGCCCGACGGCAGCTATAAGGTTGCAGTCACCGGAGCGAACGCCGACGGCACGACCAGTGCGCTGACGTTCAGCGTGATCGGGACCGCGACCGGCGTGCAGAGCCAGTCCAACGGCATGCAACTGCAGCTCGGCGCACTATCGGTCGACTTCTCCAAGGTGCAGGCGGTAGGGAACTGATCAGGGCCCCATGCGCATAGAGGCAGGGTGGCCACCTGCCTTGAAGCGCTTCCCGGTGTTGGTGACGGTGGTGCCGTCCACTTTCAGGATGGAAAAATCCTGATCAGTGTAATTGCCAACATACAGGTAACTTCCGTCCGGCGTGAACGCGATGGCTTCCGGAAGGGCACCCACCTCAACCGTGCCGACGGGGGTCACGGTCTTGCCCTGGATGCTCAGAACCGTGACGCTGCCGTTTGGATGGTAGAACCACTGGCCCTTGACGTTCGAACCATCCACGTTCAAGGCGGCTGCGACGTTGCCCTTCGGGCTGATTGCCAGACCTTCCGGCGCGTCTCCTACTGTGGCGTGGGCGATGGCGTGCGGGTGCGCCCCTTCAAGATCGATCACCGTGACCGCGTCGAGATTGCCATCCGATGAGCCGTTGTTGCCGTTATCGGCGGTCAGTGCCAGCTTCGAATCCGGAGAGACGACGATATTGTAGGGGAACGGGTAGGTAGGAATGTCGAGCTTGTTGTAACTTACCTTGTCGCCGTCAATATCGAGTACGGCGACTTTGTTTTCCGGCGACTTCAGTGCGAGCGCGCGTTTGCCGTCGGGGGTGATCTCGACATGCGAAACGCCGGGCGAGACAGGAACGGTCGCGGTCTGCGTGACGTTGGTACCGTCGATCTTCAGCACGCTGACAGTGCCGTCGCCGCGATTGGCTACCAACGCCATGTCGCCTTTCGGGCTGATCGACAGGCCGGACGGCTGCTTGCCGACGGTAACCGTCTGCACCAGTTTCGGCGGACTGGCTTTCAGGTCGATGATGAACAGCTTGTCGGTGGGCGTCATTTTGCGCGTGCCATTGTCCTCCGTAACCGTCATCGAGTCGGCAACCAGCGCAATGCTGTTATCGGGTGAAATCGCCAGGTTCACCGGCGGGCCGACGATTGAGTTCTCCAGTTTCAGACTGGCGGCGACCTTGGGCTCCTCGGGATTGGCCAGGTCGAAGATCACAACCGTGTCGTTGCCGGTCGGGTTGACGATTGGCTTACCTTGCGCGTCCGTGCCAGGCTTCTCGTCATTGCCGACAATCATATAGGGCGCCGCCACCGCGGGTGCGGCGGTAACGACGAGCAACGCGAGGCTGGTCCCGGCGGCGTAGTTCAGCATCGTTTCTCTCCCTGGTGTGCTCTGGCTTGTCGCCACTGTGGGGAGAGTTCGCACAGGCGGCAAGCCGGCTGCTCGACCGCTATGCGTGCGCCAGCGCCCGGTTCGAGTCCTCAAACAACCGCCGGGCCTTCGCCACGTCGTATGGCCGCTCGTGCAGCGTCTCCGGATCCCACTCGCTGCGTTCCTGCGTGAGGAAATCGCCGCCATAAACATGGATCGCGCCGGTCAGGCGCGGGATCGGATTGGTGACCGAGTGGACGATATCGGCGCCCAGCGGCGTGCAATCGCCGCGACACAGAGAGCGGGCGCCGGCGGCCTCGATCTTGCGACCTGCATCGGGTGGCAAGCGGCGCCAGAACACGTTGTCCTCACGCCCGGTATAGATGCCGATTACCGCCCACATCCGGTGGTCGTGCGGCATGATGGTCATGCCAGGCCCCCAGACCAGATTCAGCACCGTCAGGTTCGAGGCTCGGTAGAGAACGTTGATTCCGGCTCGCCGCGGCTCTCCTAGCGCTGCCATCACGGCGTCGGGCTGCGCGACCGCACGCGCGACGACGTCTCGCACCAGCCGATGGTTCGGATCGGCGTCTACCGCGTCCCGACAATCGGCAAAGAACCGATCGAGATCGAACATGCACTTTCTCCCCAAGGGACCTCTCCTAGCCAAACATACCGCATACGTCCATGCTGGGAGAAGTTCATTCTTGCGAGAGAGGCCGGAGTCTTGCCCTTCGACCTAATAGAGACGCCAACACCCAGCAGATCTGAACTGAGGCCCTCGAGCGATGCCGCGGGTAACGGACGGGGCTGAAATGCAACCGCGGCGCGCCATGTGCAGCACATCGCAATGAGCCGATGAGAAGTGGAATGCTGACCGAAAAGTGGGTTCGCCCAAAACACTACGCTCACTCCTTTCGGATCAGGCTAAGCACGTACTCGGTGTGTTCCCCCACCGATGGCCCTGGCCACGCAACGACACGCTCAGACGGGTCGCCGTCGAGACGGATTGCCGGCCCCGGATGCAGTGTCCGCCCGATGAGCGGATCAATCACCTCCTGCACTGAGTGACGCGCCAGGAAATGTGGATCAGTGGCGCAATCAGCGATGTCGTATAGCCGAGAGCATGGTACATCCGCGGCTTCCAGCCGCGCCTCGGCTTCCATGGCCGGCAGCGTTCGGGTCCAGGCAGCGATCGCAGTATCCAGGGCTTCGCGCCGGGCACAGCGATCGCCATTGGTGGCATACGATGGATCGTCGGCCATTTCTGGCCGCCCGATTGCCCGCATCAGCCGGCGGAAGATCAGATCTGAGTTGCCGGCGATGCACAGCCACTTTCCGTCGGAGCAGGGATAGGTGTTGGTCGGCGCCGCGGTCTCGATTGCTGCGCCCACCGGCTGCCGAATGCGGCCGTCCATCGCGTATTCCGGCAACATGCCTTCCATCAGGCTGAACACGCTGTCTACCAGGCTGACGTCCACCACCCGCCCACGTCCAACGCCCGCCACATCGCGTTGCCACAGGGCCGACAGCAGTCCGATAGTCGCGTAGAGTCCTGCCAGGTCATCACTGATTGAGATGCCGCAGCGAGGTGGTGGCAGGTGGGAGGCGCCGGGCGGATGCGCGGTCAGGTGGCGGATACCGCCCATGGCTTCGCCGATCGCGCCGAAGGCGGGCTTGTCGCGATATGGTCCGTCCTGGCCGTAGCCGGAGATGCGCGCGATCACCAGGCGCGGATTGACCGCATGCAGCGCATCCGGCCCGAGGTCCAGCCGTTCCAGCCCACCGGCGCGCAGGTTCTCCACCAGCACATCGGCGCGTTCGGCGAGCTTTAGCAGGGTCTCACGATCACGCTTCAGATCCAGCACGACCGAGAACTTGTTGCGGCCGTGCACGCTGAACCAAACCGAGTTTCCGTTCACCGAGGCACCCCAGCCGCGGAAGGGGTCGCCGCCAGGTGGCTCGATCTTGATCACTTCGGCACCCAGGTCAGCGAGAAGGCGGGTGCAGAAGGGAGCGGCAATGTAATGGCCGATCTCGAGCACCTTCAGGCCGACGAGTGGTCCGGCTCGATGCGGTGGAATGGCCATGCGATACGTTCCTTTCGTGATTTTATGATGATCTCGGCGGCCGAATTCGCGTTTGTCACACGCCGCGTTACTAATTCATAAGATTTCCGGTGCCATATTGGCGGCATGGAGCCGGCACTGCCGGTGTCCTGTTTCCTCCCCGATGTCGCGCCGCTCGGCGCGGCCCCCTTGGCGGTGCGGCCCCTGCTGCACCGCTTTTTTTCGTGCCTGCTTCCGTTCCGGCCTACTCGATCGCATCATCGGCTTCGCAAGCCGGGGAGAGGGCTATGGACAAGGAATTGATTGCCAGGCTGGCGGATGCGGCAGGGCTGGATAAGGCATGGGCCGAGTTTCCCGACGATGTGGCGTCGGCAGCGGAGCAGGCTCTGGGCAACAAGGACGGGATAAGGTTTCCGGAGGACCCAGCAGCGGAGCCCTGGCCACCGATGCGTGCGGGCACCGGGCTGTGAGTGCGCTGCACTGGCTGAGCGCTGCCGAGGCAGCGC
>JBKPOG010000069.1:0-12406 GCA_046732975.1 Pseudomonadota bacterium
ACACCCGCCGCACAAGCGCGGCCGTAGCCGCGTTCCCGCAAGACGATGACGCGCGCACCGGCGGCCTCCGCGATGGCCACAGTCGCATCGCGACTGGAGCTGTCCGCGACAATGATTTCGTCCACCGTCGTGCGTGGCAACATGGCGATCGTGCCGGCAATCGTGTCGGCCTCGTTCAGCGTTGGGATGATCGCGGTGACTGTCAGGAAATCAGAGACTCCATCGCAGCCCGCAGCCCGCGCATGGCCGCGGTGGCGTTTCGCTCAGCAGCGCCGAGCGAAATTCGCGATAAGGGGCGCCATTCCAAATTTCGCGCAGCGTCTGCTGCGTCGCATCTCCCAGCGTGTAGCTGTCGTAGCCGCGCGCGGAGAACGGCGCCATACAGCACGGCAAGGCACGCCCATGCGCCGTGAAATACATGAGCGACCAGGGTCGCCTGCACGCGGACCAAGGCTGTGTCTCGTCCTGCCGCTTAAGGCTGAGGCCAGGCTCGGTCGCACCGGACGCATCCAGCTCGACGCCGAGATCGCGCGCCAAGGCAGTGGCCTCTTCGATCGCGTGCGATTCATCGGCGCGCAACGTCTCGAACAGCGATGATTGCGATCGCGCCAGGCCATAACCAGCCACGTCGTACACCAGGCGTTGCAGATGGACCTCTCGCACACCCATCGAGGAAGCGAGCCGCACGAAGTCGGGCAGCTGGTCAATCGTCTCCTTCAATCCCGTCAGCCAAAGGGAAACTCGCGGCAACGTCGCACCGATTGTATGCTGGAACTCGGTGAACTGCCTTACATTGCGCACGATACGATCAAAAAAATTCTTGCCCCGCACAAGGAGAAACGACTTCGCATCGGCCGCATCCAGGGACACCCGCAGTTCATCCAGCCCGGTATCGATGATGGCCTGATGTTTCTTCGGGGAAAGCAATGTGCCATTGGTGTTGAACAGGACGTATACACCGCGATCCTTCAAATACCGAATCATACGCGGCAGCGACCGCACCAACATCGGTTCCCCAACGCCATGCAGCACGACACGACCGACATCTGGCACCTGATCGACAATGGAGGTGAACAGCTCCCAACTCATGTCCGCTGGCGGTTCCAGCGTCTCGAACGTGCGCGGACAGGTTTCGCACAGCAGATTGCAGCGGTTCGTCACTTCCAGGTACAGACAAACTGGTGGCGCGCTCGCCTCAGTCTCGCGCGTCTGCACGGCCTCGAAGTAGCGGCGCGGATCCTGAAGCGCAGCAGCGGTCATCAAACGCTCCGTACAACGGGTGAAGGCACAGCCAAGCGGACGGCGTAGCCGCGGTAAAGTTCATAGGCCGCAAGGACAATTGCGGGGCCATAGACGACGCCCGGAACCGCGAGATATTCGAACGAACCATGCGCCAGCAGGGGTGCGACGGCCAGCAGCCACAGTACACTCGGCCGCGGCACCAGGCATGCGAAAGGCGCGAGCCAAGCCAAATACCATGGATAGTGGGGGGAAAGCGCGATCAACATCACCGACGCGAGAATAAGAGCTTGACGTGCCTGCTGCATCACTCTGCGGTCAGGCGTTGATGGCCGCTCCGCGATGAAGGCAAAGTGCAGGCCCAGTGCACCAAGCACGGCCAGTACAAGCACGAGATAGGCATAGGTACTCCATGCCGGAAGCGCGGTAATACTCCCCAGCAGTTCCAGCAGGAATACACCGTGTCCGTTGGTGATTCCCTCCTCCGTGATATAACCCGGCAGGAAACCAACCACCTGATCACCGATTGACACGTATGGCGCGTACAGCGCGACCACGGTCAATGCGAACGCCAGCGGCAGCTGCCAATTCCATGGTCGCCAGAACGCCGGCAATATCACAGCGGGCAGAAACTTGGTCAGCGCCGCCATGGCAAGCACAACGCCAGTCCAGGCCCATCGACCGCGTACCGCCAGCAGCAGCGCCAAAGTCAACAACCCAGCCACCGCTGCATCTATATGTGCGTTGCCGGCAAACTCCCAGACCGGCAGCGGCAACCAGGCGTAGATCACCAACTCGGCGGGATCGCGCCCGACGATGCGGAGCAACATGATCAGAAGACCGATGGCGAGCGCATCCAATCCGGCCATGACCAGCTTCATACCGAACACACCAGGCGTCACCGCAGCGGCTGCCGCAAACATCGCCTGAGCAGCCGGTGGATAGACGGTGTGAGCATAATCGGCACGATTGATATGCGGATACACCGCATCTTCACGCAGAAAGGCCAGCTCGTCTGCGGCCGGCACATAGCGATACGGATTGACGCCGGCCAGCTGGACACGGCCGTCCCAGACATAGCGATACACGTCAGATGACAAGATCGGTGGACCAAGCAGTGTCAGAACCCGCATGGCCGTCGCGACGCCAAGTACGAGCCAGAGCGTGCCGCGTGGTAGTCGATGCCCGCGCACAATGAACACCGCCACCAGCCACAACGCACCGGCAGCGCACAGGCTGACCTCAAACGCGGCCAGATGCGTCGCATCGGCCAACCCGACAGGGCGCCAGTCCAGCAGCGCCAGCCCCGCCGCAACCAACACCACGAGCAGGACACCAATCGCCGCCAATACCGCAACACGGCGCCCGGCACGCGTCATTGCGCCGCGACGTTCATGTACTCGACCAATAGGCCCTCCCCGATCAATGCCATCGTCGCTGGTGCTGCATAAGGCTGCAGTCCATTTGGTTGCCGCTCCGCTCCTACCAGCAACCGAGTGAGCGATCCCATATCATCGACATCGAACCAGGTCGGCAGTGTAACCACGTCCAGCCGAAGCGCAGTCGCCCTTACACGCGTGGCAGCAGCAACGCTATCCGTGCTCCAGGCGATGTCAGCAAACAGATGCGCGTGCGGCCGCTTCATGCCAATCAGGTAGTAGCCACCATCGTCCGCGGGTCCAAGCACGACACGCTCCCCGGAGGCCAGCAACTCGCTTGCAGCCTGGAGCAGCAGCGACGTTGGCAAAGTCGGACTATCGGAATTAACCAGGCACACCGCGCCGTAGCCGCGGGCGAATAGCGCCTGCGCCGCGTGTAACAGCGACCGGCCAAAGCCCGAGACGCCGGGAGGCATCGGCGGCGAACCATCCGCCAGGACTAGTGCTGTCCTATCCGCAAGGTAGCCGTCGAAGGCACGCTCCTCGCCTGCGGGCGCATAAGCGATATAACCATGAATGAGCGCCGCCCGCGCGGCCAAGGCAATGTTCTCCGTGATGTCTCGCAGAAAAGCAGCGCTGAGTTGCGCGGCCTGATCAGGACGCAATGGCGGACACAGCCGCGTCTTCGCGCGGCCGGGCCGCGGCGCCTTCGCCATCACAGCGATGGCACAGGTGTTCTGCAGATCCATCAGATGCCGCTGAACCAATTGTAGCCGCGATCGGTCCAATATCCACGCGGCTGCTTGTCGGAGACGTATATTGCTGTCACGAACTTCGGGTTCTTGAAGCCAAGTTTCGTCGGAATGCGGATCTTGAATGGATATCCGTATTTAGTGGGCAATATCTCGTCAGAGAGCCGAAACGCCATTATCGTCTGTGGATGCAGAGCCGTTGGCATATCGATCCCTTCGTAATAGCCATCCGCACACTCGAACCCGACATAACGTGCGCTGATGTCCGCACCGATCCGTTCCAGAAATGTGCGCAGCGGCGTGCCGCTCCACTTGCCGATCATGCTCCATCCTTCGACGCACACGTGGCGAGTGACCTGGCTGACCTGTGGCAGAGCGTACAGCTCCTCCACGGTCCAGGGCCGCTTGTTGTCGATACGGCCGGCAAGCTGCAAGCGATAATCGGCAGGATTAAGGCGAGGCGCCTTGTCTGGCCCGTACCATGCGTTGTAGCGAAAATCCTTCACCGCCATCGTCTCAGGAAAGGTCGGCGCCAGACGCGCGCGGCTGAACAGCGCGGCCTGCACCTGATCGTTCCACCGTGAGAAACGCCCTAGCACGTTCTGCACGGCGTCATGGTCGCTCAGGTCGCAACCCCCCAGCAGAGCCAGCACGCCAAGCGAAAAACCGGACCGTAATGCCTCTCGCCTGATCAGCGTCATCGAATTGTCTCCGACAGGCTCGGATGACGCGGTTCTGTGGCGCGACCCAACACCATCGCCTGCAGCGTCCGGGGTACAAGGAGTGTGAGCGTCACGTGCACAACCAGGAAAAGCACGATCCCGGCCATCACGAGAAAGTGCACAAGTCGCGCGCCTTGAAAACCACCGAACAACAACTCCAGCGGGTAGGTCTGCACCGGTTTCCAGATGGCCAGCCCCGAGAGGATCATCAGCGCGACCAGTGCTAGTACACCGACATAGGCAGTCTTCTGCACGGCATTGTACTCGCCCAACCTGTGCTGCAGGCTAAGTGTTACAGCGGCGACCAAGTCTCGCCAAATAGACGTTGGCCCGACCGGCAGAAGATCGCGACGAAAATGGCCCGTTACAAACCCCCAGGCGACGAACAGCAGATAGCTGACTGCCAACGTCCACATCGCAGCGAAATGCCAGGCAATGGCGGATGCGACGCCAGGATCCCCGTGCCGTGCCAGCGACGTCTGCACATCACCGCCCAGGGTTAACCACTCCGGGAAGCTGATATAGGCGAAGATCGGGCTTGCATTGTAAATGCGCCAGCCGCTGCCGATCATCACCAGGATCGACAGCGCCATGATCCAATGCAGCACGCGTCGCGACAGTGGATGGCGCTGCTCATCGTTCTGCATCATCACGTCAGCACCTCCAGCCCGCCATCGGAAAGCAGACGCACTGCCGTTTGCGTGGCAAGGAACGCGAGAAAGCCTCCCGGATTTGGCCGGTCTGCCCGCCGCGTGATGCAGGCGCGATAGACAGCCGGGACCCATACATCCGGGGGCACCGGCTGGACGACCTCCAGACCATGGGCACGAACGTCCGTCATGTGCAGCAGGCCTGCCTGCGCCGATCCGTTGGCAATCAGGAACGCCACCTCCTCGCTATCGACCGCCCCCAACACGCGCCTCGGCTTCAAGCCAAGCCTAGTCAGAACCGCAGGTCCATCGATATCTGAAGCTGGTGTTGGATCGGTAACTGCAAGCGTCTGGTCAAGCACTGATCCACCAGGCAAAGCGCCAAAAACAAGCGGATTCCGCCAGCTCGCAGCAGCGACATCGGCAATCAGGCCCTGCTGTGTCGCCTGATCAAGCACCGGCGTTTGAGTGACCAGGATATCATTCTGAATGTTGCGCTCGAGCTGCGGCAGGATCAGACCGGGACCGGTCGGAAACACGAATACTCGCGCCGAGCTCTGCGCCGTGTATGCTGCCCCTAACTTTCGCAGCAACGGTGCAAGCGTCGTATCACAGGTCAATGCCAGATCGATCGTGTCAGCGCGAGCAGGCGCCAAAGCCGCTGCCAATCCCAGCAGCGGCAGGGCGCGACGTCCTATGACCAGCCCAGTCATTCACATAACCCAGGACAATGTGCCAGAGGCCTGCGGACGGCGCCGCTGGCTCAGCAGCACGTCGCCTCCTAGAACACGCCCTGGCGGCTCGATCACGAACCAGGCCTGAATCATGACCAGGAACATATAAGTCCACGGCCATTCGCCTTCGGCTGAGTATAGCCCGAGCCAAAGGTTCAGCCCCATAAGCAGGCCTAGCAGCGCGCCAGCACGCGAGAACAACCCCAGCAGCAACGAGGCCCCAATAAGCAGTTCCACCAGATAGACGAGTGGCCCAAACACTACGAGGTTGGGCAGTACAACATCGCGCACCAACGCGCCCTGCAACGCTATCGCGGCGTGGTCTGCTTCCTGTTGCATCCAGTATTGCAGGCCGCCGAAATTTGGCGGAATTTTCCACAGCGTCTGCTGCCACCACATCGAACCCATCAGCACGCGCAGTCCCCAGATGCCAAGATTGCGTGCCGCTCGCTGTTCAGGCTGCCGTTGCCAAACCAGAATTGCGATAGCAAAGCTGGCCAGCAGTAGCAGCCAGAACACTGGCGTGAACCAGCCCGCCTGGGTCAGGAAGTGGGCGGCGTCGTCCAGTGGATTGGGCCGCATGACAAATCTCCCCCTCGTGGCACCGCTCGTGGCGCGGCGATCTGATGGATGGTCTCGCGACACCCTGAGACGTTACAACGACCCAGCGGCGCACTGGAGAACAGATGAAGGAACGGGCCTACGACGCTCCGTCGGTGTTTCGGCCGGAGAACCTGCTGCGCGAGGCCCGTCGTCAGCGCGGCCTGCCGGATCAGCCAGTCCCGGCAGTCTGCGTTCTGGACCCGGATGGCGATATCGTTCGTGGCCTGCGCGCGGCCGGGCTGTCGCGGCGTGCCGCGGGTTGGGCCTGCTACCATACAGAGATGGACGCGACGGAACATGGCGGCATTCCCCTGGGAATTGTCGGCCTTGCCGTAGGCGCGCCATTCGCCGTGCTGGTGGCGGAGCAGCTCTTCGTCTCCGGGTGCCGGTTGCTGATCAGCGTCACCTCGGCCGGCCAAATTGTGTCCGTCGGTCCCACCCCCTACTTCGTCCTGATCGAGCGAGCGATCCGCGACGAAGGTACCAGTCATCATTATCTGCCGCCATCATGCGTTGCCGAGGGCGATCCGGCACTGCTCGCCCGGGCGTGGCCGGCGCTACAGCGATTGCGGGTTCCTGTGCACCGCGGCATGGCATGGACCACCGATGCCCCGTATCGGGAAACCGAGCAAGCCATCGCAGTTGCTCGCCAACATGGCGCATTGGCCGTCGAAATGGAGGCTGCGGCACTGTACGCGTTCGCCCGTGCCCGCGGCCGTCACGTGCTTTGCTTCGCGCACGTGACCAACCAGATGGCGGTTGCTGAAGGCGATTTCGAAAAGGGCGAAGCGGACGGTGCACGCGACTCACTCGACGTCATTGTTGCCGCCGCGCGGGCCTGTGGCTTAACAAAACGAGGAGAACAGTCATGCTGACTCTGTATTTTGCGTCGGGTGCCAGCCCGTCTCGGCACCACGAATGGGCGGTCGGAAGTATTCGATGCCGACATCCATCTGTTCGGACTGTTCTGGCGTTTCGGTTTGGCTCAATCCAGGCCCAGATTAGTTTCCACATCTCTCAGCACACTACGAACGGATGATGACGCAGTCGGCGGCGATGAAGACGATCGAGGTCGAGTCGATGATCGGCTATCAGCTGCCCGCGTAGTGATCAGAACGCAGCACAGACCGGGTACACGACGGTGCCAACCACAATTTGCGCGAACCACTGGCGATATTCGTCCTTGATATGTGCAATGGCCGACATTGTGACGGGAGTATCGGGCACGGCGACGATGACAACTCGGCTTCGAACCCGGCTGATCTGACGCGTATCCGGGTTCATCCACTGACCCTCCGCGTCGAGTTCGGTAAAGCCTGCAGGCAGGTCGGGCGTGATGACCTGCGCGGCGAACTTGGCCCACGCCCCGTCCGAGACATTGGAGCGGCCAAAGAATAATTGGTATTCCACCATTGGTGTGCCGCCGAGGCGGTTGCAGGTCTGGGCCATGCATCCGCTCAGCAGCAGGATGGATGCCAGCGCGGCCGCGCGCATCACACCCGTCGAGCACCCCAGAACAGCGGAAAGCCATCGGGTATGCCGTCGACCGTGTTCTGCCACGCCATCGGCTGATACCAGATGCCAACCGGCAGGTGTGGCACGTCGATCCAGCATTGGCGCTGGATGTCTGCGGCGATCTGCTTCTGCGCCGCAATGTCAGGCGCATCGACCCAGGCTGCGCGCAGCTCTTCGATGCGAGGACTGTTGGTCCAACCGAACCACGCCGTCTCGCCCGTTGTTTTCAAGAAGTGCAGCAGGGGCGTCTGCATGTCGAGGCCGTTCGCCGTGGTGAACAGCGCACTCCAGCCCCCCTTGTCCACCGGCTGCTTATTCTCCCGCCGCACGATTGCAGTGCCCCAATCCACCGCCTGAATGTCGAGATTGAAGCCGCAATCGGTGAGCATGCCGGCACCCACATCGGCCATCGCCTTGCGATAGTGCGGATCATAGGGTGCGAGCAGCACCGTCCGTTCGTTGTTGTAGCCTGCCTCCTTGATCGCGGCCTTCACCTTGGCCATGTCGCGCGGCCCGGTCAGCACCTCCATCCCCGCGTCGGTCGCCATGTCGGTGCCTGGCGTGAAGATGCCGACGCCATCGCGCCACATGCTGTGGTCCTCGCCGGCGATCGCGATCATGTAGTCCGACTGCACCACCGCCCCCAGCAGCGCTCGCCGGATCTCGGCGTTGTTGAACGGTGGCTGCAGGTTGTTCATCTTCATGAACCCGAGCGTGCCATTGTGGTCCTTGATCTCCACGCGCACATGGCCGGAGCGCTTCAGAACCGGCAGCAGATCGGGGGTCGGCAGTTCCCACCAGTCCATCTCGCCCGACTGCATCGCTGCGGCTGACGTAGCGTCGTCCGGGCTGGTGTGCCACTCGACCCGCTCGAAATGCACGACCTTGCCGCCGGCGGTCCAGCCCGCGCTCTTGTCATCGCGCGGCAGGTAGCGATCGAACTTCGTATACACAGCGAGCGAGCCGGATACCCACTCATCCGCCTTGAAACGGAACGGACCGCTGCCGACAACTTCCTTGACCGGCTTGAACGGATCGCTGGACGCCAGCCGTTCCGGCATCATCGCGCACATGGGTGTGGAGATCTTGCCCAGCGAATAGGGCAGGATGCGGAACGGCTTCTTCAGCCGGAACTGGATGGTTTTATCGTCGATCGCGGCCAATTCGTCCGTCCGCGCCATCAGCAGGCCGCCGATGCCATCGCGCACGGCCCAGCGCCGAATGGACGCAACGCAGTCGCGAGCCAGCACCTTCTCGCCGTCATGCCAGAGCAGGCCGTCGCGCAGGGTGAGCTTCCAGCGCTTGCCGTCATCTTCGACGGCCACACGGTCCACCATCTGCGGCTGGATCTGATAGCGGTTGTCCATGCCGAACAGCGTGTCGAACACCATCATTCCATGGTTCCGCGCCGTGTAGACGGTGGTGACGATGGGGTCGACGATAGTAAGGTCGGACTGGGGAATGAACTTCAAAGGTGCATTTTCTGCGCTGCGTGATATCGCGGGAGCCGCCAGGGCACCCGCAACTCCAGCCAGAAATGGACGACGGCGGATCATCGGGCCGAGTTTCCTCCGGTCAGTTATTGCTCCGGAGTTTCAGCACCGAGCGGCCAACTGTAAAGCATCCGTTCTCAGGCATCGCCTTTGAACCGCCGATCGATTTCCTGCATCAGCGTCTCTATTTCGGTGTCCGCTTCCAGATCGTGTGCCGCTTGCCGCCGCTCGACCTGCAACTTCCGCGCAATATCGCTGGTCAGCCGCAGCAGACTGGTCACCTCTCGCTCCGCCAGCAGGTTGATCTGCAGGTCCAGGTGTGCGCGGCGGTCGGAAAGGTAACTCATTCGGTTCTGCTTGATCAGCACGAAGGTCGCGAGCAGCACGCCCTCCATGGAAACGATCATGCAAAGCAGCTGAAATGGATAAGGATCAAACGCCGGGATAACGTGCACCAGACCAGTATTCACTACAGCCCAGGCCGCAAACCACGCCAGATGCATTGCGACGAACCAGATTGTTCCGGTGAAGTCGGCGATGCTGTCGGAAAGCGTGTCGGCCCAGGTTCGCTGCCGCATGGCAGCATCTTCCAGCCGCAGGATCGCCTCGATATTCTCGGCGACTGCCTCCGCCGGATTAGGTGCTGCCCCGCGCGGTTGGCTCATCTCCTCTTACGCGACGGCAGGCTGGGTGTTTGCTGTCGGTCACCCTGATCGGTGAACCGGTTAGGAAATTCGCCATAGTTCTCCTGGATCTCGGCTTCCTCTGCGTGGGTGGGTTCAGTCATCGGGTTGGGTAACAGCGCAGCATCGGCATTCTCTTCCATGCCGATAAGTTCTTTTGCCCTTTCCCAGAATTCGGCATCACGACCTTCTGGGCGACCGTCCTCTTCCCACAAGTGGTAGGCCCGCTCCCTGATGCGTGCCTCTCGCTCTGGCGTCATATCAAGCGGATTGCTGGGCACGCTCATCTCCACCCTGGCGAAGTCGCAGGTCTGGCGACTGGTGGCGGCATATCGCGCGGTCCAGGTGGCGCAGTTGGTGGAATGTCCGGACCGGGTCCTGGCGTGGTGGTGTCCGGACCAATAGGTGGCTGAATATCGGGACCAGGCGCGGGCGGGACAATCTCAGGCGCCGGGCCGGGCGGTTGCTCCGGTCCGGGCGTAGGCGGCGGCTGCGGATTGGGCTGCGGCCGTTCAGGCGTTTGGTTCCGTGTCATACGCCGTGAAGGCCCTCGCGATGCCTTCAGTTCCATGACTTACGCCGCAGTGCGAACACGATCTTCTGAACTGCGCCCTTGTCCATTGTTGTGACCCCAGCCCGGATCCGCCGTTGTGAGCCAGGGCCTCAACGACAGACTGCTCTGTTGATGCTGTGTGGACCGCCGTAGACCGGAGGAGGGTCGCAACCAGATCCGACACGATCAGCGCCGTTAGCCGGGCCGGCGCCGGGTAGGAGTTCCTTCGATGGCAACAAGACGTTCATTACTGCACTTGGCGACGACGATTTCAGCGGTGGCTGGAACCCGATTGAATCGCGCATTTGCCCAACAAGGAGACAGGATGCAGACCGTCCCGACACCAGCCAGCGACGCGCCAGAGAACTTCCGTCGGAAGATGGTCGGATACATGCTGGCCCACGAGCAGTTTCCGGTCCCGGAATTGGTGCAGATTGGAAAGTTGGCCGCGCACTCTGGTTTCCATCTGCTTGCGACCAGCGATCACTTGCAGCCCTGGCAGGCCAATCAGGGACACTCCGGCGACGCCTGGGTCACTCTGGGTGCGCTCGGCGGGCAGTCTGCGCAGAGTTGGATGGGCACTACCGTGACCTGCCCGACCTTTCGCTACAATCCCGCGGTTGTCGCGCAGGCGTTCGCCTCGCTGGGATTACTCTACCCAAACCGCATATTCCTCGGCGTAGGATCCGGCGAGGCTTTGAATGAGGCTGCTGCGACTGGAGATTGGCCGAAGTGGCAGGAGCGATGGGACCGCCTGATTGAGGCCATCACGATCATCCGTCAGATGTGGTCAGGCCAGCATGTATCGCATCAAGGAACCTACTATAAAATGGATGCGAGGCTATACGATCCTCCGCCGCAGCCAATCCCCTTGATGACTGCGGCCAACGGCAAGAAGTCGATGCGCCTGGCCGGTCAGTATGGCGACGGCCTGATCACTGATCCGAAGACCTGGAAGGAACACAAGGCAGAGTGGGAAGCCGGTGCACGTGCTGCTGGTAAGAACCCGGGGGAGATGCCGGTGCTCGTCGAGCAGTACGTGGTCGTCGGCGGCACGACGGAGGCAGAGCAAGCCGCCACACTGTGGCGGTTTGGACCGCAAGCTTTCAAGAACCTCTACAACATTACCGAACCTGCGGTGATCCAGCAGCAGGCCGAACAGCAGACCCCGCTGCAGAAGGTGACCGCAGAGTGGGCGGTCGACACAGATCCAGGCGTGCATATCGCCAAGATCCGCGAGTTGTTCGACAGCGGCGTCAGCATCGTCAACATTCACTCCGGCCAGCCAGATCAGCGGCAGGTGGTCGAGTTCTACGGCCGCAATGTGCTGCCCAAACTCGGATTGCCTGCTTGAAGCGCGCTACAGAACTATGCTGCCGCGCAGTACTGGCACACAGCCGCCCTCAATGGTCGCCAGGACCGGCCCTTCCGCTGTCTTGCGCGCCGACGCGATAATCTGGCTCGGGCGTCCCATCTCAATGCCCTGCAGGATCTCATACGAGAGATCGGCATTCTCACCCGGCGCGAGTGACGTGAGCAGCGCAGCCAGCGCAGCGTTGGCACTGCCGGTCGCCGGGTCTTCCAGTACGCCGCCGAGTGGAGCAAACATCCGTGCGGCAAGCCGCGTCGCATCCCCGCCGCGCCGCGCATAAAGAAGCAGCGAGAACCGCGTCGCCATTTCCGGGAAACGCTCTGCCGCTTCACGAAAGGCGCCGATATCCGGACTGGCGCGGGACAACGCCGCCTCGCTGGTCAACTCGGCGATGACGAACGGTGTTCCTACAGAAGCGACAAGCGGCGCGTGCGCGTTGGTGGCAATCTCCTCCTCAGTCAAGCTGGCACAAGCCGCGACGGTATTTTCCGGGATACTGATATCGATCGACAGCGCGTGCGGCGCAGCGATGCGCACCGATGTCACAGATCCCGCGTGGTCGCGTTGCACGTGAACCCGCACCAAGCCGGCAAGGTCCTCGAACACGTAATGCTCGGGCGGTTTGGCGTCGCGAACCGCCAGCACGTATCCGGTCCCCACATTGGGATGGCCGGCGAACGGTACCTCGACCCGCGGTGTGAAGATGCGCAC
>JBKPOG010000070.1:0-11540 GCA_046732975.1 Pseudomonadota bacterium
GCACCCATCATCATTGCGGCGTCGGCCCCTCCGGACAAGGTTAAGGCGCTGCAGCAGAAGCTGGGACGGGACGCCGCAGGCGCGCTGGTGGAACAAACGCTGGCGCATATTGCCGAAGACCTCGTCTCGTGCGGCGTGCGGCGGCTTGTCGTGGCGGGCGGAGAGACGGCTGGAGCAGTGGTGTCTCGCCTTGGCGTGCGCAGCCTACGCATCGGTATGGAGATCGATCCTGGCGTGCCGTGGACCTATGCCGAGGGCGGCAGCACCCCACTGCTGCTGGCGCTGAAGTCGGGCAATTTCGGTGCGCCGGACTTCTTCGTGAAGGCGTTCACGATAGCAGCGTCATCATGAAGAAAGGGCGCCCTACGGCGCCCTAGTATCCCGTCGAGCTCCTCGCGGGAGCCAGACCGGGTCGTTCAGCACATAGAATCAGATGTCGACGGCATTGAGTCGGCAGCCGGAGCAGCCGCTGCAGCAGCCTTCTTGCGGCCTCCGCTCTTCTTACGCCCAGCTGCCTTCTTCTTCGGGGCTGCCTTACGACCCCCCTTCTTCTTTGCCGCGGTCTTGCGGTAACCCTTCTTGGCGGCCGTCTTCTTGCGGCCTGCGGCCTTCTTCTTCGGCGCGGCCTTGCGTCCAGCCTTCTTCGGGGCGCCCTTCTTCCGCCCGCCCTTTTTCGCTGCCGCCTTTTTGCGGCCCCCTGCCCGCATCGCCAGCGCTTGGGCGCGCGGCTCCTCAGTGGTGGTAGTCTCTTCGTTACTCACGTGCAGAAACTCCTTCTCGTGTCGTTGGTTTGCAGTCGCGCGGTTGAACCGCGGCCGGGCCGGCGATCCTGCATGGCAGGTCACCTGCCGTGCGTACCAAAGCCGCACATGCCCGGAAGCGCGACGAGAGTGGCGGCTACGAGCCGTTGTGTTCGTCGCTTCTGCGATCCCGCATCTGAGGTCGATGCTCGATCGACTGCGCTTCACCTGGACTGGTCTGCGGTCAATGGACCGTCCTTCCGTTGTCGCGCACAGCATCGACTCTGCGAATCGAATGCATGTGCACCAAATTCGCTATTCCTTGTCTCGTGCGGCGATGTCAACAAAAAGCAACCGTTTCTTCATGGGTTCGACGAAAAAACTGTTTGAGCGGCGCAATGCGATGCATCGATGCCACAGAAAACCGCCGCGACATCACTGCCGCGGCGACTTTTCAAGTGAGTGCGAAGGGCTCAGCCGCGCTTGTCGATCGGTACAAACGAGAGATTTTCGGGCCCGGTGTAGTTTGCGGTCGGGCGAATCAGCTTGTTGTCGATCCGCTGTTCGATGACATGGGCACCCCAGCCAGAGGTGCGTGCGATCACGAACAAGGGCGTGAACATTGCCGTGGGAACGCCCAGCATGTGGTAGGAGATGGCACTGAACCAATCGAGGTTCGCGAACATGCTTTTGGCATCAGCCATCGTTGCCTCGATCCGGTCGGCAATGTTGAACAGCTTCATCGATCCAGCCGCCTGCGACAGGCGCCGTGCCACCTCCTTGATCACCTTGTTGCGCGGATCGGCGATCGTATAGACGGCGTGGCCAAAGCCGATGATTACCTGCCGATTGGCAACCCGCCTGCGGATATCGGCTTCGGCTTCATCAGGGTTGTCGTAGCGGCTCTGGATCTCGAACGAGACCTCATTGGCCCCGCCATGTTTCGGCCCACGCAAGGCACCGATGCCGGCGGTGATCGCCGAGTACATGTCCGCACCCGTCCCCGCGACGACACGGCAGGTGAAGGTCGAGGCGTTGAATTCGTGCTCGGCGTAGAGAATGAGCGAGGTGTGCATGGCGCGGACGAATGCCTCGCTGGGCGGCTTGCCGTGCAGCAGGTGCAGGAAGTGGCCACCGATGCTGTCATCGTCGGTCTCGACGTCGATCCGCTTGCCATTGTGGGCGTAATGGAACCAGTAGAGCAGCGCCGATCCTAGGCAAGCCATGAGCCGATCGGTGATGTCGCGGGCTCCTGGGTGGTTCTGGTCTTCCTTCTCGGGCAATGCGCAGCCCAACGCAGAGACCGCGGTGCGCATCACGTCCATCGGATGCGCGGCCGGTGGCAGCGCTTCGAGCGCCTGCTTCAGTGACGCCGGCAACCCGCGAAACGACCGCAGCTTTGCCTTGTAGGCGTTCAGATCGGCGCGCGTTGGCAGACTACCGTGCACGAGCAGGTAGGCGATTTCCTCGAATTCGCAGGTCTCCGCGACGTCGAGGATGTCATAGCCGCGGTAGTGCAGGTCATTGCCAGTGCGTCCGACGGTGCATAGTGCCGTATTGCCGGCGGTGACGCCGGAAAGTCCGACGCCCCTCTTCGCACGGTTGGGCAGTGTTGCGGTGTCGCTCATGGTGTCGCTCCTTGGCTCAGGTCATGGACCGGCTTTGCGCCGCCCATCGACGTCCTCTTCACGGCGAGAGTAAAGACGTGGATGGCGGAGCCAAGCCCTGCGGTGACGATGTTCAGAAGATCCCCGACTTGCCTACAGCCAGTGTCCCCGCCGGCAAGGCGACATTCAGCGTGTGCAGCTCACCCGCCTTCAATTGTGGCAGCGACTGAGCCGCATCCAGGAACCGGTTCGCCTCACGGGTGGAGATGACGCCATCGGTCATCTCACGGTACTTCCGGATGTAATCATCGCGCCCAAATGGCTTTGCCCCGAGTGGATGCGCATTGGCCACTGCCAATTCGTCCACGATCCGGCTGCCGTCCTGCATCAACACCTCGACACGGCCGCCGAATGCCTGTTCGGCGGGATCGGTCGAAAGATAGCGGCGCTCCCATTCGGGATCCTCGTGGGTCTCGATCTTTTGCCAGAGCCGCACGGTATCGGCACGGCCGGCCCGCCTGGGCGTGTAGCTATTGACGTGGTGCCATCGTCCATCCTGCAGGGCGACCGCGAAGATGTACATGATCGAGTGATCCAGCGTTTCGCGTGACGCTTTCGGATCCATCTTCTGCGGATCGTTGGCGCCGGTGCCGATCACCGCATGCGTGTGATGGCTCGTATAGATGGTGATCTTCTCCACCTGCTCGAGATCGGCGATCTGATCGCGCATCCGAAATGCCAGGTCGATCAGTGCCTGTGACTGGTACTCGGCACTGTGCTGTTTGGTGAAGCTGTCCAAGATGGCGCGCTTCGGCTCCCCGGGACCTGGCAGCGGCACGCGGTAATGCGCGTCAGGACCATCCAGCAGCCAGGCAATCACCGAGTCCTCGCCTTCGTAGATCGGGCTCGGCGCACCTTCGCCACGCATCACCCGATCCACCGCTTCCACCGCCAGCTTGCCGGCATGCGCCGGGGCGTAGGCTTTCCACGAGCTGATCTCGCCTTTGCGTGATTGGCGCGTGGTACAACTGACGTGCACCGCCTGCTGCACCGCCTGAAAGATCACCTCCTGCTTCAGTCCGAGCAGCGTGCCGATACCAGCCGCCTGGGCAGGGCATAGATGGGTAATGTGGTCGATCTTGTGCTTGTGCAGGCTGATGGCGCGGACCAGGTCGATATGGACCTCGTAGCCGGTGGCGACGCCGCGGATCAGATCGCGTCCCGATTTCCCCATCGTCTGCGCGACAGCGAGGATGGGCGGAATGTTGTCGCCCGGATGTGAATAGTCGGCCGCCAGAAACGTGTCATGCATATCTAGTTCGCGTACTGCGGTGCCGTTCGCCCACGCGGCCCATTCCGGGCTTGCGCGCTTCGTCGCCGGCACGCCGAATACCGTCGCGCCGTCCCGGAGCGGATGTCCGAGCGCCATGTCACGCGCGGAAACCACTGGACGGCGGTTGATCGCGCCGATCGCCACCGCCGCATTGTCGATCACTCGGTTAATGATCATGGCCGCGACGTCGCGTTCCACGGGCACCTTATCCGCTGCGACTGCAGCGATTTTCCAGGCGAGCTGATCATCGCGCTTCAGGTTGTCTTTGGAGGGGTGCACCCTCACGTCGTGCAGGATCATGAATTCCTCCGCTGGCCTCGCTGAGCGATCCTTCGTAAGGTCAAGCGCACCACATCGCAACCGAGTGCCAAGGACACTTATATAGAGTGTCAGCTCCATTCGATCGGGTGATCATCGGCGAGGTGGTCACCAGTGACACGATCATCCCGCACGGCTACATCGCAGTGCGTGGTGAGACGATTGCTGCCATCGGCGGGGGTCCACCGCCGCCTGCCGGGGAGATTATCGATCACTCAGGCAAGCTGATCCTGCCCGGGCTGGTCGACGGGCACATGCACACATCGTCGTCCACCGGCTGGCCTGGCATCGAGACCGCGACGCGATGCGCTGCTGCAGGCGGTGTGACCACCTGCGTGGACATGCCGTACGACGTGCCGAAACCAGTAACCGATGCCTTGATCCTGGCGGACAAGATCGGCTGGGTGGAGCGCACCGCGTATGTGGACATGGCGCTCTACGGTACCATCACAAAGACCGGTGGTGTCGGCGCGGTTCCTGGTCTGGCAGCGGCCGGCATTTCCGCTTTCAAGCTGTCAACCTATGAATATGACGCCGTGCGGTTCCCGCGCATCGACCATCCCACGATGCTTGCGGCGTTTCGCGAAATTGCCAAGACCGGTCTGCCATGCGCGATCCACAACGAGGATCAGGAGCTGGTGGAAATGCTGACGGCGCAGGCACGTGCTGAAGGCCGTATCGAGCCCATCATGCATTGCCGCACGCGCCCGCCCCTGGCCGAGACGATGGCCGATCTCGAGATCTTCGAGATGGCGCTGGAGACCGGGGCGCATGTGCATATTGCGCACTCGTCCTTGGCGCGCGGCTTCGAAATTGCCGAAACGTTCCGCAGCACGGGCGCGCACGCCACGGGCGAGGCCTGCATCCAGTATCTTTGCATGACGGAGGACGACATCGTGCGTCTCGCCGGCAAGGGAAAATGCAACCCGCCGTTCCGCACGGCAGCCGAAGTCGAGCGAATGTGGGAGTGCCTTATCGCGGGGAAGGTCGCTTATGTATCGACCGACCACGCGCCCTGGCCGATCGAGCGGAAGACGCTGCCGGACATCTTCGCCAACAGCGCAGGCTTGCCTGGGCTGCAGAGCTTCGCTCCGCTGATGTTTTCGTTGCTCGACGAACGTGGGCTGTCGCCAGAGTTGATGGCGACCTACTGCGCCGAGAAAAGTGCGCAGATGCATGGACTTTGGCCGCGCAAGGGTGCGTTGCGCGTCGGTTCGGACGCCGATCTTTGCGTGTTGGAGCGTGGCGATTTCGTGTTTGACGAGGCGAGGATCGAAGACCGGCCGGAGATGCGCTGGTCACCCTACCACGGACGACGCATGCGCGCGCGGGTCGCCGCGACCTACCTGCGGGGCGGCATGATCTGGGATGGGACGAAGGTCCTGGCACGCCCGGGGAATGGCAGGTTCGTGCGGCGAAACGCACGCTGACACACCGCGCGCGCGATCGCCAGGCGTGGCGATTGGAGGCCAAGCGATGAGCGGGGACATCTTTCGCCCGCGTACGCGACCAACGCTCCGTGTCGCCACCGCCATTGCCATATTCGTGCTGCTCATATCGGCCACCGGCATTGGGATTTATCTGCGCGCAAACGTGGTGCCTCCTGACTGCGAAGACCCAGCCACGCTCGCCCGAGTCCGACATCAGCTATCGGACCGTTTCCACCTCCCTCCCAGCGTTATCCTCGACAACATTCAGACCCACGCGGGAGGGTATTTCGCTTTCCGCTTCGCGTGCGAGGCGAGCGTCCGCGGCCTCGATGCGCATGACCTGCCCCCGGGCTCGCCCATTCCAGGCTCGGTCTTCTATGTCAGCCAATTGACGCAGGGCGGCAGCCACCATGAAGTGACGGTACGCATCTATCCGTTGTTGATACTGGAGAAAGTGCAATGAACCGCAGCATCACCGTCGCCGCCGCACAGCTTGGCCCCATCCAGATGGCGGAGCCCCGTTCCGTCGCGGTCGAGCGCATGGTGCGGCTGATGGAACGTGCCCATCGACGTGGCGTGGAACTGGTGGTGTTCCCAGAGCTTGCGCTGACCACGTTCTTTCCGCGTCACTACCACGACAATATCGCCGAAGCGGACCACTGGTTTGAGACAACCATGCCGTCGAACGAAACCGCACCGCTGTTCGCTGCAGCGCGGAAATGCGGCATCGGATTCCATCTGGGATATGCCGAAATGACCAAGGATAAGCGGCGGTTCAACACTGCGATCCTGGTCAATCCCGATGGCGACATTCTGCTGAAGTACCGCAAGGTGCACTTGCCCGGGCACGCCGAATACGACCCGCGGCGAAAGGTTCAGCACCTGGAGAAGCGCTATTTCGAAGTCGGCAATCTCGGCTTCCCTGTTATCCGCGCGCCGATGGGCGCGCTTTCCGGCATCAACGTGGCCATGTTGATCTGCAATGACCGCCGCTGGCCCGAGGCCTGGCGCATGCTGGGTCTGCAAAGTGTCGAACTGGTCCTGCTGGGCTATAACACGCCGAGCCTGAATATGGAGGCCGGTGGTTTCGAAGCGCACCATCTGCGGGTGTTTCACTCCCATCTGTCGATCCAGGCGGGCTGCTACCAGAACGCTTGCTTCGCGGTCGCGACGGCCAAAGCCGGCACCGAGGATGGCTGCGAGCTGTTCGGCCACTCGATCGTCGTCAACCCGCAAGGCGAGATCATCGCCATGGCGACATCGTGGGACGATGAATTGATCACCGCAGACTGCAACCTCGAAATGTGCACACTCGGTCGAACGACGATCTTCGCCTTCGAGAAGCACCGCCGGCCCGAGGCCTATGGTCGGATCACCGGGCAGGTCGGCGCGGTTGAGCCGGCTGTATGGTCGAAGCGGGCCGCGGAGTAAGCGTGTTTTAACGCTTCGATGGCACCGTGGTGCAATGAGCGGCATTGGTCCCGTGAACCCGGCCGACCAGCGGCAGCCAATCGAGGAACACGGGTCGGCTGATCAGGATGGCAAACCGCCGCGTCGCCCGCCGCGGCGCCAGACCAAGGACGACCTGGTCGAGGTCGAACCCCACAAGTTGGACCTCGAAGCATAGAGCGTGATGATCGAAGGCGGGATCGCCTGAGATCTGAATCACGCGATGAAACAACAGGCTAGAGCCGAATGGGCGGATCGGCCTGCGCCCAACCGGCCCCAGCTCTTGCGTCGTCGCTGTGAACCGGACACATCACGCCAATGCTGTCTTCACCGCTTCGCATTGGCGTGGCTGGGGTCGGCCATTTCGGGCGCTATCATGCCCTGAAGGTCGCTGCGTCGTCGCGTGCCGACCTGACTGGCGTATTCGATCCAGACACCAGCCGTGCAGAAGCAGTGAGCCAGGAGACCGATGCGCCCGCGGTGGACTGGGCGCGCCTGCTGGAACTGAGTGACGCATTGGTGATCGCAGCGCCGGCCGATGTGCATCATGCGCTGGCCGCGACGGCACTGCGCGCGGGGAAACATGTGCTGGTCGAGAAGCCGGTCGCCGCGACACTCTCTCAGGCCGATGAGCTGATCGCGCTGGCCAGCGAACGGCGGCTCGTGTTGCAGGTCGGCCATCTTGAGCGTTTCTCTGCCGCCTTTGCAGCGATTGAAGGCCGTGTCGGCGCACCGCTTTACATCGAGGCGACGCGCATTGCGCCGTTCCAGCAACGTGGCACCGATGTGTCGGTCATCCTCGACCTGATGATCCATGACCTCGATCTCGTGCTGTCCCTGGTTGCGAGCGAAATCGATAGCGTCGACGCGGTCGGTGCGGCGGTCTCGAGCGAACACGCCGATATCGCCAATGCCCGCATCCGCTTTGCCAACGGCGCGGTCGCGACGATCACCGCTTCGCGTGTCTCGCTCCGCACCGAGCGACGGATGCGGCTGTTCGCCCATGACGGCTATCTGGCAGTCGATTTCTCCAATCGCCGACTGACGGTGATCGCTCGCGATCAGGGGACGCCGGTGCCGGGTCTCACGGGGTTCGGCATGGTGGAAGAATCCTGGCAGGATCATGATTCGCTCGCAGCCGAGCACGCTGCCTTTGTCGCCTCCGTGCTGGATGGTGCGCCCGTGGTAGTGGATGCAGCCACTGGACGCCGCGCGCTGGCTGCGGCGCTGATGGTGGCCGACAGCATTGCCGCTGCGCGGACGCGAATGATTGTCTCAGGGCTGATCGAGGACGCGCAGAACGGCAGCAGCCGCAGCATCTGAGGGCACCCGACCGTCTGGGCGAAGCATAGCCAGCACATCGCGGAACCCGGCTCGCTGCGCGGCAGCGGCGGCCGGATCATCCAGTAGGACGCGCACCGCCACCGCAAGCCGCTCGGGCGTGCAAGCCTTCTGTATGAGTTCCGGCGAGATGTCTCGCTGCGCCAGCAGATTCACCAGCGAGGCATGCGAAACACTGATCATGCGCCGCGCGATAGCCGCGCTGAACGGATTGACCCGATAGGTGACCACCATCGGCACATTCGCCATCGCGAGCTCCAGCGTCGAGGTACCGGATTTGGTCAGCGCCGCCGTGGAAGCAGCGAACGCATCATGCTTGTCCTGCGTGTCACTTACCAGCAGAGGCGGTCTTGGCCATTCCCTTGTGGCAATGCGCACCGCTTCGGCCACGGGTCCGGCGATCGGCACGGCGGTAGTCAGATCGGGCAGGCGCAGCAATGTCGCTCTCAGGATCGGCAGCAGCCGCGCAACTTCGCTGCGGCGACTGCCCGGCATCAGCGTCAGCACGCGTGCGCTGGGATCGATACCGTGGCGGGCGCGAAATCTTGCCGCAACTCCTGCGCCAGCGCCGCTCTCCAACACCGGATGGCCGACGAATGTCGCGGGCAAACCATGGCGCGCAAAGAAATCCGGTTCGAACGGCAACAGGCAGAGCAACTGATCCCATAGGTCGTGATAATGCCGCACGCGGCGTTCTCTCCACGCCCAGGCCTGCGGTGCAACATAGTGGACGCGCTTCATGCGCAGTGGCCTGATGGCGTGCAGCAAGCGCAGGGTGAAGCCGGGGCTGTCGATCGTCACGACGATGTCAGGCTGCCGTCTGGCGACATCCGCGGCCGTCTGGTGCAGTCGTTGGCGCAGCTGACGCAGCCGTGGCAGGACTTCCAAAAGACCCATGAGCGCCAGGTCCTGCATCGGAAACAGGCTTGCCAGGCCTTGCGCCATCATCTGTGGTCCGCCCACACCGGCAAACGACAGATCCGGCCGTTGAGCGCGAAGAGCTGCCATCAGCCGGCCACCCAGCACATCGCCGCTCGTCTCGCCGGCGACCAGGTAGATCAGCGGCAAGGTGCGCTGAACTTCACCGATGGCACTCCAGCACGTGCTCCACCAGCGGCGTCAGGGTGCTGTGGCGCGCGATCGGCGCCGGCGCATTTGGCAGCGACGCCATCCCTATCCGGTCATGCCACCATGTCCGCAATCCAACGCGCGCCGTCCCGACAAGGTCATAGGCAGATCCGGCCACGAACAGACAGTGCTCAGGCTCGACGCCCAGTTCATTCAGAGCGAGCCGGTACGGCGTCGGATCCGGCTTGTAATGGCCGGCGCGCTCGGCAGTGACCACGACCTGAAACGACACGGGCACCCGAGCGACCGCAAGCCGCGCCAACGCTTCCGAACAATTTGTCACCACGCCAAGTGGCACACCAGAATCATGCAACTTGCCCAGTACCTCGGGCGCCTCGGGCCATAGTCTGATCTCGCCGTAGCATAGCGCCAGCTCGGCTGCGAGGTTCCGCGGCAAGCCGGCGGCCTCCGCTGCATCGCTGACCAGGTGCTCATACGGGCGGTAACGTCCGGTCGCGTAGGTGATGCGCAGGTATTCGGCGCGCCAGCGTTGCCCCACCTCGGCATCGCCGGCCACGTCATTCCACAACGTCCAACTGTCGAGCAGTGCTGTCAGCAGATCGAACAGCACGGCATCGTAGCGCCGCTTCATGGCAACAGCTCGCGGCAGCCAAGTTCCTCGAACGCCAGCCAAATGCGCTCCAGGTTGTTCCACCAGATCACCGGAGGAATGCCATGTGCAGCCTGAAACACCGGCAAGGTGATCTGCCACAGCACCGCCCAACGGTAGTCGTCGTCCAGCGCCTGGCGGTTATAGCTGCGCACGCCTTCAGCCAGCAGCGCCGCGTGATAACGATCGAGTAACTGCGATTCCATGCGATGACGTCGATCGGGATACCAATGCATCGCCATCATGTAGGCGAGGTCGGTTGCGGCCACGCCAATCCGCCAGCCGTCCCAGTCGAACAACCGAACGTCCGCCCCGCCGTCCCGTGGCAGAAAGCAGTTCCATACATGCGCATCGCCATGCAGGATGGTCAAATCGCGCTGTCCGTACGAGCGCTTCAGCAACGGCGCTCCGGCTGCGAAGAGGCGCTCATAGACCATGCGTCGCTCGCGCGGCAGCGCGTCGGCGAGAGATGAGAAGTGCCGCGTGAGGTCCTGCAGCAGGCGCGCAACGGCCGCATCATCGCGCAGTGTGCCGATCGAAGTGCCGAGACGGATATTGTTCCACCAACAGGCGTGAAATCGCGCCAGCGTCTCGATGATATGCTCGCATTGTTCAAGCGGTGGCGGCAGCGGCCATGCTGTGGCAACGCAGTGCGACTCGCCAAGGTCTTCAAGCAGCAAGTGCCAGTCTTCCGTCGCTTCGTCCCAGTGTGCCGCAAAGCAGCACGGTACCAGGCGCTGCGTCATCGCTGTGGCGACGTCGCGGTAGAATGCCACTTCCTGGCGGCCTGCCATCCAGCGACCGCGGTGCGGCCCAGGCCGGCCGGTCTTCAGGATGAGGGTTTGTGGTGCATGCCCGGCATCGCCGTCGTAGCTCAGGCGCAGCCGTGTGATGCGGGAGAGAATGGTGTCGCGAGAGCTCTCGATCGCGACGTCCTGCACGGCTCGATCGCGCACTGCGCCGCAGCGCCGAAGCGCAGCGGTGATGACGGAAGCGTCGACGGTGTGTCCCAGCCCCGTCACGCCGCTGCTGCGTCATTGAAAGCGCGCAGTCCTTCCTCGATCACATCGCGTGGAAGATCGCGGGTAATGAACACCAGGCGCGAAGTGCGTGGATCGCCTCCAGGCCAAGCCGAGAGCAGGTCAGGGGGGTGAAACAGGTGCTGCACGCCATGGATCGCGACGGGCCGGTCCTGGCCGACGACATTCAGGATGCCTTTGATGCGTAACAGCGATTCACCGCGCGTCGCAACCAGCATGTCGAGCCAGGTGGCGACGCCCTGCCAGTGCAATGGCTGATCGAAGGTCAGGCAGAACGCAGTGATACGTGCATCGTGGCGGTTCGGATCATGGTGATGGTGGTGCGGATTTGCGTAGGCTTCTGCATCCAGCCAGGAGCGCACGTCCGGCGCCTTGCTGGCGGGATCGAATAGACCCGCATGCAAAAGCGCCTCTGGATTGATCTCGCCACGCACAGCCGCCAACAGAGGCGCGCCCGGGTTGAGCCAGTGCAGCCGCTCGCGCAATTCCGGCGGATCCGCCAGGTCGGTCTTGCTCATTACGATGCGGTCGGCGACCGCCACCT
>JBKPOG010000071.1:0-15147 GCA_046732975.1 Pseudomonadota bacterium
CGGCAGAACGCGCCAGCCGATTGTTCGGGGCAGCGCAGCGAATGCGCGAGCTATTAGCTGTGCCGCCTCTTCCGTGGGAAAAATCAGTTGTAGATGACGGTTGTCGTGCCTTGACCGTTGTACTCGCCGCGTCCGACTTGAATTCGCTCCAGCAACAAGGACGAGCAATGACAATCGAGCAAGCGGTCACCGCTGCTTTGGAGTGAAGGTCCTATTGAAGGTTGAGCAGGGCGATCACGAGCACGAAGGCGAGCGTCGGCCGAGCAACGGAATAGTCACGCGGACGAAGCGTTGCCAGGCACCGGCGGCATCGATTTTCGCCGCGTCCCGCAATTCCTGTGGTATCCCTGCAAGCCCGGCAAGGAAGAACAGCATGTAGTATCCGGTGTTCTTCCATACGGTGATCGCAATGATCGAGCCGAGCGCCAGCGCGGATCGCGCAACCAGTTCGTGCCCGCGAGATCCAGGCGCGCCAGATAGTAGTCCAGTAATCCGCCGCCAGGCAGGAAGATGAAGATGAACAGCGCAGCGGCCGCGACCACGGGAATCAATAGCGGCAGCACGATCATGATACGCAGCAGCACGGCGAACCGTGTGGTTTCCCGCAACCCCAGAGCGAACAGCAGGGCCAGGGTCAGGCTGGGAACGATTGTGCCGCAAGTGTAGACCAGATTGTTGCATACGGTTTGCGCGAAGTGTGGATCCGAAAACAACCGAGCGTGGTTGTGGAGGCCCAATGGACTGCGCTGCCGATTGTGCGGATTGTCAGCGAGCTGAGCGCGACCTGTAGAACCGGCCAATAGGTGAATGCCAGCAGCAAGATGCCGGACGGCACCAACAGTGCGTAGGCGACGACGCTGGAGCGTGTGCGCGCCCTGGTGCGATGATACTGGGCCAATCATGTAGCTTGCATGGCAAATCGGAAACAGTTCGATGACGGGCGATCAGGACCTGACGGTTTTGCCTGTCTCATCGGTCCACACGAGGCCCAGCCGCAGACCCGCCACGTCACTCGTCCTGGAACGGCGTGCTCCTGGTCTGCTTGGTCCGCGCACGATGCGCCTTGTTGTGACGGCGACGGCGCCTGGATGCAGCGGTAGGGCGAGTGGCGACTCGTAACACCGGTGGCTCCGCCGCCCGCTGGATGAACTGGATCAGAGTATCCAGCGCGGCCCGACGGTTTCTCTCCTGCGTGCGAAATCGCTGTGCGGTAATCAGTAAGTCGCCGTGCTGGGTCATTCGCCGGCCGGCGATCGTCCGCAGCCGGATCTGTATGTCCTGTGGCAGTCCGGAGGCAGCCGGATCAAATCGCAGCTGCACCGCTGTTGCGACTTTGTTGACGTTCTGTCCACCAGGGCCCGATGCGTGCACGAACGTCTCGACAATGGCGCTCTCGTCGATCGCGAGGGATGGAGCGATCGAGATTATCCCATCGCGGAAGCCACCGCTTCAGGCACGCTTGCGCCGACCAGGCGCGCGTTTGGGCCGTCGGCCGGACTTGCGCCCAAGCCCGATCTCTTTCGCCAGAGTGGAGCGCGTCTGCGCATAATTGGGAGCTACCATCGGGTAGTCGCGCGGCAAGTCCCACTTGTCGCGATATTGCTGCGGCGTCAATTTATGGTCGGTCATCAGGTGCCGCTTTAACATCGAAAAACTCTTGCCCTCTTCCAGGCAAACGATGCGATCCGGGCGGACCGATTGCTTCACCGGCACAGCCGGCGTCGGCTTTTCCGTCTGCTCCGGTGCTCGGCCGATGTTCACCAGCGTCCGGTAGACTTCCTGGATCAGTGCAGGCAGTGCATCCGGCGTAACAGCGTTATGTCGAACGTGCGCCGACACGATCTGGGCGGTAAGCCCAAGAATCTGGTCAGTCGATTCGCTCATTGTTTGCCCCATTCAACCCGAAACTGGACACTAACGTTATCCTGGTGAGTGGCGCTAGTGTGCGAAGTGGGGCTGCGCCCACTCAAGGTGACGCTTCCACGACTTTAATGGCCCGGGGATCGGTGGGCTATCCGCCACCATCGCCATATGTTGGGCCGAAATAGGGATGGACGTGCGTTATGGGCAAGCCGCATCCAGCGAGTTGGAGTACAATCGCAACCAATGTTGCGAGCCGTCGAACTAAGCGGAAGCTCTGTGGCATGAGGTTCTCACTCCGAGCTCGGCGGAGGTGGTCATGAAACATGCTGTTGGGAGCCTCGCGCAGAAAGTGCCCAGTATACCGATTGCAGAGAATACTGACTGTTCTCAAGCTTCGTCCATATCCCGATCGGAAGACTATTGTCGCGCCAGGGCTCACCGAAACGTCCTCTGTCCCGCACCGGTCTAGGTCAACAAAATGGTGGCGGCAAAAGCCAGTCGGCGTCAGGGCGGTCGAACTCGACCCTCCCTGGTGCCGACTCGCGAGCTTCAATGCGGTTGTTGCTCTGGCCAGGCAGCGGAGTCCCGGTCGACCATGGCGCGACGTGGCATTGGCAACAGCATGCTCACCTGCTGGCGATAGCGGCGATACTGCTCGCCGAAGAGCCGGATCAGATCGCGCTCTTCAAGCTGAATAGCGATCAGAATGTAGCCGGTGGTCGCGACGGCGAACAGGAGGTGGCCAGCCGTCATCGATGGCGTCGACCAGAAGGCAAGCAAGAAGCTCAGGTAAATGGGATGACGGACATGGCGATAAAGGGAAGGTGTGTGAAATTTGGCTTCCGGCAATGCCTTCCCAAACATGCGAGCGAAAACCTGCCTGAGACCAAACAGCTCGAAATGGCTGATCAGAAAAGTGCTCACCAGCAGCAATCCCCAGCCGAACCAGAAGATGCCATGGAGCGCCGCCACCATCAGCGGGTTCTGCACGGTCCAGACGGGATCGGGAATCGGCCGCCACTGCCAATACAGCAGCAACAGGGTCAGGCTGGCGAACAGAACGTAGGTACTGCGTTCGACCGAACGCGGGACCAGACGGGTCCAGATCCGCTTGAAGCCTGGGCGCGCCATCACGCTGTGCTGGATGGCAAACAAGGCAAGCAACAACGCGTCAACCAGTAAGCTCTGCAGCAGAGGTGCGGCAATTCCCGAGTCGATTGCCTTCGGGACCACGATGTTGCCCACGAAACCGATAGCGTAGAGCAAAGTGAAGACAAACACGGCATAGCTACTGATACCGTACAGCACGGCAAGCAATCCTGACATTTTCTTGGCTCCTGAGTTCCATGTGTTTTCGACGGGGCGCTGCCGGACAGCACCTCCCACGGGACGAGACGGCGTTCAGGCCGCGATGGGTGAGCAGGCAAGGTAGTGGTTGGGCTTCCTGCAGCCGTGGGGCGGGGTCGCTAACCAGGCTGACTGACAGGCAGTCCGAGTCCACACGTGCAGCGAGCGCGTATCGATGGCCCGGAGCGCGTCCAGCGCAAACGAACATCCAGCGCTATTCTCCCGAAGAGTTGCGCGCTGCAATTAGTTGCGGAGAACACGAACGACAAACGATGGATTCTCACCGGGCGGGTGAGCCAAATTCATGCGTTCGCCAACAACGGAAAGCCGATCGCAGCCGGGCCTGCCTGGCGCGGTGCGCTCCGACCTATTCGGCGCCGACTGGGACGGGCGCGCTGGTGAGCTTGCCCAGCAGTGTGCCTCGCTCTCTTTCGGCTTCCCAGCGGTTGGCGTCCTTCACTGGCCCGAAGCCACGGATCATGTCGGGCAACTGCGCGATAGCCAATGCGACATCGAGCTTATCCGGCCGGAGCGCAGCGGCGACGGCACGAAGATCGCCAATGTACTGCTTGATCAGTGCCCGTTCCATACGCCGCTCCTGCTGGCGGCCAAATGGATCGAGCGGCGTACCGCGAAGATATTTGCCGTGCTGCAGGACACGGAACAGCGGCAGTGCGATGCTGCCTGGCAACGCAATCTTGCGGCGCCGCCCGGTCGCCGGATCGATGCCGCGCGTCAGCGGCGGCGACAGATGGAATACGGGCTTGTCCCCGTATATCGCTGCAGCATGCAGGCGCGCGACCTCGTATTCGTCCTTGTACGCCATCACCCGATAGAGGCCCTCGGCTGCCGCACGCGCCAGTGGCCCCGGCTCTCCCATCACCTGCGTCTCGCGCGCGATCACTTCGTCGACCAGTGCGCGGTAGCGCCTGGCCAGCCTCTTGCTCTGATAGGTGACCAGCCCTGCGGCGCGCGCGCCGATCAGTTCGTCGAGGTTTGCGGGCGGCGATTCCAGCGTGTGCACCAGAATCTCATCCTCGAGCCCCGGCTTTTCGGCGAGGATGCGCCCCCAGAGAAAAGCGCGCCGATTCAGCTCGACCGCCGCACCGTTCAGTTCGATCGCGCGAATGATGGCTGGTTCGCTGACGGGGATCAAACCACGCTGCCAGGCGAGACCGAGCAGCATCGTGTTCATCGCCTGTGCATTGCCGAACAGGTGCTCGGCCAGGCGCACCGCATGCAGGTAGACCGAAGCCGACGGGTCGGTGGCGCGTTCGATGGTGCGGCGGTGCAGCACGGCGTCGATCAGCAGATTGGCATCATGTTTGAATGCGGCGGTGGCGGCCAGATCGAGGTTGCCGATCACCGCCGACGAAGCGGCGTTCCGCTCCAGCACGCCGGGTCCCGCGCCCACCGCCAGGTCAGCGGCGAACATGACGTCAGCGGTGCCGAGAGGGATCCGCACCACGTCCAGCGCCGCCTCATCTTCGGCGATCTGCACATGCGCGACGACTGTGCCGTTCTTTTGCGCGAGCCCGGTGAAGTCGAGCGTGCGCACCACCTTCCCTTCCAGGTGCGCCGCCATGGCAAGGATTGCGCCCGAGGTGACGATGCCGCCGCCGCCGATGCCGGCGAACAGCGCGCGCCACGGCTTCTGCACGGATGGGATGACCGGTGGTTTCAGATCGGCCGAAAGTTCGCCTTCGCGCGCCTGCCACTGCGGATCGGCGTCTGGCGCCTGCGGCGGCCCGGCGACGGTGACGAAACTTGGGCAGAAGCCCTTCAGGCAGGACAAATCGACGTTGCAGCTGGTCGGATTGATGCGGCGCTTGCGGCCGAGCGCGGTCTGCACCGGCTCGATCGCGATGCAGCTCGACTGCTTCGAGCAGTCGCCGCAGTTCTCGCAAACCTGCTCATTGATGACCACACTCTGGACCGGCTGCGGCATCTTGCCGCGCTTGCGGCGCCGGCGCTTCTCGGTGGCGCAGACCTGGTCGTAGATCAGGACGGATACACCATCGTAGCTACGCAGCTCACGCTGCACCTGATCGAGCTCGGTGCGGGTGTGACGCGTCGTGCCTGCGGGCAACACGGATGGCGGGGGCAGTCGGTCTGCCTCGTCGACGACTACGGCGATGCGCTTGACGCCTTCTGCGGCGACCTGTGCCGCGTACTGCGGCACCGTGTAGCCACCTTCCGCGGGCTGACCGCCGGTCATGGCCACCGCATCGTTGACCAGCAGCTTGTAGGTGATACGGGTCCCGGCTGCGACAGCCTGCCGAATCGCCATGATGCCGGAATGGGTGTAGGTGCCGTCGCCCATATTGGCGAAAACGTGCGGCGTGTCGGTGAACGGCGCCATGCCGACGAACGGAGCGCCCTCGCCACCCATATGCGTGAAGGTTCGGGTCTGGTCGCTTTCATCGAGTGCCATGAAGTGGCAGCCGATACCGGCGGTGGCGAAGCTGCCATCAGGCAGATGCGTTGATGTGCCGTGTGGGCAGCCGGCGCAGAACGCAGGGATGCGCCGCAGCAGGCCTGGCGGACGCTGCGGCAGTCGAACGGTTGGGGGATCTTGGACGTTCAGTCCTGCCGAACGAAGGAACGGTGAGAGGCCGGCGGCGACAATCTCCGGCGACAGTTCCAGCAGCTCCGACAGCAGCAGTGCGCCAGCAGGGTCCGTCTTGCCGCTGACTGTCGGGCGCTGATCAGCGGGCAGATTGTACAACGCGTCGCGGATCTGCGATTCGACGAAGCTGCGCTTCTCCTCGACCACCAGCAGCGCACGCTTGCCGCGCGCGAAGGCGCGGAGACCCTCAGTCTCCAGCGGCCAGGTCATCGCCACCTTGTAAAGCGCAAGCTGCGGATGATGCGCGAGATCGAGCATGCGCAGAGCGTGCATCGCATCTTCATGCGCGCGGCCCACCGTGACGATGCCGACAGGCGCGTCGTCGCTGCCGAAAATTTGGCGATCGAGTCGATTGGCGCGGAACCAGGCAAGCGCTGCGGGAAGGCGTTCATCGACCACGCGGCGTTCCAGTTCAGCGCGGTCGGCCGGGAAACGCAGAGTGGGGTCGTAGTTCAACCCGTGCGGTGGGAGAGCAAAATCGGGAGTGAGAAATGAGCGGCTTGAAGGGACAACGAGGCTGGCGGACTGCTCGGCGGTTTCGGCAGTGGTCTTCAGCGCGACCCAGAGGCCGCAGAAGCGCGACAGCGCAATGCCGGCAAGCCCGAAATCGATGATGTCCTCGACCGAGGAGGGATTGAGCACCGGGATGTACACGCCTTCGAACACATGCTCGGTCTGGTGCGGATAGGTGGAGGAGTGCGCGCCATGGTCATCGCCGGACACCGCCAACACGCCACCATGCTTTGCGGTACCGATGAAATTGCCGCAGTGGAGCGCATCGCCGGCGCGATCGACGCCAGGACCCTTGCCGTACCACATGCCGAACACGCCATCGACCCGCTTGCCGGGAAAGGCATCGAGCTGCTGGGTGCCGTACAGCATGGTGGCGGCAAGGTCTTCGTTGACGCCCGGCTGGAAGTGGATGTTGTGTTCGGACAGCAGCGTCTGACGGTGCCAGGCTTCGCGATCGAGACCTCCTAACGGGGAGCCGCGATAGCCGGAAATCAGGCCGCCGGTGTTAAGGCTTGCGGCCCGGTCGAGCCGCGACTGCTCCAGAAGCACCCGGATCAGCGCCTGGATGCCGGACAGCAGCACTGGCCGATCAAGGTCGATGAAGCGGCTTTCCAACGTGATGGTTGGGCCGAGGCCGATGTCCATCTGGGTCAACTCTCGTGAGTGAAGCTGCTCGGAACATAAGCCTGCGGCGGTAATCTTGCCATGTGAGGCGGGGTCGCGCACAGGGAATTGGCGAAATGGCGACGAAGCTGCGCCCAGGTGGCCCCGCGCGACGTGTCATTGCGAGGAAATCAGAGGCGAAGCAACCTCGCTGGTGCATGGCCGATCGGAGCAGAGTCGAATGCCGCTTTCCTGGGACGTCGAAGCCGACGTCGTCGTTGTTGGTTTCGGTGCCGCCGGGGTGGCCGCCGCGGTCACCGCGCACGATCTCGGGGCCAAGGTCATCATTCTGGAGAAGGCACCGGAAGGCCAGCATGGCGGCAATACCCGCGTCGCTGGCCAGGGATACCTGAACACATCCTCGGTCGAACCGGCGGTCGCCTATCTGAAGGCGCTGTGCGGCCCCTTTGCCGTGCCGGAGGCGATGGCGCAGGCCTGGGCGGAGGAGATGTGCCAGAACAACGCCTGGCTTGCGGGCCTGGGCGGGGACCCGCAGGAGCACCAGCACCCGCCGGTCGGCATCGAGTTTCCCGACCTGCCCGGTGCCGACTGCGTGCACAAATTCCACGATGGACCGACCTATGGCTATTCGCTCACCTGGAAGCGATTTGAGAGTCTGGTGCTGCAACGCACCATCGCGGTGATGTACCAGTCGCCAGGACGGCAGCTGATCCAGCATGACGTCAGCAAAGAGATTCTGGGCGTTCGCGCGCGACAGGCAGAGCGCTCGATCGCGGTGAAGGCGCGTCGGGCGGTCGTCCTGACCTGCGGCGGCTTTGAAAACAACCAGGAGATGATCCGGAACTTTCTGCCGGGCGTTCCCTACTGTTACACCTCCGGCTCGCCATACAACGAGGGCGACGGCATTACCATGGCCATGTCGGTCGGCGCTGACCTCTGGCACATGAACAACTACGCCGGCCCTTCGATGGCGCTGAAGGTGCCCGAGATGCGCACCAGCTTTTCGATGCAGGCTCTGCATTACAGCAAGCAGATGCCGGGCGGCATGATCGTCGTGGGCCCCGACGCGCGGCGCTTCACTGACGAGAAGTACAAGACGCGGCACGGCAAGGTTCCGGTCAACGGGCGGTGGCTGCCGCTTGCCACGCCGTGCCCCATGTTCATGATCTTTGACCATGCGCTGTTCAGTGCGGGCCCGCTCTACGACATGCACCCAAGTCACGGCTGGACGCAGATCGTCGAACGCTACGATTGGAGCGCGGACAATCGGGCCGAGCTGGCGAAAGGCTGGATCAAGGTCGCCGACACGGTCGCGGCACTGGCTGCGAAGCTGGGGCTCGATCCGCGCGCGCTGGAGGACAGCGTGGCGGCATGGAACAGTCACTGCGATGCCGGCCACGATGCGGATTTCGGCCGCACGCTGATGCTGGCGCCGATTGCCCGCCGGCCGTTCTATGCGGTGGAACTGTCGCCATCGATGCTGAACACGCAAGGCGGCCCGCGGCGCAATGAGAAAGCGCAGATCGTACGGCCGGATGGTTCGCCGATCGCGCGGCTCTACAGTGCGGGCGAACTTGGTTCCATCTACAGCTATCTGTACCAGGGCACTGGCAATATCGGTGAATGTCTGGCGTTCGGTCGGATCGCTGGGAGGAATGCCGCGACGGAGCAGCCCTGGGCGTAAGAGAGCTACGCAAATGTCCATTGTACCGATCAAAGGTCTGTTCGAAGCGCATCTGACGGTCAGCGATCTGGACCGTTCGATCGCATTCTATCGCGATGTCCTCGGCCTGCCGCTGGCGCACCGCGTTGCCGCGCGCAATGTGGCGTTCTTCTGGGTGCCGTCATCCGACAAGGCACTGCTCGGTCTGTGGTCAATCGGCACGTCGCCGCTGCGCCTGCGTCTGCACATCGCGTTCGATGTGGCGCTGCCGCAGGTGTTCGAATCCGTTGCGGCGCTGCGGCGAGCGGGACTGATACCGCGTTCCGGCGATGGCACGCCGATCGACGAGCCGGTGGTGCTGACGTGGATGCCGGCGGCCAGCGTATATTTCGACGATCCGGACGGGCACTCGCTGGAGTTCATCTGCATGCTGGATGAGACACCACGGCCTGATCTGAGTTTCGTATCGTGGTCCGAGTGGAGGCGCGCATGAGCGACGAGGTTCGCGTCGAGCGACGGGACGGCTGGCGCAAGTTGGTGATGAACCGGCCGGAGAAGCTGAACGCCGCGAATGAAGCGATGCTGCGCGGCTTGCTGCACGCGTTGCATGAGGCGGAAGCCGACCGGTCGTGCCGAGCGCTGCTGCTGACCGGTGAGGGCAGGGGGTTCTGCTCCGGCCAGGAGCTTGGACCGGCGGTGATGCCTGGGCAGGCCGATCTTGGCGCGGTCGCTGCGCTGCACCATCGCCTTGTGCACCGGTTGCGAGAGGTGCGCTTGCCGGTGGTTGGTGCGGTCAATGGCATCGCCGCGGGTGCCGGCGCGAGCTACGCCCTGGCGTGCGATATTGTGCTTGCAGGGCGGAGTGCGAAGTTCGCCCAGGCGTTCATCAAGATCGGCCTCGTGCCGGACTCTGGCGCGAGCTTTTTTCTGCCGCGGCTGATCGGCGAGGCGCGCGCGCGAGCGCTGATGATGCTTGGCGAGACGATCGACGCCGAACGCGCGGCAGCATGGGGCATGATCTGGCGGATGGTCGAAGACGCGGAATTGTCAGCAGAGGCCGAGAAGCTCGCGGCGCATCTGGCGACGCAGCCGACCGAGGCGCTGGCAGCGATGAAGCGCATGTTCCTTGCGTCAGCGACGAATACGCTGCAGGCGCAACTCGATGTGGAACAGGATCTGCAGCAGGCTGCTGGACGCAGCGCCGATTATGCCGAAGGTGTGCGGGCTTTCATGGAGAAGCGACCCCCGGTGTTCGGGGGGCGTGGATGAATGATGATGTGGTCCGGGCGCGTGCGGAGGCGATGTGGGCAGAGGATCGCGCCAGCCTCGGGCTGGGTATGCGATTGGACGAGATTGCGCCGGGTCGTGCGCGCCTGTCGATGATGGTCACTGAGGCAATGGCGAACGGACATGGCATCTGCCATGGCGGATTCATCTTTGCGCTCGCCGACTCCGCGATGGCCTTCGTTGTCAATCCGCGTGGTGAGCCTGCCGTTGCTCAGCACGCGTCGATCAGCTTCATTCGTCCGGTACAGGTTGGGGACGTGCTGGTCGCCGATGCAATGGAGCGAATGCATGCCGGTCGCTCTGGTATCTATGATGTTCGCGTGTCCACCGCGGACGGCGAGCTGGTTGCGGAATTTCGGGGTCATTCGCGCACGATCCGCCCCCTCCCCCCTTCCCCCTCCCGCGAGGGGAGGGGGTGCTAGATGGTTGGGCTCGACGCGATTGAAACTGCTTCCCGCGATGAAATTGCGGCGCTGCAAGTGGAGCGGCTGGCTTGGACGCTGCGGCACGCCTACACCAACGTGCCGCATTATCGTGCCGCGTTTGATGCAGCCGGCGTGCGTCCGGACGACTTCCGCACGTTGGATGACATTGCCAAGTTTCCGTTCACCACCAAGCAAGACCTGAGGGCGAATTACCCCTTCGGCATGTTCGCCGTTCCGCGCGAGAAGCTGGTGCGCGTCCATGCCTCGTCCGGTACCACCGGCAAGCCGACCGTAGTGGGCTACACCGCGAGGGACATCGAAATCTGGGCGCATGTGGTGGCGCGTTCGATCTACGCCGCCGGCGGCCGACCCGGAATGATCGTGCATGTCGCCTATGGCTATGGTCTGTTCACCGGTGGTCTTGGTGCACATTATGGCGCGGAAAAACTCGGCTGCACCGTGGTGCCGGTGTCAGGCGGCATGACCGAGCGGCAGGTGCAGCTCATCGCCGATTTCCGTCCCGACGTGATCATGGTGACACCGAGCTATATGCTGGCGATTCTCGACGAGTTTCGTCGGCAGGGGATCGATCCGCGCGACAGCTCGTTGAAGATCGGTATCTTTGGCGCCGAGCCTTGGACCAACGCGATGCGTCACGAGATCGAGCACGGGTTCGCTATGGACGCGGTGGACATCTACGGTCTGTCCGAGGTGATGGGACCGGGAGTGGCGAACGAGTGCGTCGAAACCAAGGATGGACTGCACATCTGGGAGGACCATTTCTATCCCGAGGTCATCGACCCGGACATCGGCGCGGTGTTGCCTGAAGGGGAACGCGGCGAACTGGTGTTCACCTCACTCACCAAGGAAGGCATGCCGGTCGTGCGCTATCGGACGCGCGATCTGACGCGCCTGCTGCCTGGCACGGCGCGCACGATGCGTCGCATGGAAAAGGTGACCGGGCGGTCCGACGACATGGTGATCGTGCGTGGCGTGAATATGTTCCCCACGCAGATTGAAGAGCAGTTGCTGAAGAGCGAGCCGCTGAGCGGCCATTACCAGATCGTGCTGACGCGCGAAGGGCGAATGGACGACGTCGCAGTGCATGTCGAGGCGCGACCAGAGTTCTTTGATCCCGTGCTGCTGCAGGCAGAAGCAAAGGTGGTCGCGGCGCGGATCAAGGACACTATTGGATTGACCACGCGTGTGGTGGTTGAGCCGCCGGATGCGATCGAGCGCTCACTTGGCAAGGCCCGACGGGTGATCGATCAGCGGCCGCGCGAGTAATGTAGCCGGCGGTAGAGAAGATCAGGTCCGCACCGAGGACAACGGCGGCGCAATATCCTCCAGCGCGCGTCGTTCTGCGGGGACAGCGAGCCACGCAGCAACCACTGCGGCTCCGACCATCAGCGCACCACCGAGCAGATAGCCCCAAAGAATCGATACGCGTTGTCCAGTGTCGATCAGCGCGCCGAATAGTGCCGGGCCGACAACGCCACCGACGCCGGTGCCGAAGGCGTAGAACAGCGCGATGGCGATGGCGCGCATCTCCAGCGGAAAGCTCTCGCCTACGGTCAGATAGGCCGAACTGGCTGCCGCCGAGGCAACGAAGAAGATCGCGGTCCAGGCCAATGTCTGCTGCGTAGCGTCGAGGTAGCCCTCGGCGAACAACCAGCCGGTGAACGCCATCAGGACTCCCGAGATTGCGTACGTTGCGGTGATCATGCGTTTGCGGCCAAGTGTGTCGAACAGCCGACCCAAGACCAACGGTCCGAGGAAGTTGCCCAGCGCAAATGGCAGCATGAACCAGCCGATGTCACCCGACGGGATATTGTAGAACTGCTGCAGTATCAGTGCGTAGGTGAAGAACACCGCGTTGTAGCAGAACGCCTGCGCGGCCATCAGTGCCACGCCGAGAATGGTGCGCCGGCGATAGTCGGTGAACAGTGCACTGGCTGCTGGTACAAACCACGACTGTACATCGGTGCGCAACCGAAGCGTCTGGTGCGGCACGGGCGGCAGCGGCTTGCCGGTTGCTTGTTCGACGCGCCGCTCGATTTCGGCTACCACGCGTTCGGCCTCCTCGGGCTGGCCATGCGTCATCAGCCAGCGCGGGCTTTCCGGCAAATATCGGCGCAACAACAGCACGATGAAGCCGAGAGCACCGCCAATAATGAACGCGAAGCGCCAGCCGTAGTCGCCGGGTATTACCGCAGGGTTCAGCACCAGCAGCGCGCCGAGTGCACCGATGGCAGCGCCGAGCCAGAAGCTGCCGTTGATCACGAGGTCGGTGAAGCCGCGCCGTCGTGCTGGGATCAGTTCCTGAATCGTCGCGTTGACCGCTGCGTATTCGCCGCCAATTCCGGCACCCGTCAACAGGCGGAACAGTGCGAATGACCAGAAATCCCACGAAAGCCCGCAGGCGATGGTGGCGACGAGATAGAGCAGCACTGTGATGCTGAAGAGCTTCTTGCGTCCGAGCCGATCGGTGAGCCAGCCGAAGAACAGCGCGCCGGCGACGGCGCCGATTAGATAGGCGCTGGCGGCCAGTCCAACCTGTGCGCCGGTCAGGCGGAGCACGGGGCTTTCGGTGAGTGCACCGGACAGCGACCCAACGATGGTGACTTCCAACCCGTCGAGCACCCAGGCGATGCCGAGGGCGATGATCACGAGCCAGTGGAATCGCGTAAATGGCAGGCGGTCGAGCCTGGCGGGCACATCGGTTTCGAAGACGGCAGCGCTATCCGGCATGTCGTTTGGTCCGTATCCTTGGCTAGTGTGGCGAAGAACGGCGGGAGATCGAACATGGACGACTTTGCGGCCGAGGTAGAGGCAACAATTTCGCGATGGCACGGGATTGCGGCGCCCAACGATCCGGCGCGGCGAATGGCGGCCGAGCTGATCTCGACGATCCGCGCCTTCGAGGCGCTGCGCGGCACGCTGGTGTTCGAGGACGAGCCAGCGAGCTTTGAAGCGGCCCTGCACGAAGCGAAGGAGTGACCGCGATGACGGACCTTACGGACCTGTCGCTGGTCGCGGCCGCCGATGCGGTACGGAACGGCGATACAACGTCGATCGAATTGTTGGACGCCTGCTGGCGCAACATGGAGGCGGTCAATGGCGAGCTGAACGCCACGATCTGGCTGGATCGCGAAGCTGCCGAACAGTCTGCACGCGCGGCGGATCGCGCGGTACGTGAGAAGGCGTGGACTGGCCCGCTGCACGGCGTGCCGATGATGCACAAGGACATGTACTATCAGGCTGGCAAGCTGAGCACCTGTGGCTCGGCGCTACGCAAGGATTGGCGTCCCGCCGTTACGGCAACGGTGATCGAGCGACTGAGCGCCGCAGGCGCTTACACGTTCGGTGGCCTCAACATGGCGGAGTTCGCACAGAACCCGACGGGTCACAACCGCACGTTTGGCGACTGTCACAATCCATGGAACCTGCCGTACATCACTGGTGGGTCGTCGTCCGGCTCCGGCGTTTCCGTGGCGGCGCGGTTCAATTATATGGCGCTTGGATCGGATACCGGCGGATCAATCCGCCTGCCAGCGGCAGCCTGCGGCGTGACAGGGATAAAGCCGACGCAGACGCGCGTCTCGCGTTATGGCGTCATGCCGCTGTCATTCAGCGCCGACAACGTGGGGCCGCTGGCGCGTACTGCGCGCGATTGCGCTCGTGTGCTGACGCTGATTGCTGGGCACGATCCGAAGGATGCGACCAGCTCGCATGAACCTGTGCCGGACTACGAAACGGCGCTCGATGGCGACGTGCGCGGACTGCGTATCGGCCTGCCGTCCAACTGGTTCCTGGAGAATGTCGATCCGCCGGTGCTGGAAGCGATGGAGCGCGCGGTCGCGGTGCTGGTGGCGCGAGGTGCAACTGTGCAGCCGATCACGCTGCCGCTGATGGATGCAGTAACGACTTACGGCAGCATCGTCTCGAGGGTCGAAGCGGCGACGATCCACGCACAATGGATGCGCGAGCGGGCGGGAGACTACGGCATTCACATAAGTGGCCGCATGTATGGCGGCTATGCCATACCAGCGACTTACTACGTCGAGGCGCTCAGCCGGCGTGGTCCCGTCCTAAAGGCGTTCGCGAAAGAGGTCTTCGCCAAGGTCGATGTGCTGATCTCGCCGACAATTCGCTCCTGCCTGCCGACACTCGCGGACACGGATATCGATCATGGACCGCCGGGCACCGAGGCGAAGTTCATGGCGGTTTCGTCCGCTACGCGACCCTACAATTATCTTGGTCTGCCTGCGATCAGCGTGAACTGCGGCTTCGATCCAAACGGCTGTCCGATCGGCTTGCAGATCGCAGCGCGGCCGTTCGCCGAAGCGCGACTGCTGAAGGTGGCCGACGCCTATCAGCGTGACACTGACTTCCATACGCGTCGGCCGCCTGTGTTGGACACGGTCGAGGCAGGCGGCGTCATCGTCGCATGAAGCCAAAGGTTGCATTCATCGGTACAGGGGGGACGATCGCCTCGGTTGGCACCGGGCCGCTCGATCTGCAGAACTACGGCGCGACCGGCAAGGTGATGCATTCTGACGAGATCGTAGCGCGGTTTCCTGAAACCGGTCTGGTCGCCGAAGTACTGCCGGTCCGTTACCGCAACGTGCCCAGTACCGCGATCGATGTCTCGGATTGGAAGGCGCTGGTGCTGCTCTGCGAGAAACTGGCCAGCGAAAATCCGGATCTCGCTGGCATTGTGATCGGCCATGGGACGGCAACGTTAGAGGAGACGGCATATTTCCTGAACCTGACGCTGAAGATTGATTTGCCCG
>JBKPOG010000072.1:0-14442 GCA_046732975.1 Pseudomonadota bacterium
GTCCACGAATGCATCAACGCGTCCAATATCCGGATACCATCGAACCACTGGTCCAGTTCATCGAGCAGACCCCACCCGCCCAAATCATTGACCAAGCACTGGAGAAGCTGCGCGCTGGCACCGAGCCGAAGACGATGCTCACTGCCTCGGCGCTCGCCGTGGTGCGCTCCGCCGACCTGCCGCCCGGCCATCATGGCGGCCCGCTGCACCCGCTTGCTGGCCTGCACGCCATCACCAACCTGGTGAACCGTCTCGACGGCGAGGACAAGTTCCTGCCGATCCTCCAGCACGTCGCGCTCTCCAACAAGCACATCAACGACCCGGTGACATCGCCGTACAGCCTGCTGGAGTTTGCGCCGCTCGATCCATCGGGCGCGCAGGTCAGCCGCACCGCCGATCTCGCCAACGACGGCTCGGGCGAGGAGGCGGCCACCACCGAGGGCATCGAAGCGGCCAAGGAAGCCTTCCTGAAGGCGTGCAGCCGTGGCGAGGCACTCAAGGCGGACCACATCTTCCTGTGGCTCTGGGATCACGTCCCGGCCATGGAGGCGTTCGATCTGCTGATGAGCGTCGCCCTGCCTAAGAATGCGCTGGACGACCACTACTTCCTGTTCCCGGGCTATCTGTGGCGCGCAATGGAGACGCTAGGCGCGGAACACCTCAAAGTGCTGTTCCGGCCAGCAGTGCGTTACGTCGCCCGCTTCCCCGCTCAGCGCCTCGTCCCGGAAGCCGATGCGCTGATCGAGCAGCATGGCTTGCTGACCCGGATCCTTCGCCAGCGAACAGGCGACGACGAGACCGCGAAGATCGGCGAACTCGGCGAGGCGATCCGAGCGGTCAAGACCTATCCCGACATCCCGAAGATGATCGCCCAGGCGCTGGCCGATGGGCTTTCGCTGGAAGGCGCCGGCGAGGCGCTGTCGATTGGCGCGGCGGGCCTGTTCCTCCGCTCGCTCACCGGCAATCCGATGGACGTGCACCTGCACACCAGCGCCAACCTGCGACGCTACCTGATCCGGCTCGATGGGTTCAGCATGAAGAACAAGCTGCTGACCCTGCTGCTGTGGCACACCGGGCCGGAGGTGAAGTCTACCCAGTACCGCATGGAGGCGGAGTTGCAGCCGGATGCCGCGGCGGTCGCCGCGCTGCCGCACCGGTCGCAGGAGGAGTTGCTCGAGGCGATCACCCAGAGCATCTACACGCAGCCGCCGACCGACTGGTCGACGGTGACCAACCTCGGCATGATGCGCGCGGTGCCGGAGGTGAAACAGACCGTCAATCTGGCACAGCAGTACGTGAACCTGCGGTACGACCCACAGGTGCTGATCAACCGGCTCGCCCAGATTGTCTGCCACGACAATTTCACCGAGATGCACGCCTTCAAGCACCATCAGGCGGTGATCGAGGAATTCCACAACACGCGCGAGCCGTGGCGGTGGATGCATCTGGTGTGTGGCTGCCAGGCGGCGGCGATCTCGTTCGGCAAGAACATGTCGGTTTACGAGGACGCGCTGGAGCTGATGCACGCAGCATAGGGCGGAGTACAATGGCGGGTGCGGATCGCGCCCGCCGTGCTGCACTCGCGGAACGAATGGAAAGATGGCGGGGCCAATCCCCGCCATCAGCTTTTAGGGCACACGGCGCGGCGGCTCCAAGTCACTTGGGAACTTCGGCAGCCGGTACGCTTACTCGATCGGGCGAGAGGCGAGGTTACGGCTGGCAGCGACGTTGTAAGGTGCGGGGACGGGAGCCCAAATGCCAACCCGACCGCAGTGTGCTCGAGCCGCGCCATGTCGTTCGGATTAATAGAGACCGGGATCAACCGAGACGTATTGCCGCGATAACGCACGCTGCGGACTGCTTGAGTGACCGGGGAGAAGGCATTGTCTACTCTGGAACAATGGTTTGCGAGAGGTTTCGAGGACCATGAACGACGACCAGAGCACAACCGCCTCCGAGCTCGCTGACCTCGGGGGCGATCTTCTGCTGGTAGCGTGCTGCGCGCGCGACGAACGTGCGGTCCTGTCACCGCCTAGTGCGCCGGTACCTCTCGATGCTCTCCCCGGGAAAGCATCAGGCTGCGGACCAACGCGTTGATATCGTACGAGCATGCTGGGACTTAGCGGTCGGCGCGTCATCCTCACGGGAGGCGCAAGCGGCATCGGACGCGCCACGGCGCTGGGTCTGGCGCAGGAGGGCTGCGTCCTGGGGATTTTCGATCTAGACGAGATTGGCGCGCAGGCGACGGCAGCGCAGTGCGGCGAGGCACGGGCGTATGGCGTTGACATTACCGACCGCGCGCAAATCACTGCGGCGGTCGCCGCATTCGAGGCGGGATGCGGATCGGTGGAGGCGATGGCAAACATCGCCGGCTGGGATACGCCGGTGAACTTTCTCGATACCGATCGGGATCTCTGGGACAAGGTGATCCAGATCAACTTGTACGGGCCGCTGAACATGCATCATGTGGTGGCGCGCGGCATGGCGGAGCGTGGCTTTGGGCGGGTGGTCAATGTTGCATCCGATGCCGGTCGCGTGGGGTCGTCCGGCGAAGCCGTGTATGCCGCGTGCAAGGGCGGCATGATCGCGTTCACCAAGACGCTCGCGCGTGAACTGGCGCGCAAGGGTATCACGCTGAACGTGGTGTGCCCGGGACCGACAGAGACGCCGCTGTTCGACAATTTTCGCGCCGCGTCGCCGTCGATCGGCGATGCGCTGGCACGTGCCATTCCGTTGCGACGCCTCGGCCAACCCGATGATTATGCCGGGATGATCGCATTCCTGCTGTCGGACGATGCCGGCTACATCACTGGACAGACGATCAGTGTGTCCGGTGGGCTGACAATGGTATAGTCGGTCTGCGATACCCAGTTTTCGCGCATCGGCATCGCTGCTGACCGACTTCTCATTCCTGCGCCCTACACTGCGTCCTTAGCAACTCTGCTAGAGGATGTGTACATCCAGCGTCTGGCTCCGCGCGGTGATAAGTTTGCCGGCTCCGTCCCGCGCACCCATCCGATGATCCCGTCTTCATGTTCGGAACCTGCGACCAAGCGAACACGGACGGGGCCGATGCAATCCTCGCCCTCAACGTGTGCGTCCTCGATGTCTCGAGCTCCGCGCCCCGCGGAGCTCTGACGAATGGGCCCGCTATACGATGTTCGGAAGCGGTGCATTTTCGACAAGTACAATGGCAAGGGATCTGAATACTACTGCGAGTACGATCCCGGTTGGCCAGATGAGCACAAGCCCACGAATCACCCGCTGATCTTGCTTGCCGATGACATGGTCATCGGCACGATCCGGATCGACCTCAAGCTCCAACAGGGCATCGCAGTGTTCCGCCTGGTTGCCATCGATGACCCGTGGCGGGGGCAAGGTCTCGGCACCATCATGCTCAACATGGCAGAGAAATATGTGCGGAGGTGTGGGGTCCACAGGATCTGTCTGAACTCGGTCCGAGAGGCGTTTGGGTTTTATACCCAAAACGGCTTCCATCCGGGCCGTTGGGTGGGATGTACTCTAAACACCACCGAGATTCCTGTGACGAAGGAGTTGACTGTCCCGTCGATGCAGCTCGCAGCGTAGGTCGGGCCGAATCCGCGTTACCCTCGCGCATGGCTCATTGCAGCGTTTTGACCGGAATTGGGTTTCAGCCGAGCTCGAGGCGGCGTCGGAAATCATCATCGCGCAAGGAGAACTCCTTGCCTGAAAGATCATCAGCCTCTTTGGTGCACAGATAAACAATGGCACGCGCCGGATGCGCCACTGGAGTAAGCTGTTCGCGCGGGATCCGGCTGATCATGTTGATGCCGGATGCGCGGATCGTCACCTGCATGTCGGTGTCGGTGGTGCCAGGCTGAAAGCCGAACACGCGGATGCCACCGGCACGATGCTCCAGGTCAATTGCGCGTGTCAGCATGGCCAACGCCGCCTTACCGGAACAATAGGCGCTCCAGCCCTCCAGCGGACGGATGGCTGCGCCGGAGGAAACGTTGATGATGTCGCCCTGGCCGCGTTCCAGCATGCTGGGAAGGACGGCGCGGATCGCGTAATAGGCGCCGATAACGTTGATCTCGATGCTGCGCGCCCATTCGCTCGGCTCGGCGGTGGCGACCATGCTGATCGGTTCAATCACGCCGGCGTTGTTGACCAGGATGTCAGGCGGCCCGAAGCGCCGGGTGGTTTCATGCACCAGGTGTTCACACGCGGCGTAGTCCGACACGTCGCAGGTCAATGCGAAAGCTTTGCCACCGTTGGAGGTAATTTGCTGCGCGCTCGCTTCTGTCTGTGCCTGGCTGCGCGCCGCCAGGATGACCGACGCACCGGCTTCTGCCAAAGCTTGTGCCGCGGCGGCACCGATGCCACGACTCGCACCCGTTACGATTGCAACTTTACCCGCAAGGTCCGGCATCGCGCTCCTCCTGCCAAATTGGACACTCTGGCTACCGGTGAGTATCCTGCCCGCCAAGCAAGCGCCAGAGGGGATGTCGAATGCCGAGCAGCGTGACGTGGAACGAGACCTCCATGCCTATTGCCGGGACCAAACTGCATCTGATGCGCGCCGGCAGCGGTCGGCCGGTGCTGGTGCTGCATCACGACATCGGTACGCCGGACCGGCTGCCATTCTATGATACGTTGGCGCAAAGCTTCGACGTGTTGGTGCCGCACCATCCCGGCTGGGGCAAGTCGGAACGGCCGCAATGGTTGCGCAGCGTGCGCGACATCGCGGCAATGCACAGCTGGGTGCTGGCGGATCTGGGACTAAGCGACGTATCGCTGGTGGGGTTGGGCTTCGGCGGTTGGATTGCCGCCGAGATGGCGAGTCAGTCACCAACCGCATACCGCAAGCTGGTGCTGGTCGGCGCGATGGGCATCAATCCACCGGACGGCTACATCTTCGACCAAGCGATTGTGTCGTATCTCGATTATCCGCAGGCAGGGTTCCACAACCAGGAAGCATTCGTGCGCGTCTATGGCGAGGTGACCACGGACCAGCTCGAGCAGTGGGACATCTGCCGCGAGATGGTGTTCCGCACTGCCTGGAAACCATACATGTACTCGCAGACACTGCCGCACCTGCTGGGCGGCGTGAAGACGCCCGCATTGGTGGTGTGGGGCGACAATGACAAGCACGTGCCGAAGAGCGCGGGCGACGTCTATGTCAAGTCTCTGCGCAATGCGCGGCTGGAAACCGTCGCTGCCTGCGGCCACTATGTGGATATGGAAAAACCAGACGAGCTGGCAAGGCTCGTCTTGACATTCGTCAATGCGAACTGAAGGGAGCACGCCATGCACCTGATGTATTTCACCGAACAGCCGATGGCCGCCTACGACGCGAAGGAGGGGCTGAAATATGGCGCGACGGCGCTGACCTTCTCGAACAGCCACTATGATCCGGTGGAGGGCAGCCGGCTCTATAACGAGTACCTTGAAGAATACATCCTGGCCGACGAATGGGGCGTCGACGGCATCATGCTGAACGAGCACCACAATGCGCCGTTCTGCATGCAGTCGCGCACCAACATGTTCGGCGCGATCCTTGCTGCCGTAACCAAGCGGGCAAAGATCGTGTTCCTCGGCAATCCGCTGCCGCTGGCGGACAACCCGGTGCAGCTCGCAGAAGAGATCGCGATGATCGACATGATCTCGAAGGGTCGGGTGGTCTCGGGCTTCGTGCGTGGCGGCGGCCAGGAGCAGTTGGCCAACGGAGTGAACCCCGCCTACAACCGGGAACGCTTCGTCGAAGCCCACGACCTCGTCACCAAGATCTGGACCCAACCGGGGCCGTTCCGCTGGGAAGGCACGCACTATCAGCATCGTGTGGTGAACCCCTGGGCGCTGCCAGTGCAGAAGCCGTATCCACGGGTGTGGATACCAGGCGTGCTGTCGCGCGAGACGGTGATCTGGACCGCGCAGCAACGCTATCCGTACATCGCATTGAATACCGCGATCGATGCGACGAAGACGATCTGGGACACCTATTCGAAGGCGGCGAAAGAGGTCGGCTACGAAGCTGGCCCGGAGAACTTTGGCTATCTGATCCGTGTGCATGTGCAGGACAGCGAAGAGAAGGCGCTGCAGAATGCACGCCAGTTCATGTGGATGCAGGGCGAGTTCACCGGTCTGGCGCATCCGGTGTGGGCCAATCCAGCCGGCTACTTCTCGCCGTCCGGCCGCCGCGGCTTCGTCGAGTTCGCCGTCGGGCGCGCGAAGAACCCGCGCGGCCAGCCGACCTTCGAGGAGCAGGTCGCCGACACGATGATCATCGCCGGCACGCCGGACCAGGTGATCGCGCGACTGAAGCACCTGATCGAGCAGACGCGTCCCGGCATCATGGGCATCTGGGGCAACGACGGCACGGTCTCGAAGGAGGATCGCCGTCGCTGCATCGAGCTCTTGGTTAAGGAAGTGATGCCGGCGGTCAAGGAGCACGGAAAGTCACTGGGCTTGAAGGACCCGTGGGAGGCGAACGCGCCGGTGCATCTACGCTACTCGACGGACATCCCCGTGCAGCGGGCAGCGGCGGAGTAAAGGATCGTTTTTTATCACAGCAGAGTGCGCTGGCCCCTTACAGCGCACCCTGCCTACAAGTTTCAATCGACCCAGCCGTAGCAGCGAGGTACTTCCGAAGCCTTTTCGGAGCCTAGCGTCGCTAGTCAACTGTTTGAAGCGGCGCCCCTTAATTCAAACTTTTGTATCTTCCCGGTCGATGTCTTCGGCAGCGGCCCGAAGGTGACGAAGCGTGGGCACTTAAAATGTGCCAGATGTGCACGGCACCAGGCGATGATGTCGGCTTCGGTTACATTGCCGGCATCGGGCTTCAGTGTGACAAAGGCCTGGGGCGTCTCGCCCCATTTTTCATCCGGGCGAGCCACCACCGCCGCCTCCATCACGTCAGGATGTTTGTAGAGCACCTCTTCGACCTCCAGGGAGCTGATGTTCTCGCCGCCCGAAATGATGATGTCCTTGGCGCGGTCTTTGATTTCAACGTAGCCATCGGGATGCATCACCGCGAGATCCCCGGTGTGAAACCAACCCCCGGCAAACACTTCGTCGCTCGCTGCGGGATTCTTCAGATAGCCCTTCATCACCGTATTGCCGCGCAACATCAGTTCGCCCATCGTCGCGCCATCGGCCGGGACCGGCGCCATGCTGGAGGGATGTAGCACTGCCGCGTCCTGCAGCGTCGGCGTATTCACACCCTGTCGCGCCATGAAGGCTGCCTTCGGTTCGATTGCCATGTCATCGAGCTCGGGCTGCCACATACAGACGGTGGATGGACCATAACTTTCCGTCAGACCGTATAGGTGGGTCACCGCAAAGCCCATCGCCTCCATTCGTGCGATCACAATAGATGGTGGCGCAGCCCCGCCGGTAGCGATCTGCACGATCTGGGGGAACGTGCGGCGGGCCTGCTCCGGCGCGTGGATCAGCATGCTCAGCACCACCGGTGCGGCGCACATATGCGTCACGCCGTGCTCGGCAATTGCGGTGAAGATCGGCTCGGGCTCGACGCGGCGCAGGCAGACATGCGTGCCACCGGCCAGCGTGACGGCCCAGGTGTAGGTCCAGCCGTTGCAGTGGAACATTGGCAGCGTCCACAGATAGACGCTGCGTGGCGACAACCCGAAGGTCAACGCATTGCCGACCGCGTTGAGATAGGCGCCGCGATGATGCAGCACCACGCCCTTGGGATTACCCGTCGTGCCCGACGTATAATTCAGCGCAATCGCCTGCCATTCGTCATCCGGCAGGCGCACAGGGAATTGTGGATCACCGCCAGCGATGAACGCCTCATATTCGTCATCGAGGTCAATGACGCGAGGACCGGCCGCCGGCATCAATGCGGCGAACTCGCCATCGACCAGCACGAGCTTGGCTTCGGAGTGCTGCAGGATAAAGCCAACCGCCGCCGCATCCAGACGGATATTGATCGAGCACAGTACCGCGCCGAGCATCGGCACGGCGTAGTGCGCCTCCAGCATCTCCGGAATGTTGGGTGCCATGATCGCCACGGTGTCGCCCGTCCCGATCCCGGCATTCGCCAAGGCTGATGCCAGCCGACGGGCACGATCGAAGAACTGGGCATAAGTGTAGCGTCGCTCGGCGTAAATTACCGCGGTGCGCGATCCGTAAATGCGGGCTGCCCGCATCAGGAAAGACACCGGTGAAAGCGGCACATAGTTGGCCGGATTGCGGTCGAGGTTCTGCTCGTAGATGGACATAGCGCTATCCTTGCGCATGGGATTCCCTTCTCCTAGCGTAAGTCGGGAATGCCGATCGAGGAACAGCCATGGGCGGTTCGGTCAAACTGACAGTGCAGGACTATATCGCCACCGTGGTGATGGACCGTCCACCGGTTAATGCACAGAACTCGGAGGTTCGCCAGGAACTGATCGCCACCTTCGATGCGCTGACCGATCGCGACGATGTGCGCGTGGCGATCCTGACCGGAACCGGAAGGATGTTCTCTGCTGGTGCCGACATGAAGGAGCGGCCCGACCCGGACCATCCGGGCGAGTATTGGCACTTCAACCGGCTGGCGCGCGAATGCTTCAACGCCATTGCCGAATGCGCCAAGCCGGTGATCGCAGCGGTCAATGGTCCGGCGCTCGGTGCGGGTCTCGGGCTGGCGGCATCCTGCGACATCATTCTGTGCTCGGAGAATGCTCAGCTTGGCATGCCGGAGATCGATGTCGGCCTGGCCGGCGGCGCGGCGATGCTGCAGACGCTGTTCGGCCGCTCACGCGCGCGGCGCATGTTCTACACCGGCTGGCGCGTACCGGCCGAGGAACTGTATCGCACCGGCGTGGTGGAGTGCTGCGTGCCATTGGAGCAGCTGATGCCCGAGGCGTCGAAGCTCGCTGCCGAGATCGCGTCGAAGAGCCCGATAGGCGTGCGCTATGCCAAGCAGTCGATGAACACGACGATGCACATGCCGGCGCGCGATGGCTACCGCTTCGAACAGGGCGTCACGGTGATGTTGAGCAAGACCGAGGATGCGCAGGAGGCGCGACAGGCGTTCATCGAGAAGCGTAAGCCAGTGTTCAAGGGACGCTGAGCGATGGATCTGCAGCTTAAGGGCAAGACAGCGCTGGTGACGGGCGCCAGCATGGGCATTGGCCGCGCGATTGCCAAAATGCTGGCGATCGAGGGTGTGCATGTTGCTGCAGTCGCACGACGCGTCGAGTTGATGGAGGCGATGGCCGAAGAGGCAGCTGGCGCGGGTGGCGTGCGCCCCGTGCTGGTGCGGCAGGACATCATGGCGGAGGATGCGGCGGAGATGCTGCGCGATGTCGCCTACGCCGAACTCGGGCATGTCGATATCCTGGTGAACAACGCCGGTGGCAGCCGGGTGCTGCCGATCAACGCACCGGAAGAACGCTGGGTGGAGGCGATGACGCTGAACTTCACCCGCCAGCGGCAGATCGCGCATGCGCTGCTGCCGAAGATGATCGAACGGCGCTGGGGACGGATCATCAACATCACCGGCAAGTCGGAGCCGGAGCACCTGAATGCCGCGTTCTCTGCCAAGGCGGCGCTGCATGCCTGGGCGAAAGGATTGTCGCGCGAGGTGGGGCAATTCGGCATAACGGTGAACTCGATCCCACCCGGTCGCATCATGAGCGAGCAGATCCGCCGCAACTATCCCGAAGATTACCGCAAGAGTTTCGCCGAGACCGAGATACCGGTCCGCTACTGGGGTGAGCCGGAAGACCTTGCAGTGATGGCGGTGTGGCTTGCATCGCCCTTGGCCCGCTACATCACCGGAACTGTCATTCCGGTCGATGGTGGGTTACGACGCTATCAGTTCTGAAAGGTCGACGTCATGCGTCAGATGGTTCTGGTCGGTTTTCTGCAGGCACAGAACTGCACGACGCTGGCGAGTTCCTGGCGGCATCCGGAAAGTCGCACGGATTTCACCACTGCTGCGTATTACCAGAAGATTGGGCAGGTGCTGGAGGAAGGAAAATTCCAGCTCGCATTCTTCGATGATCGGCTGGCGATGCCGGACATCTATGGCGGCAACCCAGCCGAAGTCGTGGCGAACGGCGTGCGTGTGGTGAAGCTGGACCCGGTGGCCACCTTGCTGGCCATGGGTTTTGGCACAAGTCGTCTCGGCATCGGCGCCACGGCGTCAACGACATATTACGAGCCGTTCGATGTCGCGCGGCGATTCCAAACAGTGGACCATTTGCTGGGCGGCCGTGCGGCGTGGAACGTGGTGACATCGGTGAATGATGGCGAGGCGCACAACATGGGGCGCGACGTACACCTCGCGCACGATCTTCGCTACGACCGCGCCGACGAGTTCATGGAAATCGTCCTCGGCTGCTGGAATGGCTGGGAAGACGATGCGCTGGTGGTGGACAAGCAGTCGGGACTGTTCGCGCACCCTGACAAGGTGCGCCGCATGGAATATCGCGGGAAGTACCTGACGTCGCGTGGCACTTTCACCGTGCCGCGTTCGCCGCAGGGGCATCCGGTGATCATCCAGGCCGGCTCATCGGATCGCGGCGTGCAGTTCTCCGAGCGCTGGGCAGAGACGGTGTTCGTCGGTTATCCGGATTTCGAAGAGGGCAAGCGACGCTACGCGGCCTTCAAGGAAGGTATTGCAGGTCGAGGACGCGATCCTGACCTGGTCACCGTCAATACGATCGCCTATCCGGTGGCGGCGGCGACCAAGGCGGAAGCCGAGGACAAGAAGGCCTTGATCGATAGCCTTTATCGTGAGGTCGATGGCTTGTCGCTGCTGTCCGAAGCATTGAATTTCGATTTCGCCAGGAAAGGGATGGACGAGGCATTCACCGACGAGGAGCTGGAAGGCATGTCGGGAATGCAGGCGATGCGCGATCGCGTGATGCGCGTGACCGGACGCAATCCAACGGTGCGCGATTTCCTGGAGGTGACGCGGCGCGGACGGCCGCGCGAGGCGATCGTCGGCGGTCCGAAGGAAATCGCCGACCGGCTGGAGCAGTGGTTCGTGGAACGCGCATGCGATGGCTACGTGGTCGGCGGCACACACATCCCCGGCACATTCGAGGATTTCGTGAAGTTCGTCGTGCCTGAGCTGCAGCGGCGCGGAATTTTCCAGAAGGAATACAAGGGCACGACATTGCGCGAGAACCTCGGGCTGCCTTGGCCATCGGCAAATCGGAGCGGCACGCAGTAAACATTGAGGCTGCAATGAATGTCGCAGACTGGCTACAGAATCTTGGTCTCGAGCAATACCAAGCGGCGTTCGAGCAGAACGATGTGTATGCTGATCTCTTACCAAACTTGACTTCAGAAGACCTGAGGGATCTCGGGGTTACGTCGGTCGGCCACCGACGTCGGCTGCTGGACGCGATTGCAAAGCTGCGGCGAGATGACGATGCCGCTGGCGAATCGGCATCCAACGCACCACCGGACACTAAAAGCATCGGTAGCTCGCAACAATCCGTTGGTGAACGACGCCAAGTCACTGTGATGTTCTGCGACATGGCTGATTTTACGCGTCTGTCCACCCAATTGGATCCGGAAGATCTGAGTTTCGTAATTCGTGAATACCAAGCTTGCGTGGCGACTATGATAAGCAAGTTCGAAGGTTTTGTCGCCCGATACGTTGGTGACGGCGTGCTCATCTATTTTGGATGGCCGGAAGCTCGTGAAACGGATGCAGAGAGGGCAGTGCGCGCCGCACTTGAAATCATCCCAGCGATCGGCCGCAATCCGGTACTGAATGGTCGCGTACGGGTCCGCATTGGTGTTGCCACGGGTCTGGTTGTTGTAGGAGCGCCGATTGGTACAGGTGAGGCATGGCAACAGACGGCAATCGGCGATACGCCGAACGTAGCCGCACGTCTGCAGGCAATAGCCAAACCTGACACGATCGTAATTTCTGGAAGCACTCGACAGCTCATAGGAGATCTGTTTGATTATTCTGACCTCGGTTCGGTTGCGCTGAAGGGTATCGCTGATCCAGTACCGGTGTGCCAGGTGCTGCGTCCCAGTGCGGTGGAAAGTAGATTTGAGGCGCTACGGGGTTCATCGCTCACACCACTCGTCGCCCGAGACGAAGAGATCGCACTCCTGCTCAGGCGCTGGCAGGACGCCATTCACAACGAAGGGCGGGTGGTGCTGCTGTCGGGTGAACCAGGCATCGGCAAGTCGCGTTTAGTTTCCGCACTTGATCGGCTCATCAAGGATGAGCCGCATATCCGCCTGAGATATTTTTGCTCGCCTCATCACACCGACACCGCCCTGTATCCGTTTGCCGCGCAACTGGAAAGGGCTGCCGGCTTTGCGCGCGGGGATACGAGAGAGGCTCGCCTCGAAAAACTGAGAGCGCTGCTCGCACCGGCGTCTCCGCCGAATGAAGATGTGGCGCTCCTTGCCGAGCTACTCTTGATCGCCGAGGCTTCCGATACTCATCCAGCGATTAATCTGCCCCCGCAACAGAAGAAGGAACGGACCTTCGAGGCGCTGCTTCAGCAGCTGGACGCCTTGGCACGGGTGCAACCCGTATTAATGGTCTTCGAGGATGTTCATTGGATTGACCCAAGCTCACGTGGGCTGCTTGATCTTACGATTGAACGGGTGCGGCACTTGCCCGTGCTTCTCGTCCTGACATTTCGCCCGGAGTTCGTCGCTCCTTGGACCGGTCAGCCGCATGTCACCACGATGGCTCTGACGCGTTTGGATCTTCGTCATACCGCCGCACTGATCAGGGGCCTTGTGACCGCCAATACAGCGCTTCCGAACGATGTCGTGGCCGAGATCGCGGAACGGACTGACGGCATTCCGCTTTTCGCCGAGGAGTTAACGAAAGCCGTCCTTGAGTCTAGCGCGAACGTAGCACGTGGTATTGTCTCTGCGGCCTTCCCAACAAGGCTATCGGTGCCGTCAACTCTGCATGCCTCACTAATGGCCCGCCTCGACCGGCTGGGCCCTCAAGTTACCGCTGTCGCGCAAATCGGCGCGGCTATCGGACGCGAGTTCTCCTATGACTTGCTTTCCACGGTTGCGCGTCAATCCGAAGCTCAACTTCGGCAGGCCGTAGACCGATTGGTCGATGCTGGGCTCATCCTCCAGCGAGATGTACCCCCGGCGGCCGTTTTCCGCTTCAAGCATGCGCTGATTCAGGATGCAGCCTATGGTACCTTGCTGCGTGGACCGCGGCAGGAAATCCATTCCCGCATTGCCGCCGCCTTGGCCAATTTCGATTCTGTGGAAGCCGAACTACTGGCGCACCACTTTTCCGAGGCAGGACACTCGGAACTCGCAAGCGGATACTGGCTGGAAGCTGCACGTCGCGCCTCCCAACGATCGGCGAATCTCGAGGCGATCGCCCATGTACAAAAAGGGATCAAAGCACTCGAAAGTCTCCCGGACACGCCGCGGCGCGCAGAACGGGAACTTGCATTGCAATTGGTCCTGGGGCCCGTTGTCATAACAACCAGGGGCTGGAGCGCTTTGGAGATAGAGCAGACTTACCGTCGTGCGCTGACCCTGGCTCAACAGCTGAATGCTGATCATGAATGGTTCAGTTCGGCCTGGGGACTGTGGTTCTTCCACGTTACGAATGGGGAGCCAGATATTGCGCGCGCCCTTGTTGATGACTTGTTCAAAGTGGCGAATCGGCGCGGCGAATCGGCGCTTCGCCTACAAGCCCATCATGCGGCCTGGCCGACTGAACTATTTCTTGGAAGGCTGGCTTCCGCCAGCAAGCACGTTGCGCAAGGTCTCAGCCTTTACGATGAAGAGAGGCATCGAGAGCAGGCCTTCCTATATGGTGGTCATGACGTGACGGTCTGCGGCAAAGGCCAAGGCTCCCTGGCACTATGGTTGCTGGGTTTCCCCGATCAAGCCTCCCAAAGTGCGCACGATGCTGTGGCCATCAGTGAAAAACTTGCGCATGTGCCGACATTGGTCCACGGCTCGATGTGGGCTGCATTGGCTCATCAGATGCGTCGCGACTTGCCCGCGGTACTCACGTGCAGCGAGCGGCTGGTTGATCTGGGCACGAAGCACAGATTGCCCCAGTACTGCGCGGTCGGCACCATGCTGCGCGGCTGGGTCTCAGCCCACAATGGAAGAGCGTCGGAGGGTATCAAGGAGCTACTTGGCGGGTTGGAACGGCACACATCGCTTTCCAAGTTGCTTGGTCCGTTCTTCTACTCTGATCTTGCCGAGGCATATCTCCTTAATGGGGAAACGGAGCTTGCGCTGACTGCCATCAACGAAGCGCTGAGACTGTCAGAAGCAAATGCGGAGCGCTTCTGGCAGGCTGAGATGCTACGGCTGAAGGGGGATATTGTCAGGTCGTCTGCGGCTGATGCTTCCGATCAATCCGATACATGGTATCGTAGGGCTTTGGATCTATCTCGTGAACAAGGCGCAAAGTCGCTGGAATTGCGGACCGCCGTTAGCATGGCGAGGTCGTGGCAGAGCAGAGGC
>JBKPOG010000073.1:0-3629 GCA_046732975.1 Pseudomonadota bacterium
CTGGGTGTTACGCCCTGGCCTCCGGGAAAGGCCGCGCACGCCAGCGTCTACGGCGTCCGCATACCGGCCAAGTAGGTAATACGCCATGCACAGCTTTGAAGCCGCAAAGCCGTTGGCTGAGTCAAAGCGAAGAGCGCCCTCCAACCAAGGCAGCGCCTCCGCGGCCCTGCCTGCCCACACCAGGAACGCCCCACGGGCAGCGTAACTTTCCACGTCGCTCGGGTTGATCTCAAGCGCACGATCGATCTGAGCCAGCGCGAGATCGTAGTGCTTCCGATAAAGCTCGATTTGGGCCAGGGCGTTATACGCACGCGTCGTAACAGGATCCAGCGCCAACGCCTTCAAGGCGAGCTCCTCCGCTTGTTTAAGTTCTGCCTCGCGGAATTCGGCCCAGCCTGATATCACCGCCATGTAATGTGAGACAGCCAGTGCGGCATAGGCGTCGGCATAGTTGGGATCGAGATCAATAGCGTGCTGAAAGAGCTCGATCGCCTCGTCATTGTCGTCACGCGTTTCCTGCGAGAACGCCTCACGACCGCGCAGAACGTACTCGTACGCCGCAAGGTTGTTCGTCGGCTTTGCCAACGCACGCTCCTTCTCGAAGCGCGTGAGCTTTACCGCTGCTGCCCCAACAACACGTTGTGCTATCTTCTCCTGCACAGCGAAGATGTCGTCGACCTCGGCTTCGTACGTCTCCGACCAGACGAGGCGCGCCGTCGCCGCCTCAATCAACTCGACACCGACTCGAACCCGATTCTCAGCGCGCCGGATGCTGCCCACGAGCAGATAACGTGCTCCAAGTGCGCGGCCGATATCAGTGGGCGAAGCGTTCGAATCTTTGAACGGAAAGCTGGCGGACTTCGAGATGACAAGCAGGTTCGAGAAACGACTGAGCGCGGTGATGACATCCTCCGTGATGCCATCACTGAAGAAGTCATGAACGGTATCGGCCGACAGATTCTTGAAGGGCAGCACCGCGACGGACGGGCGCCGAGCGAGGTGAGCCGGCGCGGCAAGAGTAGCCACTTCGACTGGCTGCGGTGCCGCGCCGAATGGGTGGCCACGGAAGCGTTCAACGCCACGTCACCGAGGGGGAAGACCATGCGGAGAGCTTTTTCTCAGACAGCAGCAATCGGCAGCGCGCTACTTGGTCTACTGCTCGCGATGACTGTGGGAGCCCCGGCCAGGGCCGATGAATCCGGCCTCTCGATCAGTGGCTACGATCCCGTCGCCTATTTCACCGACGGACGGCCCGTTCAGGGCAAACCGGACTACGAGTACTCGTGGCATAAATTGCGCTGGCGTTTCGCCAGCACCGAGCACCGCGAAATGTTCAGCAAAGAGCCCAATCGCTTCGCCCCGCAATACGACGGCTATTGTGCGATGGGCGTGACGAACGATGCCGCCGCCCACAAGGACTCGGTTGATCCGAATGCGTGGGCGATCGTTGATGGCAAGCTCTACCTCGTTCATAACACCTTCTGGTTGGAGAAGTGGCGGGAACAGGCCGCCGAGTACATCAAGCGAGCCGACCTGAACTGGCATGCAGTCGAGGACTTGCCCGCTCCGACGATCGTCGGCACGCCTTGCGCGGCGGCTCCGCCGACGACATTGGTCGCGCTGCGCGACGGCGGTCATTGGCTGGTCGTCGGCGGGCAGGTCGCGCGTGATGACGCCGGAAATGTCGTGGGCAAGGGCGACATGCGCGCGCAGATCGAGCCGGTTGGCAAGAATGTTGACGCGTGTCTGAAGGCCGGTGGCGCGAGCGTCAACGACATCGTCTTCACGGTGACCCGTAGCACGGCGCCCGCCGAGTTCGACAAATACCCCGATTTGACCGAACGCTATTTCGGGCCGCCTTCGCCGAAGAGCCTGACGGTCCCCACGCCGCAATTATCGAGCCCAGATTACCTGTTACAGGTCGAAGCCTTCGCGACGACGAAGTGAAGCGCCAAAGGCCGACCGCATTCTGAGCCGATCCTCTACTCAATAAGATCCGACACCACGGGTGGCTCAGCTTGGCTACCACCGCCGAACGTTGCACCATGCGCGCCGACGAGACGCGGAGATTTCTGATGGCCCATCGCGGCATGAAGTTCGGCATATTTCTGGCACCGTTTCATCGCGTCGGCGAAAACCCGACGCTGGCGATGAACCGTGATATCGAATTGCTCGAGTGGCTGGACTGGCTGGGCTACGATGAGGCCTGGGTTGGCGAACACCACTCCGCTGGATGGGAACTCATTGCGGCACCAGAACTCATCATCGCCGCCGCGGCGGAGCGGACAAAGCACATAAGGTTGGGCTCGGGCGTCACCAGTCTGCCGTATCATCACCCGTTGATGGTGGCGCAGCGCTGGGTGCAGCTTGACCATATGACGCGCGGACGCGCCATGTTGGGCTGTGGGCCGGGCGCCCTGACCTCGGATGCCTACATGCTGGGCATCGAGCCTTCGACCCAGCGGCCGCGCATGCTGGAGGCGATGGACGCGATCATGCGTCTGTTGAAATGCGAAGAGCCGGTGACGATGAAGACCGACTGGTTCGAAATGCGGGATGCCCGCCTCCACCTCGCGCCGTACAGCGACCCCTGCTTCGAGATCGCGGTGGCCAGCACAATCACGCCCTTCGGCATGATCGCGGCCGGCACGCACGGTGTCGGTGTGCTGTCGATCGGTGCCGGCCTGCCTGGCGGCCCCGAGGCGTTGGCTAACCAGTGGAAAATCGCCGAAGAGGCAGCGGCGAAGCACGGCAAGACGATGGACCGCAGGAACTGGCGCGTCGTGGTCAATGCGCACATTGCCGAGGATGACGAGCAGGCACTGGCGGAGGTGAAGAAGGGCGAACGAATCGAGACGGTCACCTATTTCGAGGACACGCTGGGCCGCCCTCCAGGCCGTGCGGATAATCCGCTGCGGGACGGCGTTAGCATGGGAACCACGTTGGTCGGATCGCCGGAGACAGTGATCAAGGGCATCAACCGCCTGCTCGAATTCAGTCAAGGCGGATTCGGCGGTATCCTGTTCCGTGCACATGAGTGGGCGAATCGGGAGCAGACACTGCGCAGCTATGAGCTGTTCGCCCGTCATGTCATGCCACACTTCCAGGGTTCGCTAGGACCGATCATCGGTTCCAATGCCTGGGCGCGGGAGAACCGGAAGCAGGTCTTCGGTTCGACGCCGGAAGCAGTGAGGCGGGCCTTCACCGATTTCGGTCACGCCGTGCCCGAGGAGTATCGTTCACGCACCATCGGTGCACGTGACACGGATCTGCAGTCCTAGTGGCGGCTCCGGCCGCCAGATCGGCTAAAGGCGTGCGACGTCAAGCTTTTGCGCGGCCCATGTCTATTCTGCCGAACGCGTCGGTTGGCCACTTGTCAATTGAGGCATCGCCATTGTCGGAAAATTCACAATCGAACAACCATTGATTGTCGATGATACATTTCATCCGAAAACCGCGAGAACACTTCACCATGCTCCACAACTTTTAGTAGATTGTGCCATCGATAACACGATCATTGCGCGGGCCATAAAGGGCGAATGCAAATCGCCAGCGAGCGGCCCGAGTGATCCTGCATCGGCCAGGGGGAGCAAGGGATGCCATCTGCCACAGTTACTGGCGCACACGGC
>JBKPOG010000074.1:0-10297 GCA_046732975.1 Pseudomonadota bacterium
CGAAGCCGAACACCGCGCCGTGGTAGCCGCCGTTGAACACCATCACCTTCGACCGCCCGGTGAAGATGCGCGCGACCGAGATCGCCAACATGTTCGCCTCGGTGCCTGAGTTGGTGAAGCGCACACGCTCCAGCCCGAACCGATCGCAGATGACCCGCGCGAATTTCGCCTCGGTCAGGTTGGTGCCGCCGAAGTTGATCCCGGCATCCAGCGCGCAATCCACCGCGGCGCGGATCTTCGGATGCGAATGACCATAGATGCCAGCGGTATACTCGCCGAGGAAGTCAATGTACTCGGCGCCATCCAGGTCCCACAGCCGGCAGCCCTCGCCGCGTGCGATGCCGAGTGGGAACGGAGCGTAGTGCAGCACCGTGCGCGTGTTGCCGCCGGGCATAACCGCGGTGGCCTCGACGAAGCGGGCGAGGCTTTTCGGGTTGCGCTTTACATACGCTTCCTTCGCCTCGGCCAGGGCCACGTCGATATCGGCGTTGCGCAATTCCGTCTCGCTCATCAGCTGCCTCCGCTCGGTCACCGACAGTCTGCCCGCCCATCCGGTCGTTCGGCAACCAGCCGCATTGCAGGTGTCTGCCCTGCGTTCTACATGCGACACCGAACCCTTGACGGGAAAGGCAGGCGCATGGACCTCAAGGAATATATCCGGGGCATTCCGGATTTCCCGAAGCCCGGCATCCTGTTCTATGACATCTCGACGCTGCTTCGGGACGCGGATGCCTGGCAGGTGGCGATGGGCCGCATGGCGAAGGCGGTGCGTGCCTATCAGCCAGACATGCTCGCCGGGATCGAGAGCCGCGGCTTCCTGATCGCCGCGCCGCTGGCACTCAAACTCGGCTGCGGCTTCATCATGCTGCGCAAGCGCGGCAAGCTACCCGGCGAAACGGTCGGCCTGAACTACGCGCTGGAATACGGCATGGACCGGATTGAGGTGCAGGCCGATGCGATCCAGCGCGGCCAACGTGTGGTGGTGGTCGATGATCTGTTGGCGACCGGTGGAACCATGGCGGCCGGCATTACTCTTCTGCGTGAACTCGGTGCGATCGTACCGGCCGCGGCGGCACTGATCGAGTTGACGTTCCTGAAAGGACGCGGCCGTCTCGATATCCCCTGCGAGGCTCTCGTTTCGTACGATGAATAGACGCCTGCCGGGCCGTACTTTGCGCCCGGACCGGTTCAGGTTAGGAAGATCTATGGGTGGGGCACCGGGATGACCGACCTGCCGCCGAGTCGGCGCCGATTGCTGACGTGGGCGACAAGCCTGCCTGCCGCGATGCGGGCGGGGCAGCTATCAGCCACGCCCTCACCAGCGGTGATTGCACCATTTGCCGAAAACCCCAAGCTGCTGGTCGCCGGTCCTGCCGACGGGACGCTCAACCGCTGGGCCGATGCGCTGCTGCCGGCGCTTCAGCAATCGTTGTCGCCTGACACGTCAATCCGCCGGGTAGAGGTCGGCAGTGCCGATGGTGTGACCGGCGCCAATCAGTTCGAGGTTCGCGGGGTACCGGACGGGCAGACTGTGCTGCTGGCGCCTGGACAGGCTGCGCTCGCCTGGATGGTCGGCGATCCCCGCGCGAAATTTGACGTTGCCCACTGGGTGCCCGTGGTGGCGGGAACCGGTGTCGGCCTAGTCGTCGGTCGGGCAAGCGTATTCGCTGGCGACCCTCGCGCCCGCGTCGTTGCGGCAAACCCGGTGGGCTCCGATCTTGCTGCGCTCCTCGGCCTCTACCTGCTGGGCGTGCGCATGGAAGTGGTGTTCGGTCCCGTCGAACCCGGCGCGGCCGAGAAGGCCTTCTTGCAAGGCAATGCCGACGTGGTGATGCTGCACGGACAACGGGTGCCCGAACGGTTCGCCGCCTTGCAGACCGCAGGTGCTCAGCCGCTGTTCACTCTCGGCTCGCTGGACGATACCGGACACTTGGTACGCGACGCGACCTACCCCCAGGTGCCGCATTTTTCCGAACTCTACGCTATGCAGACCGGCGTGCAGCCGAATGGGCCGCTGTACGATGCCTGGTGCGCGTCTGCAGCAGCATCGCAACTGGTGTTTGGTATGGTCTTGCCGCAATTGACTCCTGCCGCGATGGTGTCGCTTTGGCGGCGAGCAGGCAGCGACGCCGTCGCCTCACTCGGCGTGCAGACGGTCGCTGCGTCGGCCAATGTCCGACCATTGGCAGGCCCGATCGCCACGACCACTACCGCGGCAATCGCCGCGAGTGCCGCTGCGATGCAGGAGCTGCGTGGCTGGCTCGCTGGCCGGCTCAACTGGCGACCGGCCTGACGCGCAGGAGGTGCACTATGAAGCTCTGGTATCAGAGCATGTCCCGCCAGGCACAGTGGGGCGGTTATCCGCGCGTGCTGCGGGGCATCCTCGACAAAACGCGCGATCAGGACACCGAGATCCATGTCGCCGGCATCACCGAGATCGGCGGCGTCGGCGATCAGTTCCGCTACCTCGAATATCTGGAGACCGGCGAGGTCCTGAAGAACGTGCATCGCGCGGTGCGCGAAGGTTTCGATGGTTTCCTGATCGGCAACATCGCTGATCCCGGCCTGCAAGAGGCGCGTGAGATCGCCGACATCCCGGTGCTGGGGTTGTGCGAATCGGCGTTGCATGTCGCCTGCATGATGGGCGCAAGCTTCTCGCTGGTGACGATCAATGAGAAGTTCACCCCGCGTATCGTGGAGAATGTGCGTCGCTACGGCTTGCGTGAACGAATGGCGGCGGTGAACCGTATGCAGGTGGACCGCCTCACTGATCTCGGCGCCGGCTTCGAACCAGGCCCGGCGCGCGACGCGATCGTCGCGCAGTTCGAACGTGCGGCGCAGGCCAATGCACAGGCGGGCGCCGAGGTGGTGATCGCGGCGGGCGGCGTGGTGATGGCGCTGCTGGCACACGCCGAGATCCACGAGGCGGCCGGGATGCCGATCCTGAACGGCATCACCAACCTGGTGAAGCTGGCTGAGATGGCGGTGAAGACGAACCGGCTGATGGGTGGCCGCTTCACCTCCAAGCGCTGCAGCTACGCAACGCCGCCAGCCGGGCAGATCACCGAATTTCGCAAGTACTACGGTGGCGACATTTATCCGACGGTGGAGGAAGGATGAGGCTGTGGTGAGACGCCAACTCGTCCTGCGAACCGCCCTGGGCAAATCGTCGTTGGTGCGTGCGCTGAAACAAGGCGCCGTCGCATCGGACAGCGTCGCGTTCGATTTTGTCGAAGTTGATCCGGTCACCCGTGCCTTTCGTCGCATGACGCGCGCTATGGAGTTCGACCTGTGCGAGATCGCGCTGACCACGCATGCGCAGGCGCGTGCCTATGGCAAGCCGATCACGGCTTTACCGGTCGTGCTGTTGCGCGGACTGCATCACGCTGCCCTGATCTGCCCGCGGGGTTCGTCGCTGCGTGGACCAGCGGATCTGGTCGGCAAGCGCATCGGTGTGCGTGCCTGGTCGCAGACCACCGGCGTCTGGATACGCGGTATCCTGCAGGGTGAATACGCTATAGCGCCGGATACGATGACGTGGGTGACCGAAGAGGACGCCCACGTGCAGGAATTTGTCGATCCCCCCTTCGTCCGGCGGATCGCCGCCGGCCAGCAACTGCCAGCCATGCTGCTCTCCGGCGAGATCGACGCCGGTATCGCGCTGGCCATCGATCCCGCACAGGTCAGGCCCGTAATTCCGGATGCCGATGCGGCCGCTACCGAATGGTCGCACAAGACCGGCGTCTTCCCCATCAATCACGTCGTGGTCGTCAAGGACGCGCTTCTCGCTGAGCATCCCTGGCTCGCCGACGAACTGATGCGGCTGTTCGTCGCGTCGCGGGAGAAAGCCGGCGAGGCCATGCCTTATGGTATCGACGCCAACCGTCCTGCCATCGAGTTGCTGATGCGCTATGCTGCCCAGCAAGGATTGATCCCGCGCGCCTACCGCGTGGAAGAACTGTTCGTGACCTAGGAGGAGACGATGGCAGACATTCCCCGTCTGAACGGCGCCATCAGGGCATTGGAATCAGGCAAGCCGACCTTCGTTCCCTTCACCAGCGGCGAGATAAGCAACGCACTCACCATCAGCGGAGCACCGTACGACGGCGTGGTGTTCGAGATGGAGCACAATCCGTACGACATAAAGGCGCTGCGCGACTGTCTGCAGTACATGCTGAACCGGCGGCAGATCGCCTCGTCGGGCAGCATTGCACCGGCGGTGACGCCGTTCGTGCGTATCCCGCCGAACGGCGGCGAGAACAGTCAGTGGATTGCCAAGCAGGTGCTGGATATTGGCGTCTATGGTATCGTATGGCCGCACGTATCGACGGTCGAGGACGCGTGCAACGCGGTGCAGGCCTGCCGCTATCCGCGCCCGCGCGAGGCCAAGTACTATGACCCGCCCGGTCAGCGCGGCGACGCGCCGCGCACGGCCGCGCGCTATTGGGGGCTAACGGACCAGGAATACTACCCGCGCGCCGATACCTGGCCGCTGAACCCGCAGGGCGAGATTCTGGTAGTGATCATGTGCGAAGAGAAGCGCGCGATCGCAAACCTGCCAAAGATGCTGGAACAGGTCCCTGGCATTGGCGTCGTGTTGATCGGCGAGGGCGACCTGTCGCAGGACCTCGGTCATCCACGGCAGTACGAGCATCCGACCGTGGCTTCGGCGATCAACGAGATTCTGGCGATCTGCAAGCAGTACAACGTGCCGTGCGGCCACCCGCACGTTGATGCCAAGAACGTCGAGCAGCTGATCGAGCAAGGCTTCCGCTGGCTGATGCCCGGACCTGTTCAGTCGTTCGCTGCGCTTGAGATTGGCCGGAGGGTATCGGGACGAGCGTAACCCTGGTCGGCTGGATCAATCGGCAGCCAATGCGGTTTTCGGCACCATCGCATCCGTCACACGATGCATGTCGCCAAGCGTATCGGTTTGACGCAGTACGGCCAGCAGACTTTCTGCCTGCTCCATCGGCAAGGCGCGCGCGGCGCAGTTCAGGAACTTGGCTTCCAGCAGTTCGGTGGGAAGCGGGTTCTCCGGACCACGTCCAAGCGGCCGCGCCACCTTAGCCGCGAGGACCCGCCCATCGGTCAGCGTCACGCGAACTTCGGCACCAAAATGCTCGCTGCTTGCCATCGACATGTCGGGATGCGGCGCCGCATGAACCCGCGGCAGCAATTCGCGGATCGCAGGTTCACGGAAGCTGTCGCCTTCGAAATGCTCCAGTGATACGCGGCCATCGGCGAGTGCGCGGGCCAGACAGTATTGCACGCTGAATTTGGCATCGAGTTCGCTGTTCGGCTCAGGCCGATTGGTATGCGCGAGCCGTCGCGGGTGCGTCCACGAGTCCACGCGCTCTACCATCGCCGGCGTGAGGCGATGTTCGCGCACCAAGGACAGCATTGCGTCCACGGCGGGATGCGTGCTGCCGCAGCACGGATACTGTTTGATCGCCACGCCGGGCTGCACGATGTCCCACGGCTGCCCCCAGTCGCGCAGGATCGCGTCCACGTCGAAGTTTCCCGTGCCATTGAACACCTGCAGGAAACCCTGCGGATGCTCAAGCGCACCAGGATTGGCGGTGAACCCTTCCTCGGTCAGCAGTGCCGCCAGCAATCCATTGCGCGAACTATGCCCGACATGTAGCGGCTTGGTCATCGTGCCGAAATTGGCCTTGACGCCGGAAGCGAATGACGCAGCGAGCCCCAGCGCTCTGGCGGTGAAATCGGGTGCCAAATCCAGCAGATGACAGCACGCGGCAGTGGCGCCGAACACGCCGAGAGTCGCCGTCGGATGCCAGCCTTTCTCATAGTGGTGAAAGTTGACCCCGCGCGCGATGCGCGTCTCGGTCTCCCAACCGGCGACATAGGCGGCGATGAACGCCTGCCCGCTCACGACGCGCGTCTGTGCCAGTGCGAACAGCGCCGGCAGGATCGGCGCCGATGGATGTCCCCCAAGCGTGTTGCTGCAATCGTCGAAGTCCAGTGCGTGCGCAGCCGTACCGTTGATCAGCGCTGCATCCAGCGGCGCCACGCGCTGATGCGTGCCGAACACGCGGCAGGGGCCGTTCGATGCGCTCACTCGCGCCGCAATTCGGGCGCAAGGCTCGCTGGCGCCGGCCAGGGTGCAACCGACGGTATCCAGGATGGCCACTCTGGCCCTGTGTGCGGCCTCTTCTGGCAGTGCGTCGAACCGGACGGTGGCGATCCGGTTGGCGAGATCTTCCGCAATAGTCATCCTGGGTCCTCCGCACCAAACGCTTGCACAACTTCCCTCCAGCGTGCCACACGGCGAAGGCAGGGAGAACACGTCGAGAGGCCGAACATGGCAGACGCGGCGTTGTCGGCGGCCGAGACCGCGCTGGAGAACCAACGCATCGGCGGACTGCAAGTCCGCGTTGTGGTGCTTTGCATGCTGGTGCAGACCTGCGACGGTTACGACCTGAATGCCGTCGCCTGGGCCGTACCGCCGCTTATCCACGCATGGCATCTGCCACCTGCCGCATTCACCACCGCCTTCCTGTGGTCGAGTATCGGCATCCTGGTTGGCGCCTTGAGCGCCGGGCCGATCGGCGATCACTTCGGTCGGCGTCCGTTGTTGTTGAGTAGCCTCACCCTCTTCGGAGTCGCGTCCCTCTTGAGCGCCACGGCCGCATCGCTGCCGATGCTGACCCTGTGGCGGTTCTTCACCGGCCTTGGCATCGGCGGTGGTTTCTCCGGTGCGGCGGCATTGACGGGCGATTACACCCCGCACCGGCTGCGCGCGACGATGATCATGGCCAGCTTCACCGGCGCGCCGCTGGGTGGCTTTCTCGGGGGACAGATCGTCGCGTTGTTGCTACCTCACTTCGGTTGGCAGTCGATCTTCGTCCTGGGCGGCGCATTTCCGCTGCTGCTGGTGCCGGCGCTCGCTCTGTGGCTGCCGGAATCGCCGCGCTTCCTCGCCCGCAAGCAGTCGGTGTCGTCGCGACAGGCCGACCTGCTGCGGCGCCTCGACATCGATCATGCCGCGCGTCATGCCGTGGACGTGGCGCACGGCAATCCCGTGAGGATGCTGTTCAGCGAAGGCTACGCGCTGCAGACCATCTTGCTGTGGATCGTCTACTTCTGCAGCCTGATGAACCTGTTCCTGTTCGCCTACTGGATGCCGACGGTACTGAACCTGATCGGCATGAGCCCGTCACAGGCAGTGTTCGCCTCCAGTTTGCGAGATTTGGGCGCATTGTTCCCAGCGCTGTATCTCGGGCTGATGATCGACCGGGTGGGCCCCGAACGAGCGTTGGCGTTGCACTACGCCGCGGGTGCCGTTTTTATTGCTATGATTGCCCTTGTGGCGCTGCCCTACGCGCTACTCCTGTTGATAACCTTCCTAGCGGGAATGACGATCATCGGCAGCCAGACCGGGGCCAACGGCACCTGCGGCAAGCTGTATCCAGCTCGCATGCGCACCAGCGGTCTCGGCTGGGCACTCGGTGTCGGCAGGCTTGGCGGCATCGCAGCGCCGGCGCTGGGTGGCTATCTGCTTGCACTCGGCTTGGCACCGACACGCATCTTCCTCAGCGCCTGCATATTCGCGTTGGTCGCCGCCGCCGCGACGGGCCTGCTTGTATTCCGCGGCAGCCGCATCCGTGTATCAAGTGCTGAGGTTGCGCCTTAGAATCACCTGATGTCCGGCAGCCAGTCGCCGAGGACCTGCTCCTCACTGTAGCCGCGAGCGTCGAGATCGGTTCGCGGTTGCTCGCCGTAATCGTGTAGACTGGCATGGACCAACGACCGAGCTGAGCCCAATTCATCTGCGACCATACGAGGAATCTCCCGTTGCAGGCTTGGGCTGTCGCGCGCATTCCAGCCGGCGACTGTCGAAGTGTATGTGTGGATCGATCCTGTCGGAAACAGGGCAGGCAGCCCGCTGCTGCCCGACAAAATATTAGTCCCCGGCGTGAAATTGTTGCGGATCGCACCCGCGAGGTCGACTGCCGCATTTGGCACCAGCAACTCGCTGAAAACCGGGAGCGTGACAAACGTGCCGGGCAGATCGGTGCTGAGGGAGCTTGATGGCGCAGGGGCATCAGCCCCGGGTCGAGTCCTTCGGCCGGGGCGCAGCCGGTCGATCGCCTCGGCGGACGTGCGAACCACTCGAGAAGGCTCGGCGGCACGTCACGGCGGCCGGTCCGCCAGTCGCGCACGGCCCCCGGCCGGAACAGGCGGTGGGATAGCCCGGCCTCGGACCAGCCGATGCGGGTGATCAACTTCATGGAAGTTGGCCATAGCGGCAGCGTAGGGAAGGGGAACTGCCGCCGAGCAAGGCGCCCCGGGCGCCCTTACCCCAACTGGATTGGCTGCCCGGGATGGTGCTCGGACCTTCTAGAGCCGTTTGGAGCGAGAAGCCGAGCTCGGCAATAGCTAATCGTGGTCGCTCCATCCAGATTGTCCAGCTACAGAAACGCAGCTCAGTTTCGGCCGTGATCACGTAGGTCCGGTTGGCCTCGCTGCGATCTCAGCTTCGGCCATGAAGGTCGTGGTTATCGGGTCTTCTTCGCCGGGTCCAACGCCGGCGCATTGCTAAGCTGGTCCTTCGTCAAGTCGGTGGTGAATTTTGCTTCGGGGCTGACCTTGATTTGGTTCGAAGGCACAGCGACCAGCTTATCTCCAATGCCCAGAAACCCGCCGACCGAAAGCACAACCGCCGACACTGCCCCATGGTCAAAGTCAACCAAAACATCATCGATTTTGCCGATTGACGTAGCCCCCTTGTAGATTGTGGCATCGATGATTTTGCTCGCCCTCGCGGAGCTCGCTATTGCTGCATCATCAATGCCGGGCACGGGGGACCGCGCTCTGCGAGTTTGAGGCTGACGGAGTATTGGGCTGAGTTTGCTGCGCAACAGCTGCCGAACCGGCCCACATTGAAATGCGAGGGAATAGGGCAATCCTCATTGCTGACCTTCCGCTAAGCCTAGGTGGCCCAAAAACGGCCAGGCAACGCATTGGAAGGGATGGTCGCTTCGAGACTGGGAAATGGCCCGGGCCCACGAACTAGGAACCTCCTGGAGGGTGAGGTCGAGCGGTCGCCCAGCCTGCGCGTCGGCGGGCCAGCCTGGACCCGGTGAAAACGAGGCGCGGCAGCAGGCCCTCGCAGAGTGCGTCAGCGACGGGGCGTCGGGCCGGCCAAGTCACGGGCTTCGGCCAGGGCGGCCGGCGTCCGCATCAGCCAGCGGGGCTCATGATCAACAATGTCGTGGCCAATCGTAGATGCAGGCCGCTCGGCTGCGGTGTAGGCTGGGTCCCAGAATAGGAAGGTGTGCACTGTCGCCGCCGCGCCGGCTGCCCGCCCGCGATTGTGCTCCGGAGCGACATTGTTGTGGCGGAGGCCAGACTTTGACGTGGACGCGCATCACCGATCCCGATGGACGCTGCCAGCCTTCTGCCGGCTGGTTTGGAGTCGCATGATTGGACTACGAGGACGATTCGGGCTGGTGCTGACGACGAATCAGAAGGTCGGCTCACTCTCCGAAACCATAGAGCGCACCAATGAAGTTTGTGACAAGACACCCCTTGCTGGCGGTTAAGAAATTGCAACCGCTTTACCTCGAACGACCCTGCTCAACGGCGAACCGGAGGGACTTTGATGGATGAAGATCGCTTCAATCTGGCGCTGCGCGGTTTTCTCAAGGAGGTGGGCGTCACCTCCCAGAGGGAAATCGAGAGACTTGTGCGCGAGCACCCGCCGAAGGCAGAGGTCCTCCGTCTGCGCATGGCACTCACCTCGCCGGATGCCCCGGGGCTAAACCACGTGATCGAGCACACTATTTCGCTCGTCTGAGCCGGTGGTTCGGGGTGGCGCACAGAGCCGATGAGCCCACCAATCACCTGCGACATGACGACGTGGCGGAGATGGTGGACGGTTGGTGCCAGTTCCAGGGCAGCAGTGTGTGCAACTGATGGTTCTTGGTTCGACCCGAGACGATCCGTTGCAGCACGTCGGTGAGCCAGGCGAGCGGGTCGATGCTGTTCAACTTGCAGGTCTGGATTAGGGTGTTTGCAATGGCCCAACGGCGGGCCCCGGCGTCGCTGCCGGCGAATAATGAGTTCTTTCTCGTAATGGTGACCGGCCTGATGGCCCGTTCAACTACGTTGGTGTCCATCTCCAGGCGGCCATCGTCGAGATACAGGATCAGCCCGTCCCAATGGCGCAAAATATACCGCATGGCTTTGGCCAGATCGGACCAGCCCGGCACGCGCGGCAGGCGATCCTGCAACCAGAGCTGCAGGGCTTCGACCAGCGGCCGACTTCGCA
>JBKPOG010000075.1:0-5313 GCA_046732975.1 Pseudomonadota bacterium
CTCTCGATCGACCGCATCCTGAACGGCGTCACGCGGCCGTTCTTCGGTTGGGTGTCGGACAACATCGGCCGCGAGAACACGATGTTCATCGCGTTCGGCCTCGAAGCGATCGGCATCTATGCGCTGAGCGCACTCGGTCACGACCCAGTGCTGTTCGTCATCCTGAGCGGCGTCGTGTTCTTCGCTTGGGGCGAGATCTACAGCCTGTTTCCCTCGACCTGCACAGATGTCTACGGCTCGCAATACGCCACGACCAATGCGGGATTGCTGTACACGGCGAAAGGCACCGCTTCGCTGCTGGTGCCGCTCGGCAATGTGCTGATGGCGGCGAGCGGAAGCTGGCATGCGGTGTTCGTGATCGGGGCGATCATGAACGCCGCAGCGGCAGTCATGGCGCTGGCGGTGCTGAAGCCGTTGCGCACGGCGCACCAGGCGGCCTACAGCCGTCGGGCGGCGCAGGCGTAGCCGCGTGCTGCACGCTTCCAACCAGGTCTGCTGCTTCCGGTAAGGCCTCGGTCCTCGGTGAAACCAAAACCTTTCTTCTCTGAAAGTGCATCGTCGGCAGGTTCCTCACTGGCTTTCCATCCTTGCAAGAAGGTCGTACCATCCAATGGAAGGTGATCCGTGGACGAACAATCAGGTTACGCTGGCGACGGTCGCGATTTTTCTGGCGATTTGCTGCCTAATTATCTTGACCATCGACCGACTCCATAAACACATAATTGCCCAGGCTTCTGAAGATTCGATGACGCATCTTCTGGTTGCCCTAGGGGGTTAAACATAACTCTTCCGAACCGCGCCACGATGCCCCGCCGTTCCTATCGGATGAGCCATGGCGAAACTACGCGAACTCGCCAGTCCGCCCGCGCAGTCGACGGCCTGAATGCGCTCCGTCTGATCAATGAACAGGTGCCAGTGGCTCGCTTCGTACATTGCACTTGTCCATGCCAAAGGCCCCTTGATGCGCCATAGGCTCGCACCGTTTCATTGGCGATATCCCAGTAGTCCGGATGCTTGCGCGCAGGATCGAAGTGTGCCGCTTCAGATTTCACAGCTAGGTAGCTGCGACAATATCCATCGAGATGTAGGGAAGCCGGCAGTTGCTCGAGCTTGCTTGACGAGTGGCGAAGCACGCGCGCCGGCAGCCAGACTCTGGTCGTATTCTATGGCATCGCCGTCGCAAAGCCGGTCCGCGCACCGATGATCGGACCAGCTCGATTCCTTAAGCGAATCTAGGTCATTCCCACACCGCACTGGACTCAATCTCGTGGCTGTCTCCTCGGATTGCCCGGCAGCGAGTAACAGGAAGGGCCGCGGGAAGGGACCATGCCCAGATGGAGAGAGCCCGTTACGGAGCTGGCATCATTCCTTCACTGGCGTAAGGACGAGAGCTCCCTTGCCCTTCAGCAGCACCACGACGAATCTAGCCGGCTCCGTGTTGCTGGCGTTGCGCCCCACGAGGTGAACATCCGTCGCCGCCTCGTAGAAAGTCTCCCCTGCTTTGAGCGTAACGGCAGGTTCGCCTTTCAACTGCATAAATCTGGCCCTCGAGCACGTAGACGAACGCATGGGCATCATGTCGATGAACCATGTCTTGAGCGCCCGGCGGATACGACACCTCAATTACGCGGCCCTCCTTACCCGGGTAGTCCGCGAGATCGATCGTGAACAGTTCCTTCACATCTGCAGCTTCGGGCCGGAACGGCTGCAAGGATCAGTAGCGCCGCCAGGTAACCGCGAAAGTGCAATTGAGGCTTCTTCATATGTCGTCCCTTTCTGCATCATGGTCCGAACGCGTTATCGCCGAATTCGATGGCTCAAACCAAGTCGGGTTGTTTGTACGATTGTCCAAGAACCTGCCAGGTGGCTCGAGCAAGCGAGTGAATTCGGAGGTATAGTGCGAACGCACATCAGGCCCTTACCTCTGCGCGGTGTAACACGAGGACCTCCTCAAGCCCCTCGCCGGTAATGGTGTTGACGCCGCTTTGGGGCGAAGCAGCGGCGGCGTGGCCGCGCTGGCGCAGAATGGCGACGTCTTGGAGCCGCTCAGGCCGGTGCCGCCGATGACAACGATCTTCATCGTTTAACCTCCCTTGTCGGTAGCCGGGGCAAAAGTCCGAGCTGAGGCTGATTTTTCCCTTGCCCCGACGCGGGGAGACCCGATTCAACCTGTTTGTGAGTGTTCTACCGCCGCTGTCCAGCCTGACGCGCGACGAGCTGTTGCAGCTCGTCGGGCAGTTGCTGGGTGAGGTTGCCGGGCGCGGGTGCTATCCCAAAGGCATGTCCATTCTCAAGCTCCAGCAGCAGAACGTCGCCGCGCCAGCCTTGTCTCTGTTTTAGATGCGGCATCAGCGGACCTGGCGGGTCACGGGTCGGGAAGACGCTTGGTTGCCGTCAGCGCGAGACACCATCGGTAGGATGGTTGCGGGCGCTGTCGTCTCTCGCCTGCTGCTGTTCGGCAAATCTCTCAGCGGCTAGTCTGTTGGAGAAGGTCGCAACTACCCGCCCGCTCGCATCACCGAGTCTCACCTCAAATACGGGGCCATCTTGGGTAACCAGGTATGTACTCATGGCTCTCAATATGACATGGATGCAGAGACGTCCCAAGCGGGCAGTGAGAGATAGTCCAAGCCTGCGCTGCGAGGTGGCTGCGATCATTTGCGGCAGGCGCCCGAGCGCTGGCGCTGTTGTCCTTGGCTGAGCACCGGCGAGACACCCGGCCTCGATGCGGCGACGTTGCACTTCCGGGAAGACGAGGTGCTCGGCAATTAGCTCCGTGCGGTGCAGGAGCCGCACGTCAGTCACCGTGGATGCCACACTACCAACGGCTCAGTTGTATTGGCGCGGCAAATTTCATGCAGGTGACTGGCCTGATCTGACTGGGGGTGTGGGGCACCCCGGCCCCCTTAAACGGGCCTCTTCCATAAAATTCGCCGCCGCCCTGCTCGGGAAAGCGGATAGGCGCGGCAACCTCTACCCGACCAAAACTCGTCCGGACCAGAAGATCGATGTGGCAGTGGCGCTCATGATGGCTATCGGTCGCGCTATGGTGGAGGACGAGCAGGCCAAAGGGCTGGACGGATTTCTCTCTAATCCGATCTTTGGTTAGCTTCCAAGCGGGACTACACAGGTTCCAGAACCCAGCCACACGTCGGCGGGAGCAGCCATGATGGGCTGACGGTAACGCCAGTTACCGAAATTGGCCGAAAAGTATTTCTTCCGCCGACTCTTCTTGCGGTCGGCGTCTTCGGTCGCGTCCCTCCAGGCGTTGCGAAGCGCCTCCATCCTCTCGTCACTCGGCCAGCCGAACCAGGCATCCTTGCCGTTGCCGCGGAGATTGGTGGCAAACACTGGATCCCGATATTCAGCCGCCGGCGCGCCGTACGGGAACAGCGACCAACCACCTTTGTCCAACGGCTCCTTGCTGGCGCGGCGTTGCACCACCGTGCCCCAGTCCAGCGACTGCTCGTCCAGGTTGATGCCGACGCGCCGGAGCGATGCGGCGACCACGCTGCAAGGTCTGATCTGTTGGATGCATCAGCACGACACGCTCGCCGCCATAGCCGGCCTGCTTCAGCATCGCCTTGATGGCGTCTGCATCCGGGCGCTTGCGCACCGCGTTCATGCCGGCATCGTTCGCCGATGGAGTGCCGGGCAGGAAGTAGCCGACAGGCGCGCGGTACAAGCTCTTCTCCTCGCCCATCACCGCCGTCATCACCTCGACCTGATCGATCGCCGCAAGAATGGCGCGGCGCACGCGTTCATTGGCGGTCGGGCCTTGTAGGCAGTTCGGCCGTAGTCCGCCGAACTTGCCGTAGATGTCGATTGGCGCGACGGTCACGCCCGATGCCTTGCGCAGCCGAGGGGCGACTGGGAGAGAATGACCAAGCTTTGAACGGTCGGTGTGAACCCTTTCACAGCTCGGACGGCGACATCTGGGAGTGCTGGCTCCGCGAACCGCACATTCATCAGAAACTATGCTGGATGGTGACTGAGGAGGTCGCTTGCCGGTAACGGAGCACCACGTAGCAAAGCAAGTGATCCATGCTTAGCTCTCCACGAGTTGCCTACGACCGTCGGGGAGGGCGAGTGATGGGCTGGGAAACGTGGCAAACGTCGCTGCGCTGCAGGAAATGCGGCCACGCCGGCGTGGAAATCTATGAAACAGACGATTGGCTCCAGCATCGCACAAGCTACAAGGGCTTCGATAAGCGGATTGCGCATAGCCTCGACTTCACACGGTACAATGAATTGCTGGAGCGACCGATCTGTCCTGACTGTGGAAGCGAAGATGTAGAGACGACTGGGCTGCTGCCGCCTGCTTAGGAGCCGCGTACACCCCTGGGCATCGGCATGTGCTCCACGTCCATTCTGCAGCATCCCAGGTGTTGTTACGATAGGTTGATCCGATGGCGCTCCTGATTGTCGCCGCACTGGTATGGGTCGGCGTGCACGTCGGCATCGCGGGCACGCGATTGCGTGATGCCGTTGTAGCCAAGATCGGCGAAGGTCGGTTCCGCGGACTGTTTTCGCTGGTTTCGATTCTCGCGCTGGGCCGTAGTGCGACAACCCCGCTTTGGTATGCGCCGATCGGCGGGTGGCCGTGATGCTGGTGCGTTCGTACTGTTCGTTGCCTCGGTCAGTGACCGCAACCCTACCATGATCGGCGACGACAGTGCGCAGCCGCCGCACGGCATCCAGCGCGTCACGCGTCGTCCGATGTTGTGGTCCTTCGCCCTGTGGGCGGCGGTGCACATCATCGGTAACGGCGACAGCGCGGCGATCGTGTTCTTCGGGCTTGACGACGCTCAGCGGCATGCCTTTGATCGATGCCAAGCTGGCGCGGCGCGATCCAGCCCGCTCGATCTGTTCTCCATTGCCAGCGCCAGCTTTATCGTACGGGCCATTGCTGCAGAGGGCGCAACCACCTGGTATGAGGGTTTCCTGCTCGTCGGCGTCTATGTGCTGTTTGCACTGGCTTTCTTCTTCCAAGGCCAGAGCTAGGGCGCGATTGCTGACAAAGGCGATGCGTAGCTTCCGCGCCTGACGCGCGAGATGTCGAAACTACTGAACGATCAGTTGCCGGGTTCGCAGCAGGACTGACCGATGTGGCTCGGCGAGATAATAGACGGCCGCTATGACGGGGCCAAATGCGGGTAGGGAGGAGAGCTGGAGGAGAGCTATGGGGTGGTCGATTCCGATTGGGGTGATCGGCGGCACGACGATCCGAATCCATGTGACTTTTCTATTGCTGCTACTGTGGATCGCGATTGCGCATTATGTGCAGGGCGGAGTGCAAGCAGCAGCGCAGGG
>JBKPOG010000076.1:0-15544 GCA_046732975.1 Pseudomonadota bacterium
CCATTGCCAGGATCGCACCAGCGCCTGCGCATACGCCTTCGACGGCAGCAATGATCGGCTGCGGACAGAGGCGCATCGCCTTCACGACATCACCGGTCATCCTGGTGAAGGCGAGCAGTTCCGGCATCTTCATCTTGGTGAGTGGCTCGATGATCTCGAATACGTCGCCACCGGAGCAGAAGTTGCCGCCGGCACCGGTGATGACGACCGCCTTGATGGTGGGTTCGAACGCCAGTGCGCGGAACGTGTCGCGCAATTCAGCGTAGGAATCAAAGGTGAGCGGGTTCTTCCGCTCCGGTCGGTTCAGTATGATCGTTGCGACCTTGCCGGCGACGGCCCAATCGAAATGCCCGGGTGGCTGTATCGACATCTCACAACTCTCCGCAAGCGACCGCGATCGCCTGGCCGGTGATCGCGCTTGCACCCGTTTGGCATAGAAATGCGACTGCTTCGGCGACTTCCTCCGGCTGCACCAGCCGACCAGCCGGATTGGTGGATGCCAGAGCCTCACGTGCATCCTCGACCGAGCGGCCAGTGTTTTCTGCGATGTTCGCCGAAGCTCGCGCGACAAGGTCGGTATCGGTGAAACCAGGGCAGACCGCGTTCACTGTGATGCCTTCCCTCACCGTTTCCAGGGCAAGCGCGCGGGTGAACCCGACCAGCGCGTGCTTCGCCGCGACATAGGCGGTGACATAGGGATAGCCCTTTAGGCCTGCCGTGCTCGCGATATTTATGATGCGACCGAAACCGCGGGACCGCATCCCAGGGAGTGCCGCCTGACAGGCAGTGACTGCACCCAACAGATTGACGTCCAGCATTGACCGGAAATCGGCCAGATCGTGCTTTCCGAACGGCTTCGACACAGTCCCGCCGGCATTGTTCACCAGGATGTCGCAGGTGCCGAACGCGGCGATGGCGTCACGCAGCGCAGACTGGTCCGTGATGTCAGCAACCGCATGGCGAGCACCGAGTGCGCTGGCTGCTCGCTGCAAAGCCGTGGCGTCGCGTCCGATCAGCGCGATCGCCGCACCATCGGCCGCCAGCCGGCGCGCAATTGCCAGACCGATTCCCTTTGCGCCGCCGGTGATCAGCGCACAAAGTGTCATATCACAGCCGAGTAGTCCGTATCGGTGCGCCGAACCAGACGCTCTATCTGTGCCTTGCCGGCCAAGTACTGCTGAGGCCACCACTGATCGGCATAGCCGAGCATGGCGGCGGCGCGCAACGCGAAATGCGGATCGGCCAGGTGCGGGCGCGCCAGCGCGCACAGATCGGCGCGGCCGGCGGCAATGATCGAGTTGAGGTGGTCGTATTCGGTGATGTTGCCCACGGCCATCGTGGCGATACCGACCTCATTGCGAACGCGATCGGCGAATGGTGTCTGGAACATCCGTCCATACACCGGCTGCGCACGGATCGACGTTTGACCAGCCGACACATCCATCAGGTCGACACCGGCCTGCTTGAACGCGCGTGCGATCTCGACCGCATCGTCGCCGGTGATGCCGCCTTCCACCCAATCGGTCGCGGAGATGCGCACCGACATGGGCTTCTCCGTCGGCCACACCGACCGCATCGCGGTGAACACTTCCAGCGGAAAACGCAGGCGATTGTCGAGCGGTCCGCCATAGCTATCCGTCCGCTGATTGGTCAGCGGCGAGATGAAGGAGGACAGCAGATAGCCATGCGCAGCGTGCAGTTCCAGCATATCGAAGCCGGCCTGCGCACCGTGTCGCGTTGCTGTCACGAACGCGTCGAGCACCGAATCCATATCAGCACCAGTCATCTCACGTGGGACCTGATTGCGCGCACTCCAGGCTGTGGGTGAGGGCGCGATGAGCTCCCAGTTCCCATCGGGCAGCGGTGCATCCATCTCTTGCCAGCCAAGTTGGGTCGAACCTTTGGGACCGGAGTGCCCAAGCTGCAGACAGAGTTTCGCGCCCGAGTTGGCGTGCACGAAGTCGACAATGCGCGCCCAGAAGCACGCCTGCTCTTCTGACCAAAGTCCGGCGCAGCCAGGCGTGATGCGACCCTGGGGCGTGACGCAGACCATTTCGGTGAACACAAGGCCAGCGCCCCCCAGAGCGCGTGCGCCAAGATGCACGAGGTGGAAGTCGTTGGGCATGCCATCGCGCGCGCTATAGGTCGCCATGGGAGAAACCACGATGCGGTTGGCAAGCTGCATGTCCCGCAACTGAAATGGCAGGAACATCGGCGGTACGGGACAGTTGGCAGGATGCCCGGCGCGCGCCGCCAGCCAGCGCTCCATGCCTTCCAGCCAGGGGCGGTCGCGCAGCCGCAGGTTCTCGTGACTGATGCGCTGGCTGCGCGTCAGCAAGGAGTAAGCGAACTGCTCTGGCTCGAGATGAACGTAGCGCGCTACGTTCTCGAACCATTCGGTTGAGTTCCGGGCAGCCGATTGAACACGTAATACCTCCAGCTTGCGCTCGGCCTCGTAGGCCGCGAGTGCCGCGGGCACGTCGCTGCCGTGTTTGTCGAATGCGCGGGACAGCGCGATTGCGTCTTCCAGCGCCAGCTTGGTGCCGGAACCGATGGAGAAATGCGCCGAATGTGCCGCATCGCCCATCAGCACCACGTTGTCCATCACCCAGTGCTCATTGGCCACGTGAGGAAAGTTGAGCCATTGCGATCCGCGGAGGTGGCTCATGTTCGCCAGCAGGCGATGTCCTTCCAGCCAGGGTGCGAATAGCTGTTCGCAGAAGTCGATCGTGCCGGTTGAATCGAGTTGATCCAGACCTGCCGCGCGCCAATTCGTCTCCGTCGTCTCGACGATGAATGTCGACGTGTCGCGATTGAAGCGATAGGCGTGCGCCTGGAACCAGCCGAATTCGGTCTCGACAAAGATGAAAGTGAAAGCCTGAAAGGTCCGGTGTGTACCCAGCCAGACGAACTTGTTCTTTCTTATATCAACTTGCGGCTGAAAGTGGGCTGCGTGACGCGTTCGAATTCGGCTGTTGATTCCATCCGCTGCTACAATGAGGTCGGCATCAGGAAAATTCGCGATGTCAGTCACCTCGTGCTCGAATACAAGCTCAACGCCCAGTGCAGCGGCCCGATATTGCAGGATGTTCAATAAGTGCTTGCGTTCGATGCCGCAGAAGCCATGGCCGCCCGAGGTGATCACGCGGCCCTTGAAATGAATATCGATATTGTCCCAGTGCGCGAAACTGTCGAGGATTTCCTGCTTGGACTCGGGGTCGGCACCTTCCAGGTTGCGCAGGGTCTCATCTGAGAACACGACTCCCCAGCCAAACGTGTCGTACGGACGGTTGCGCTCGATCACAGTGATCTGGTGCGACGGATCGCGCCGCTTCATCTGGATCGCGAAGTATAGACCAGCCGGGCCGCCGCCGGCGCAAACGATCCGCATAAGTGACATTACTCTCCGCTTGGTATCTTATAGCCGCCTCGTTTCTCGACGGGCAAGCCAGAGGTGGAGGGCGGCAATGCTGGGACCATCGGCGCATGTCGATACATTCGCGCGCGACCGGCTGCCGCCGGCGGACGAATGGCCGGACCTGCGGCTGGATGGCTTCGATTATCCCAATCGCCTGAACGTGGGTGTGGAACTCACCGATGCGATGGTGCGCAAAGGGTTTGGAGATCATACCGCGCTGATCGGCAATGGGCGCCGGCGCACCTACAAGGAACTGACCGACTGGAGCAACAGAATCGCGCACGCGCTGGTCGAGGATTATGGGGTCAAGCCCGGCAATCGCATCCTGATCCGATCTGCCAATAACCCAGCGATGGTTGCCTGCTGGCTGGCTGCCACCAAGGCGGGTGCCGTCGTGGTCAACACCATGCCGATGCTGCGCGCTCTCGAGCTGACCAAGATTGTGGACAAGGCTGAAGCGTCCTTGGCGCTGTGCGATACGCGGCTGATGGACGAACTCGTGCTCTGCGCCAAGGACAGCAGATATCTGGCCGTCGTCGGGTTTGACGGGACCGCGAACCACGATGCGGAACTCGACCGCATCGCGCTCAGCAAACCGGTGCGGTTTTCGGCCGTGGAGACCGGGCGCGACGATGTGGCGCTGCTCGGGTTCACCTCGGGAACCACGGGTGAGCCGAAGGCGACCATGCATTTCCACCGTGACCTGCTGATCATCGCCGATGGCTATGCGAGGGAAGTGTTGCAGGTGACACCTGACGACGTGTTTGTCGGCTCGCCACCACTCGCGTTCACCTTCGGTCTTGGCGGTTTGGCGATCTTTCCGCTGCGCTTTGGCGCGGCCGCGACCCTGCTGGAGAATGCCTCGCCCGCCAACATGATCGAGATCATCCAGACCTACCAGGCAACGATCAGTATCACTGCGCCGACAGCCTATCGGGCAATGCTGCGAGCGATGGACGAAGGCGCCGACCTGTCATCGCTGCGCGCGGCGGTGTCCGCCGGCGAGACGTTGCCAGGACCGGTATTCGAAGAATGGGTGCGCAAGACGGGCAAGCCAATCCTGGACGGCATCGGCACCACGGAGATGCTGCATATCTTCATTACCAACCGATTCGGCGACGCACACCCCGGTACAACGGGACGACCGGTGAGCGGGTATGAGGCTCGAATTGTCGGCGATGACATGCAGGAACTGGGGCGCGGCGAGGTTGGGCGGTTGGCCGTGCGCGGACCCACCGGCTGTCGCTATCTCGCCGATGAACGTCAGAAGAGCTATGTGCGCGACGGCTGGAACATCACCGGCGACACGTTCATGCAGGATGAAGCGGGCTATTTCCATTTCATGGCCCGCTCGGACGACATGATTATCTCTGCCGGCTATAATATCGCGGGCCCTGAGGTCGAAGCCGCGCTGTTGACCTGCCCAGACGTGGTTGAATGTGCGGTGATCGGTGCGCCCGATACCGAGCGCGGGCAAGTTGTGCAGGCACACATCGTATTGGCCGAAGGGGTTGAACCGGACGATGCAACGCAATTGCGATTGCAAGACTACGTCAAGGCGACGATTGCACCCTACAAGTATCCACGTTCGGTGAAGTTCGTGGAGGCTCTGCCGAAGACGCAGACGGGAAAGATCCAGCGCTTCCGGTTACGCTCTCAGCCGTAACGGGTCACCAGCGTCGTTCCTGCAGAATGTTGTCCAGTCGCTCGACCGTTCGTCGCAGATCGTGCGCGCTTCGCTCATCGGCCCCGATCGCATTAGTCACGATCGGCGCCGCCCCGTCCTGTGGAGCGTAACCGATGGTCTGCTTGGTCGTTTCGATGTCCCAGCGCATGCAAGGGTTCTCGCTCATCAGGTTGAGTACGGCGAAGCCAACTCCGTCCGCCAGTACAGCCCGCTCCATGGCGTGGCAGAGGTCGCGGTTGGACAGCCACATCGCCTGACCCCAGCTGCTCCAGCCCATATGCGCCCCTGGCCGGTTGTCACCGCGCTGTACATAGCCGATGCGGAAGCAGATCACCGATGTTCCGCATCGCAGGTGCAGCGCTCGTCCCATCCGTTCGCCGATCAGTTTCGAAACCCCGTATGGGTTGATCGGATGCGGTTCCATGTCGGTGGTCAGCGCACCCGTGCCAGGCCGGTGGCCCGCCATGACCCAGTTAGAGCTGGCGAAAACGACGCGCCGCACATTATGACGAGCCACGGCCTCGTAGACGTTCGCCGTCAGATCGATATTCAGGCGCTGCACGGATGCCCAGCTCGCTTGCGGGCTCGGGTCACCTGCGAGATGGATCACCGTGTCTACACCGGCGAACTGTCGCGCCCAGCTATCATCCCATTCCGCCAGATCAGCCATCACGATCATGCCGTCGTGGCACGGGTGGGCATCTAACGCACGCACAGTCCAACCTAGCTCAGAAAAATGCGCGCGCAGCTTTGTGCCGATGTTTCCGGCAGCGCCAGTGATCAGTACCGATTTGCTCATGGCCAATCCGCTGCCTTCGAATGAACCTCACCGTCCCACGGTTCACGGCGCTTTGCAGGCGCACGAGGCAGATCAATGATAGGCTGCGCCGGAGCCGTGACAAGCGGCGTGTCGTAGTATGGATCATGCTGGCGATAGAATGCGTCCGGACCAACCCGCGCAAGTTCCTCGAACGCTGTCAGGCATAATTCCTGGGCATCGGGAAAGCTCTTATGGCTGAAGGACCCGACCACTCGCTGGTATTCTGGGCGGTTCAGCTCATAGCCATGTGCGATAGTAGCGTCCATTGCGGCACGCAGTCGCCATCGGTCAGATTCTGCCGGGATCGCTGGCCATGAGTATTTTGGCGAGAGCTCCGACCAGGCGGCACCGAGTTGATCGCGCCAAAGCGGGGCGAAGCCTGCGTCATTACAGCATAGGCGCAGGCAGCCATGGGCCAAGAAGGCTTCCGCTTCCGCGGTCAGCTGTGGCAGTGGCAGCTCCGCGAGGATGTAGATGCTGACGTGTATACCGACCTTCTGCCGGACGATCCAGTCGAAGGCGAAGCTGTTCAGAATCGAGACTAACATCAGGGCTGCCGCATTGGTCCGCTGCTTAGGCGCACGCTCGACGCTGATTGTGTGGCCGCACAGCACGCCGGGTGGAAGCATAGTGGCGATCGATGTCCGTTCGTCGGTCGATCTGGCGATCTCGCGACAGGCCGCTCGGTAATAACGGCTTGCTTCCAGGGATTTGTTGGCCAAGGAGCTCGCGCTGATGGCAAAGCGAGGCAATGTGTCCCAGCGATCGCGAAACTGGTGGATCGTCTTGCCCTCATGCAGGACAAAGTAACCGGAGGCCGCCGGACCTGCGCAACGCAGATCACCCACCGGCTCAAAGCTGGCGGCATCGTCAGTCATGTGGAGTTCGCGGCTGAGCGCGATCCCGAGATCCTGGATCCGCCGCTTGCCGGGAAACATCCTTCGCGCCACCGCCACATCCGCGTTGTCACGCAACTCTAGCAAGGTGCTGTGACGCCCTCCCGACGCTTCGATGAAGTCCCGACTGTATGTGAGCAGCCGATGCTGATCCTCAAGCTGCTGAAACGCATCAAGGTAGAACGCGCATTGCAGCTCGGTCGTCGGGCCGGGCCGTCGTGCCACGATCAGATCGAACCTGTACCTGGCGTGAATATCAAACAGCGCGTGCCGGTTCTCGAAGGACCAGCATTGCGCCAGCTGCGAATTCTGGAGATAGAGCCGCCGTATCGCAGTTGCACCCTCGTTGGCATGGAATGCGGACGGCATGACCATCCCGATGGTTCCCTGGGAATCGGCGATCTCCAGCATGCGCTCGGCAAACACACGATAGAGGTCGAGCTTGCCTCCCATGATCGTACCGTCAGCGCCAGACTTCTGATGTCGGTATAGCCGGTCCACAGCGCGATGCTGTCGGGCAAATCCTTCCCGATAATCGGACCATGCGCGGGCAATGGTCGGATCGGCCAATAGCCGCGCGCGAATTGACCGAGCGTCACGGCTGTTCTGAGCATCCAGCACGGATAGGTCGAAGTCAGCCAGAAACTCGTCGCTGTTCGGCTGGACAATATCCCATGGAGGATTGCTCAACACCACGTCGAAGCCGCGCCGTTCAGTCCCGTCGCTACTCGGATAGAAGACCTCGGGGAACATCAGATCCCACGGCACGGCAACCTTCCCGGCCACCAGCAAAGCGGATTGATGAGACGTCGTCGCTGCAGGCCAAGTACCGGTCCCCGCGACGGCACGCGCCAACCCCAACCATTCCTCGTCGCTCTCACGGCGCGCCAGCATGACCGCGCCCGACCAAGCTTGTGCCAGCAGGCGCAATGGCCCGAGCACCACCTCGATCCGTTCATTCGCTGCAGCCTTCAGCACCAGATCAGCGAGGTCGCTTCCGAGGGTGGCCTCCAGCGCCGCCACTTCTCGCGAGGCTGCCTGCAGTGCGTCGGTCAGGCGCACGCCGATATCGTGCGCCAACAATGCATCGAGTGCTGTCCGAGCCACCGGCATCGTCTTGAGCGACGCGAAGAATGCGCTGCCGATCGAGGCGCCGACCACCAGTCGGTGGTCCAGGAATGTCAGCGCCAGGCCTTCGGCATATGATTCCAGCCAGAGCGAAATCTTTGCCAGCTCGACAGCGAGCGGATTGCTGTCGACGCCGTACAGACAATGCACCGCTACCAGTCGACGGCAGATCGCCAGTGCCCGGGACTGCGAGATCCCGCCACCGCCTTCATGCACACGGCTTGGCAGGTAAGCGCAAAGCAGCCCATTCGAGCCAGACAGTTCGGCAACACGCCGACGCATGACCGAGGCGCGAACCAGCAGGCGCGCGCGCTCTTCGGCCGATGCACTGATCGCCGCCAGGTCGGCCAGTCTGGCTATTTCGTCACACTTGCAACAGGCATCGTACAACGCGCTCGCAAGGAACCGGCAGGCCTCAACCAAGAAATGACCGCTGCCCATGGCTGGGTCGACTACTCTCAGCGCCAGAATTGCTGCTGGATTTGGATCAGCATCGGGGCTGATCCGTGCAATGTGCGGCGCCAGCGCCTCACGCACAAGGAGCCGAACGAACGGGTGTGGCGTGTAGTATGACCCCGTCAGCTTGCGGCCGAGACCGGCACGTAGGTAGAACTGGCCTGGATTGATGTCTTCAATCCAGGATATCCGTGTGGATCCACGACCGGCGTTGAGATGCTGCTTGGCTTGCTCCGCCACAACCATTACTTCCAGTTTGGCGCGCCGTAATCGCACGATTGGAACAGCCGCAATCCCAGGTTCCAACTCGAGCAGGCCCTCGTAGATGTGCCCGAGCTCCTCGACGTCCAGCGACCCGTAATGTACCCGCTCGCGTGGCCGGCCCTTCCGCGTCGTCCACAGCAGTCTGTCGAGCAAGACTGCGACGCCACGTTCACCCCAGGCCAGCCGATCCAGCAGCGGCGTTGCCTCGGCTCCGAACAGTGCTCCACCCAATGGCGTTATGGTCACTTCGCTGCATGACAGTCCGTCGCGCAATAGTCGGAACACGACGCGCAGGCCGTGTTCCAACATATGGCCAGTATCATGACCCTGATCCAGCTTGCGCCGTACCAGGGGCCCGAGCACTCGGTTCGGTGACAGCACCGTTCGCCACGGGTCGCTTGATGCGAAACTGAATGAGCGCGCCGGGTCGAGCGCGCTTTCCAACTTCAATATCAGCAGCAGACGATAGACGATGATCAACGCCTCCCGCCAAAGCGTATCGACCTGCCGGTCCAGTCTGGGTTCACTGCCATTGAGCGGCTCGCTGAGCAGCCCTTGCACAAAGCCTTCGATGGCCTGACGGGCCTGGATGCGCAGATCTTTGGTGACCCGCGCCTGACTGAGCCTGGCCGCCTCCATTATTGTCGGCAGCGCCGCAATGCCCTTTGGTGAGCCCAGTGTAAGAACCAATCGATACGAGTCGGGCGCGGTATTCCGACTACACCACCCATCGCTACCCAGGAGAGGGATGGCCACGTGGCTGACTTCTCGCGCTGGATCACATAGCAGCAGGCGCAGCTCCTCGCCGTCAGTCACCAGACCCATCCGTTCGCGAGATGCGAGCAGCACCCGCTGCACGCTCCGCATCGCGCTGGAGCGATAAGCCCGCGCATCGCGATGCGGCACATCGAGATCCGTTCCGCCCGCAAAGGCCCAACTGCGGAGACGCGAACCGCTCGGGGTGCGCATCAGCCAACCACCATCCTCCGGGCCCTCGCGCGTCGCCACCGGATCTTCCCGCAGTGGAGGCTCGAATCCCAAATGCCGTGCCAATGGTGCGATGATGTGGTTGCAGATACTCCGCGGACCACCGGCCGAGCGTAGCCCTCGCCGCAGTGCCGACCAGTTGCGTTCAAAGCTCCGGCCATGCTGGTTGGTCAGCAATCCCAGCTTCCCCAACAGATCAGCCAGCTCGAACCGAACGAACGGCTGCGGTAGCGCCGACCCCTGGAAGGTGCAGTCGCTGAGATCGAGCGTCATGCTCGCGAGCTGGGCACCAGCATCAGCATACCGATCGGCTGCAGCATCGGTTCAGTGACATTGGCGTAAGCGGCGAGATCGTTGTCCTTCAAATGGAACGACTGGATCGTGCCATCGGCTTCCCGCCGACGTTCCGGCGAGTTACCGGCGTCGGCTGCGTAACGCGCAAGACGCTCCAAAGGAGCTGCGGCAAACCGCCACTCCGGCCGCTGTGGCGCCGCGCCAAACAGGTCGCCCATCATCGGTTCACGCACGCCACAGATCACATTTGCCCGTCGATGCAGCCAGTCCTGCAGGTCGGCCGCTGCACGTTCGGTCTGTTGGCGAAGATCGCCTATGGCGCGATCCGCTTCGCGCCGCATAGCAGCCTCCGCGACCGACAAGACCTCACGCTGGCGCTGTGGCACCCAGTGGGCAAACAGGTGCTGCCAGGAATCGGGCGACACAGCGCCACAAGAAGCTTCGGCGTTCAGCAACCACTGCTCCGGCCTCTCATACTCGATGACCACGCCGTTTTCTGACAGCAACACAGCGATGACGCGCTGCAACTCAACCCGGGAAACGCCGCGCAACTCAACGTTGTATGTGAACAGCACAGAGAGCGGGTTCCCGGAATCAATGCGAGCGACGCTCACTCGAGCATCGTATGTGTCGCCGCACAGAGTATGCACGAGCGATATGGCGCGCCGCACCAGCGGGTGGGTGCGACCGAGGACACCCAGAGACCGACCGCGACTGTCCAGAAGCTTCGTGTGATCGCGGGTGAAGCGAAACGTTCCGGTCTCTTGCTCAAAGCCGGGCAATCCCTCAAGACCGAGGCGCCAATTCGTAGGAAGCCGCAGTGCCCCCTTCGCGTCGACGCAATGTGCAGCCTCCTGTTTGATTGCTGCTGCGACGAAATCAGGCAGATCGACAGCACCCGCTGACGCTTGCCCGATCGGGATCGCAGCACTGGTGTCTGCTGGTTCGTGGTCGTCAAGCCACCCGTGTCGCACCGCAGACCGGTTGAAGCCATCGAATGCACGATCAATCTCTCGCAAAAGATCTCGATAGGAATCGGAATTTGCAGCTTCTGCCTCTCGGTCGATCGTACGGATCGCCACTGGCTCATCATCGAACAAACCCTCTTGTTGCTCGGCGAAGCCGGCAATAAGACCAAGGTCCGTGTCGCTTTCGTCAGCAGTGACCCCCAATGTCTCCGGCATGAAAGTCAGGTGCGACTGTGCCCTTTCGAATTTGCGGATCAGGTGCACGAGAAGCCTTTCCTCGAATGTGTCAGCAAGATACAGATAGCGGATCTGCGGGTCCCTGCGCTGACCGTAGCGATCAATACGGCCATTGCGCTGCTCCAGCCGATTCGGATTGTATGGCAGATCGAGATGGATCAGGTTGAAGCACCGTTGTTGCAGATTCAGCCCTTCGGCCAGCGAGTCAGTGCTGACCAGGACAATTCCTTCCTCTTCCGCGCAACGCACGGCGACGTGCGTCCGCGCAGCCTCGCTATCGCCTCCACTGATCGATAGAACTTCGCCGTCCACGGCGCCGCGCAACGCATGAACCACCGCTGCCTGACTATCGACATATTCGGTGTAGATCAGAATGTTCGCACCTGGATGCGTGGCACGAATGTCACAAACCTCCAGCCGGATCGCATTTATCTTTGGATCGCACGGCGTGGCCGCTCGACCCAATGCAATCAGCTTCTCAAGCGCCTCGAGAGACGTTGATGCTCTTGTTTCAAGAAGCAATTCTGCTGCGGCGAACGACTGTAGGTTTGCTGCCATGCCGTCCGCTTCCAGCTCCGCGAGGTCACTCTCCTCTCCAGGAGCAAGCACGCCGAAGCGCAGCAACTTCCGCCGATATGCTCGCAATGCGCGTTCCCGATGGCGGCGATCCACGTCGATCTCCTCTTCGACCCTCGCACGATAGCGATCCGCGACGACCTGCAGCGTCGCGACGCACGAGATGATCGTCGACACCGAGCGTTTGAGCAGGCTGACAAACGCCAGCGCGTCTGCTTCGTCACGCCGGCGCGTTGCTTTCCGCAGACGCGGCGCGATCAATGCGGCGAGCGCACGATGAAACCGCCGCACCGGCTCGAGGGCTGCCCCCGTCACCTCAACCTTGACCGGGATGACCTTCCGTTCGCGGAACAGAGGCATCCCCGTTCGCGTGTCCCTCAGGTGCGACTTCAAGCGTCTGACGACATGCCGGCGATAGGCATTGCCTGCAACGCCGCCTCGCTCATCAACCAGACTGGGATCCAGTAACTCGATGAGCGATGCGAAATGCGGGTCGTAGCCATCGTGCGGCGTCGCGGTCAGCAGCAACAGGCCGTCGCTGCGTCTGGCAATCACCTCCGCCAGCCGCCGACGTTGGGTATCGTCCTGATTGCTGCCTGGGCCGGTGCTGACGCAGTGATGCGCCTCATCCACGATCGCCAGATCCCAGGTTGAGCGTTCAAGCTCCTCCAGCACACGCTCCTGTTTCGCGAAGTCGAGCGACGTCAGGCAAAGTGCGATCGAGTCGAACGGATTGCCGCCAAGCTCGCCTTTACGGCGCTGCTCCGTCAGTGCGGCCAAACTGGTGATAGGTACAAAGCGCAGCGCAAAGCGGTGCTGAAACTCTTGCCTCCACTGTACCAGCAGGGGCCCGGGAGGCGATACGACAAGGACCCGGTGCGCGCGTCGCCGCGCAATTAGCTCGCAGACGATCAGCCCTGCTTCCACGGTCTTGCCGAGTCCCACACCATCGGCGATCAGCAATCTCGGCCGAGGCATCTCCAGTGCACGCATCAAGGGCACGAGCTGATACGGCTCGATCCGTAATCTGCCAGGATCAGCCAACAATACATCTGCCGGCCCCAATACCTGGTCCAGCAGATGGGCCTGATGCTGTAACCGCCAGCGATCCAGCGGGCCCGGAGCATCCGGGCGCAGATCGGAGCGCAGCAGGGTCACAACTTCGGTCGGGTGTAGAACGCCCCACTCCAGACCAGCGAGATCGCCCGTGACGCAACGCAGGCGAAGCAAGAGTTGCGTCCCAAGGGGCGCCACCTCTATGACGTCGCAGGCAAGTCCGCGTGCATGCACGCGACTCCCAACGCTGAAAGCCTCGCCCATACCAACTCCACCGGCTCGCGGTGAAGCGGGACCTTGGCGATCAACGGTTAATCAAACCGAAACGTCCGAGCTACGTCAGATCCTGTAGCGGTCGTTGTAGCGCTTGAGAAATGCCCGTACCCGATCGGTTGTCGGGGAGAACAGCAGTTGATCGGGCTTGCCCTGTTCTACGATAACGCCGCCGTCCATGAACACGATGCGGTCGGCGATGTCGCGGGCGAAGCTCATCTCGTGCGTGACCACCACCATGGTCATCCCGGCCCGCGCCAACTGCTGCATCGCTGCCAAGACTTCGCCCACCAGTTCAGGATCGAGTGCCGAAGTCACTTCGTCGAACAGCATGATCTTCGGGTCCATCGCCAGGGCGCGCGCGATTGCGACCCGTTGCTGTTGCCCACCCGACAGCCGCGCCGGATACTCCGCCACTTTGTCGGATAGACCGACCATGGCGAGCAGCTCCCGTGCCCGTTCTTCGGCACGGGCGCGTGACAAACCCTTCACCCGGATCGGTGCGGCCGTGACGTTGTGCAGCACCGTCATGTGCGGAAACAGGTTGTAACTCTGGAAGACCATGCCGATGTGCTCGCGTGCGGCAGCGATCTCTCGCTCGGACATGCGCTGGCGTTGCCCGGTGGTTGGATCCAGCCGATAGCCGATCGGCTCGCCATCGATGACGACGACCCCCTGCTCGTAGTCCTCCAGCATGTTGATACAGCGCAGCAGCGTCGTCTTGCCCGAGCCGCTTGGTCCGATCACCACCACGACCTCGCCGGAACTTACCGAGAGCGAGATGTTGCGCAGCACCTCCAGGGCGCCGAAGCGCTTGGAAACGCCATCCATGGCCAGCATTGGCCGCCGCCCTGAGGCGGCTTGCTGCTCAATGACCCTGGAGGACACGTCGCTCGAGATGTCGACCATACAGCGCCAGTGTGTAGCAGATGCAGAAATAGACGACCGCCGCGCCGACGAAGATTTGGAACGGCGCCAATGTTCGCTCGACGATCTCGCGGCTTGCCATTGTCAGCTCCCAAAGCCCGACGATGGAAACCAGTGACGTCGCCTTCACCAGGTTGGCGCACAGGCTGACAAACGGCGGTGAGGCCAGCCGCAGCGCCTGGGGAAAAGTCACGATCTGCAGCATCAATCGCCGCGTCATACCGAGACTGCGCGCGGCATCCCATTGCGCGCGTGGCAATGACAGGATGCCAGCGCGAAATACTTCGCTCATGAACGCCGCGTAGTACAGGGCGAATACCACCACCACACCCCAGAACGGCGGCAGGTCGATGCCGGTGAGCGGCAGCAGGTAATACGTGAAGGTCAGCAGCACGAGCAGTGGGATGCCGCGGATCAGGAACAGGTAGGCCACCACTATCGACTTGACCGCCCTGTTGCCGAACACCTGGGCGACAGCAAGCGCCATCCCGCAGATCGTCGCCGGAACCACAGAAACGGCAGCCATCAGCAGTGTCATGCCGGCGCCGCGCAGCAAGTACCAGTAGCCATGCAGCAGCGGCGCGAACTCCTTCATTGGGCGAACGCGAGCTTATGTTCGAAGAGCTTTCCGGCAAGACTGACGGTTGAGGTAAGCGCGAGGTAAATAACCGCAACTCCGAGGAAGACGTCGTATGTGTTGGCCGAGGACTCAACCCAGACCTGTGCCACCTTCATAACGTCCATGACCGCGATGGCGGCAACCTGCGAGGTATCCTTCGTGATGCTGATCGCCTGGTTGGTCATCGGCGGGATGATGCGGGCGACCACCTGGGGTATGATGACAACCCGGTACAGTGTCAGCCGACGCATGCCCAGCGCGCGCCCCGCCTCGTATTGCCTCTGGCTGACCGCCTGAAAACCGCCACGGTAAATCTCCGCAACGTACCCGCCATTCTGGATGCAGAGGGCAAGCAGTCCGGAGGTGAACCCCGACAGCCCGAAGCCGATCATCGAAAAACCGAAATACACAATATACATCTGGATCAGCAGCGGCGTGCTGCGCACGATCTGGATGTATATGCCGGCCATCCACGACCATAGGCCATGCGACGTGTTGGCCAATGCGACGATGAATCCCCAGACCAGGCAGATCGCGAAAGTCAGAACGGCCAGCTCGACCGTGATCTCGGCGCCTTGCAGCAGCGCCGGGATCAGCCGAGCAATGAAGTGGGGATCGAACGGCACGTCAATATTTGTTGTAGTCGTAGAAACGCTGCGGCGGCGGATCCTTCTTCAACCACTTCTGGTACCAGGCGACATACTGGCTGTAGCGTGAGCCGTAGCGCAATTCGCCGACCCACGTATCGAGAAACAGCCACCACTTGAAATCGCCGGGTTTCAGGAAGATCGAGTCCTGCTGCACATACGCGAACGGCGTGCCCGCGGTATCCAGCCGCACAAGGTCCTGATTCTCGGCTTCGTAGAAATCGGCAATCGGCTTATCGATGGCGAACGCCGTGGCGCGGCCGGTAATGGTGGTGGAACACAGGCCGAAGT
>JBKPOG010000077.1:0-11279 GCA_046732975.1 Pseudomonadota bacterium
GCAGAATCCCGAGCACCTATCGTTCGCGCTACCTGTGATGCTGACGGACAGGGAAACAGCGCAGTCTCTTATGGGAGACTCCCCGATCATCCATAGCATCCTCAACCTGACCGCGTTTTTCGCCAAGACCGTGCGGTTCGCCGACTGACTGACATGCAGGTGATTTCGTCGCTGCCGCGGCTGCACACCGAGCGAGATGCCGCAAAAGCCCTCGGAGTATCTGTCGACACGATAAAGCGCGAGCGGCGCAGGCAGCGCATCGGCTTCACTATGATCGGCGGCCGCCCCCGGTACACCGACGCGCATATCGCCGATTACATCAAATCCAATGAGGTGCTGCCGTGCACGAACGACGAGGAAGCATCGCAGGCTTTTGGCTCTCGAAGCGCGCCGGCAGTTCGGCCTGGTATCGTACCTGGTTCGACGGTACCACACGACAGACGCGCCGAGCATCGCTTGGCACTGGCAATCTTGCAGAGGCCGAGCGCAGACTCGCTGAGTTCATCACAAAGAGCGTCCCAATCAGCCGAGCCGACCCGGTCAGCGTTATGCTCGTCCACGTCTTTGTCCGCTACAACGAACGACACGGCAGGCACACCATCGGCGCAGCCTCCCAAAGAACTAGCCTCCTCATGATGCTGCGTTACTTGCCAGAAGGCATCACGGTTGGCGAACTCACCCTTGACGCGCAGCACGAGGCGGTTCGCTTAATGCAGACTGCAGGATACAGCGCTGGAACAATTAAACGCGCCTTCGGCGCCGCTCGGGCGGCCGTCAATTGGGCATGGAACAATCAGGAGATCGACCGGCCGATGCCGTTCCTGCGCCTGCCAGAGGGCCCGGGACGCGAGCGAGTGTTGTCGGTCGAGGAACTGGCGATGCTCTGGGACACGCCGATGCCCGAGCATCTCCGGATGTTCCTGGCGCTTGCGATAGGGACAGCGGCGCGGCCAGAGGCCATTCTGCAGCTGACGCGGTTCCAGTGTGACCTCGATCACGGTGTCATCCACCTCAACCCGCCCGGCCGTGTGCAGACCAAGAAACGTAGGCCAGTGCTACCGATGCCGGACTGGCTACGGCCATGGATAGCATCGGCGTCCGCATCACACCTGGTGAGTTACCGAGGTAAGCCGGTGCGCAAGATCGCGGGGGCATTCCAAACGCTCCGCGAGACCGCTGGCTTCGGGCCCGATGTCACCGCATATACGATTAGACATACCGTCGCGACTGAACTCGCGCGCCGTGGTGTGCCGGAATTAGAGATTGCCGCCGTTATGGGGCACCGCTCACCCAACAGGACGACAGGGAGATATATGCATGTAAAGCCGAGCTACCTTGCTCAAGCGAAGGCTGCATTGGATGCCCTCGCAACCGAAATCGGCCGGGTCACCACAACCCGACCGATCCACCCTATCACCACCCCGCCGCGTAGCAGTTGCGTGGCAGTGCTCCAACCATCGGGGCGGAATCCCCATAGTCAAGCCGTTGATATCTCTGGAGCGGGCGAAGGGATTCGAACCCTCGACCCCAACCTTGGCAAGGTTATGCTCTACCCCTGAGCTACGCCCGCGCTCCCGATCAGGGCGCGGGTTCTAGGCGGCTTCCCCCCCGATTGCAAGTCGCACCCACTCGCGGCATGGTCTGCCATAACCAAGCTGCGACGCTTGTCTCTCTGCGGCGCAGCAACATCTATGCCTTGACCGACATAGAAGGCCACGAACCATGGACGATTTGATCATCGGGCAGACTCCATCCGCCCAGGGCGGGAACGGCGCCGCAGTGATCATGGACGGCGATCAGAAGACCTTCATGAAAGAGGTTGTGGAGGCCTCTCGCACCCTGCCGGTCATCGTCGACTTCTGGGCGACCTGGTGCGGACCGTGCAAGCAGCTGACTCCAGCGCTGGAGAAGGTCGTTCGCGCGGCCGGCGGGCGGGTCAAGCTGGTAAAGATCGATATCGATCAGAACAGGTCACTCGTGCAGCAGCTCGCCCAATTGGGTCTGCCAATGCAATCGGTGCCCACGGTGGCGGCGTTCTGGCAAGGCCAGATCGCCGACTTGTTCCAGGGCGCGCTCCCCGAGTCCGAGGTCAAGCGCTTCATCGAGGCCTTGCTCAAGCTGGCAGGTGGCTCGATGCCGGCGGCCGATCTGCTGGCGGAGGCGAAGGCGGCGCTGGAGGCCGGCGATGCGCAGCAGGCGGGCGAGCTGTTCAGCGAATTGCTGCAACAGGAGCCCGAGAATGGCGACGCATGGGGCGGGCTGATCCGCGCGCTGATGGCGCTCGGACAGGAGGACCAGGCACGGCAGGCTCTGGCCCGCGTTCCCCCGAGTGTCAACGAGCACGCCGAGGTGGCCGGCGCCCGTAGTGCCCTTGCCCTGGCTGAGGAGGGACGCAAGGCGAAGGGCCAGTTGCAGACGCTCCAGGCACGGCTCAATGCCGATCCGGCAGATCTGCAGGCGCGTTACGATTTGGCGACGGCCCTGAATGCCAGCGGCCAGCGCGAACAGGCCGCGGATGCTTTGTTGGAGATCGTGCGGCGGAACCGCAATTGGAACGAGGACGCGGCGAGGCATCAGTTGCTGAAGCTTTTTGAGGCGTGGGGGTTTGACGATCCGGCGACGGTTGCTGCGCGCCGCAAGCTGTCCGCGGTATTGTTCAGCTAGATGCCGGGTTTCCACCCCAGGGTGGAGGATCTGCCGGGTGAATTCCCGGTGTTCCCGCTTTCCGGCGCTCTCCTCCTGCCGCGCGGCAAGCTACCTTTGCGCATCTTCGAACCGCGCTATCTGGCAATGACAGAGGACTCGCTCGGCCTCGGCCGCATGTTCGGCATGATCCAGCCGGATGCGACGGCAGCCGAGACCCACACCGGTCCCGGCCTGTTTCGTATCGGCTGCCTTGGGCGTATTTCCTCGTTCGCCGAGACGGACGAAGGCCACTTTCTGATTAACCTGACCGGGTTGATCCGATTTGCCGTTCAAAGTGAGCTGGAGATGCGCCGCGGCTATCGCCGGGTGCGTGGCAACGTCTCCCCCTATCTGACCGATCTGGACCTGCAGCAATCCGCCGCCGAGGTGCCGCGTCAGGAGCTGTTGGGTGTGTTGCGCGGCTACTTCACCCACAGGCGCATCGACGCCAACTGGGATGCGATCAAGCGTTTGCCTGACGACATGCTGGTGGTGACTTTGGCGATGGTGTGCCCGTTTGAGCCGGCGGAAAAGCAGGCGCTGCTGGAGGTGCCCACCGATGCAGAGCGAGCGTCGGCCTTGCTGGCGCTCCTGCAGATGGGTGCGTTGGCGCAAGACGTGCCGGGCGGCCGCAGCGTGAGTTGACGGAGATCGGGGCATGGACGACCCAGTCGAGGCGAAGCAACAGCCACCAATCGACCCCAGGCTGCTCGAGGTGTTGGTCTGTCCTCTCACAAAGGGCGCGCTGGAATACGATCGTGAAGCAAGCGAACTGATCAGCCGCAAGGCTGGCCTGGCTTATCCGGTGCGCGACGGCATCCCGATCATGTTGCCAGAGGAGGCTCGCAAACTGGAGGACTGATGCCGATCGCTACCACGATCAGGCTCAACGCTGCTGACCGTGTGCTATGTGTTGAATTTGACGATGGCACCACGTCCTCGTTGCCAGCCGAGTATCTTCGCGTCGAAAGCCCCAGCGCTGAGGTGCAGGGGCACGGTCCCGGTCAGAAGCGCATCGTGCCTGGGAAGCGTTCGGTCGCAATTATCGGGATCGAACCGGTCGGCAATTATGCTGTGCGCCTGCTGTTCGACGACCGTCACGATACCGGCATCTACTCCTGGGAGTATCTCTACGAGCTTGGGCAGCAGCAGGAGCAGCGCTGGTGCGCCTATCTCGCGGCATTGCAGGAGCGGGGGCTGAGTAGGGATGCCGCCTAAGCTGGCACGGCACCGAAACCAGGGACTGAGTAGGGATGCCGCCTAAGCTGGCACGGCACCGAAACCAGGGACAGACAGCATGAAGCCGATGACCGACAAGCATCTGGCGATATTGCGTCGACACATGGTCGACGTCATTGGGATCCATGCCGACTTGCTCGAAGAGGAGCTTGGCAAGGCCGCATTTGATGAGCGCGTCCTGACGGCGATGTCGCGAATTCCGCGGCACCTGTTTGTGCCGGAGCCGCTAGCCCACCTGGCCTATGAGGACCGGCCTTTGCCTATTGGCTTTGAGAAGACCATTTCCCAGCCCTTCATCTGTGCGCTGATGACGGATCTTCTGGCCCTGGAACCACAGGACATAGTCCTCGAGGTCGGGACTGGCCTTGGCTACCAAACATCTATCCTCGCCGAACTTGTCAGTCACGTCTGGACTGTCGAGATCGTTGAGGAGTTTGCCGACGGCGCACAGCTTCGGCTCGGACATCTCAGCCACAACAACGTCGACATACGAGTCGGGGATGGTTCGCGCGGTTGGCCGGACCACGCCCCATACGACAAGATCATCGTGACCGCGGCCGCCGAGACCGTGCCGCCGGCGCTGATCGAACAGTTGAAGGCACACGGACGCTTGGTCATGCCGCTCGGCCCAGCGGACGCACAACAGCTCACGCTGCTGGACAAGGATGCCGACGCGAGCGTCCGCAGCAGAGCCGTGATCCCGGTAAGATTCACCCAGCTGGAGACAGTCGTGTGACGAACGCGTTGCAGAGCGCTGGCGACACACACCGGAACGCCGGTCCGCGCAACTTAGCAGCGCGCTTTGTGCCCTTCAGCATCACCATCTGCGGTCTGGAAGAGTTGCCGGGGCATTGCCAGGTTGGCGTCAGTCACGTTCTTTCGATATTGGATCCGGAGTGGCCGGTTCCAGAGGCGTTCGGTGCCTTCGGTGAGCATGCGAAACTCGAGCTTCGTTTTCACGACGTCATCGAGGAGCATGGCGACGAAGTAATACCGCCGCAACCGCAGCATGTGGGGGAACTTCTTGCCTTTGGGCGTCATCTGCAGGCGGGCGCACATCTCCTTGTCCATTGCCATGCTGGCGTTTCCCGCTCGACCGCGTCCATGGCCCTCATCCTTGCGCAGGCTTGTCCGGACGTACCGGGCGCGGCGATCTTCGAACAGGTTCTGAGCATACGTCCACGGGCGTGGCCTAATTTGCGCATCGTCGAGCTCGGCGATGCCCTTCTTGGCCGGAACGGTGCCCTGATCACCGCTGCAGTGGAGGTGTACAGAAGCCAGCTCACCAACCGCCAGTACGTGGAGCAGGAGATGCGTAGCGGCGGGCGTGGCCGCGAAGTCGACGCTACATTGAACAGGCGTTCCGTTTGAGCGTGAAGTTCGATATGCAATGCCCGGTCGGACCTGCTCACAGCATTTCACAGCGAACAAGACTTCAGACAGATGGCAATCTGCCGTGGTCATGTAATGGCAGGATAGGAACGTACACCGTGGCGCATCGATGTGTTTTGCAAACTGCCGGGCATCGCTTTGCAGGCGCACCCGATCGGGGGTTGATTGTGTTGGTTCGTCCGGATGCCAAATGGATTATTGTCATGATGGCACTTGCGCTCGCGGCCTGCTCCGGCTCTGTGCGACCGAATCCGAGCTACCCAGGCTTCATTGGCACCTACGGACCGGGAGGGTTTGGCTGGCTTGGCACCAACCACTAAAGAGATGTGGCAAACCAGGTCAGAGACTTACCCGGACACTGCAATAGGCAGAGCGGATGGTGTTTTGGCCCAACGCGCAGGAGTCGCTCCAATAAGTGTGGCGAATGCGATGGCACCTGGGGGACCATCTTCCCCGCACTGGCTGATGCACTCTTCGTTCGCCGTTCGCTACTCTGGATTGGCCTGCGTGCCCAGGAGCTCCGGCCTGTATTCGAAATGCATTGTGTCGTAGTGCGCCCACCGCCCGCCCCAGATGAAGCCATGCTGTTCGAACACCTGGACAATTGCCGCGGGCACGCGGTTCACGTAATGCGGGAAGCCACCGGCCGATTGGTGCCACATCCAATAATCAGACTGGGAAGGGTTGATGTCGATCGCCGCACCCCAAGCATGCATACTGGTCTGACCTGTGTCGGCGATCGACCGGCATACATACGTCCCACCTGGCGGGTATAGATACTTCTTATCGGATGCGGGCAACTCGTCCAGCTCGCGCGAAATTGCGGCAAGGTGACGGTCAACGCCGTTCACCGAAGTGATTCTGACGAGATGCCCCCAGGTCTTCGGCAGCCAGACCACAGGCACGAGTTCCGGCGCCACGTTGCCCGACTTGCAGTCCCCGTACATTTTGTCGAAGAACGCTTTGTTGCGGATTCGCCCAGGGTCTTCCGTTGGTGCGGACAAGAGCGTTGCACGTGCTGGATACAAGAGTCGTAGTTGATCCAGGATGGAGCCGTTCCGCAGTTGCTCCTCCATGCTCTTGTTCGATCGTCCATCAGACACCGGCATAGTCGTGCCGTCGCGCCAAACCAACTCCTTGCCATCTGATCCAGCCAAGGCATCGGGATAGGCACGAAGCAAATCGTCGATCGTTGCCGACAGGCTCGTTTGCTGGCAGCCGAGCAACAGCGAAGCGACCAATGCACAGCCATGCCACACTGCAGGTGTCACGGCACCCGAGTGACGATAAGATCGCCAGTCAACCGGCGCAGGGTGTCGATTCCGGTATTACGATGTCGTGTCGGGTGCACGCGATTGGTCAACAGTGCCCACGCCACGCCGCGTCGGAAATCGATCCATGCTCCTGTTCCGGTAAAGCCGGTGTGGCCGATCGTTTCTCGCGAGCATGCGTTGCCGCCGGACCAGCCCTCGTGTTGGGCTTCCCAGCCCAGGCATCGAGTCGCCGATTGCCGCTTGCGTATCTCAGTTGCCCAGGGTTCGTAGCCCTGCAGCAAGCGCTGTTCGGCATCAAGCACTCCGTCGATCGTGCCGAACAGTCCCGCGTGGCCCGCAGCGCCGCCCAGCGCATAGGCATTTTCGTCATGCACCTCACCGCGCATCACCCGACCGCGCCAAGTGCAGCGTTCAGTGGCGGCGGAGTCCCAGGGATCGGCGCCCCAGGCCAGTCCGTGCGGAAGTGCCATATCGCGCAGGGAACATCCGGCGAGTCTCTCCAGGGCAATCCCCAGCAGTATGAAATTGATATCGGAGTAGACTGGCGGCCCAGCGCGCCACACGCGCTGCAGAATAAAGGCGCGCAATGTCGCGGGCTCCAGGCCATAAGTGTAGAGCGGTTCGACTGCGGGCAGATGGGTCTGGTGGCTGAGGCATTGACCAAAGGTAAGGCTGCGCTCCGCCGCCGCCGCATCGTATTGCCGCAGGTCCGGAATTGCCTCGATCAACCGACCATCCAGCCCAATTTGATGGCGCGTCACAAGCTCCAGGATCTTGGGCGTCGTGAACAGCACCTTGGTAAGAGAGGCGAGATCGAACCAGGTGCCGCGCTGCATCGGCGCTCGTGTCGGTTCTGTCTGGGCCAAACCAAAGACGCCGACCGCGCGGTCACCGGTCATAGTCACGACACCAAGGACCGCGCCGGGGATGGGCGAGGGGACCGCTCCCACGATCGCATCCGTGGCTGCTGCGAGTAGCTCGGCCGCAGTCATGCCGATAAAACTCCCTTTGTAACGTTTTTCCTTTTAGCTCTATACAGCTTCTGCGAACAGAACCTTCTGGAGCATTCCGGTACCGGTTCTGTCGTTCGGGCGGAACATCGTGGGGTCCTATGCAGCCTCGCTTGCCGGCATTGGTCGTGGTGCTCTCTGTGGGGGCCTGCGCAACGGCACCGCCGGCAGCTGTGGAACAACAGGCAGAAGCGGGACCGTCAACCGCACAATACGTCACACAGGCCGGTCACTCGCCGCCATTCGCCCGCATGCCATATGCGCCATTCACTCGTGCCGAGGCCGTCGCCATTGCCGAACAGGAGTGGCGTTTGTTTGGCCAACGGGTGGACGACAACCCGCCGCGCCCCGGTTCCGACCCGGACCCTAATGACAATCCGGGGCGCCTGCCCGGCTCCTGGGAACGCATTGGGGAATATTGGTGGCTTGGACAGAATTCGAGCCGCCGCGAATCAGCATGGACGGGAATGCATGATGAAACCGGTCAGGAGTTTGATGAAGGTCGGGAAGATTACTACGCGTGGTCGGCGGCCTTCGTAAGCTATGTTATGCGTACTGCAGGTGCGGGGCCACGTTTTCCCTATGCCCCCTCGCACTACGTCTACATCAATATAGCAAAGCAGATGCGGGTTGGACTCGCGGCCGGCTGGGCAATCATTGCCGAACGTGTCGATCAGTATGCTCCGACATCTGGCGATTTAGTCTGTTATTCCCGCGAAAGGCGCCCGTTGAAGTACGAGAAGCTGCCCATGCGGCATTTCGCCGGGCATTGCGATATTGTTGTCTCTCGGGAACCGCAACAGATCAGTGTGATCGGCGGCAATGTCGATCACGCCGTCACCATGAAGCATGTGCCTGTCACGCCGCAAGGCCAACTGGCAGATCCCGGCGGACCTGTACTCGATACACGCTATTCATGGTTCGTTGTGTTGCGGGTTCTATACGACCGCTGACCCTTGGAGCCCGATTCCGGTTGTGTGAACTGACGAGACATCAGAGCGACACCGGCACCGACAAAGCCGACGGTCGGTTGGTCTGCTGTCAGCCGCTGCCCTTTGTGCTATCGACTTCCCTGAAGACCTCCGTGGCTATGCGGAACGCTTCAAGGCAAGCGGGAATTCCGCAGTATGCGCCGATCTGCAGCAGGATCTCCTTGATCTCATCGCGCGTCACACCATTGGTCAGAGCCGCGCGCAGATGCAGGCGAAACTCCGCGCCACGGTTGAGAGCCGCGAGCATCGTGAGATTGATCATGCTGCGCGTCTTGCGACTGAGACCCGGACGCGTCCAGATCATGCCCCACGCGACCTCGGTGGTCATCTGCTGGAACGCCGCGTTGAAATCGTCGGCGCGGCTGACCGAGCCATCCACGTAGTCTGCGCCCAGCACTTCGCGGCGTACATCGAGGCCTTTCTTGAACAGGTCGCTCTGGTATTCCGGACGATTGGGAATGTTGGCCATCGCGCATATCCTCCAATGACAGAGGAGACGGTAGACATTGCTCACGCGCCGGGCAAGCTGGTTGCCATACCATTCATGGTATGACGACAATCAGAGCATCGGCTTCAGAATCATCAAATCCGAGGAGATGCTCCAATATGAAGTTGGATGTGATGGCGTACGTCATTCTGCTCACTGCCTGCGCCGTCGACACAATGCAAAGCTATGTCGGACAGGATATCCGCAATGTCGAACTTGCCTATGGTCCACCGGTCAATCAAATAGACCTGGGCAGCGGTGCGCGCGCCTTTCAGTGGTCCAAGATCACAGCGGACACCACGCCAATGACGGCGGTCTCGACCACAGACAAGGACAAGAAGGGCCGCAAGACCACCCAGACACAGTTCATCGGGGGTGACACGACGGTGACCCGATGCTTGTACACCTTCATCACGACCTGGAACCCACAGACGAACGGCTGGATTGTTACCGGCATTCGTCAGCCGACCTTGAAATGTGCTCTCGGCGATCTATCGTAAGCGGGCGCGATATCGATAGAAGACCGTCGAACTGCTGCTCACTACGGGAGACGATGCTGTCAGCCAGCCCGCATCCGAGGTCCTGATCAGCCGCTTGGTGAGCGAACCGAAGCATTGTTGCTTACCACGAGTCTGCGTCGATACGGCTGCAGCCGCCGGTGCGACATCCGTTTCAGGCCCTAGCCCCTTGCATCCCCCGGTGCTCAGATTAGGGTCCGCCCGCCATGAGTGCACCGATTCAGCCTCCGTCCCAAGCCTCTCGGCGGCCCGCGCTGATCTACGGCAGCATCGGGCTCATCGCGACGTTGCTGATCCTCGGCACCGGTGCGTTCGTATGGCTAACCCAGGGCGGCACCGCTTCGCTGGTCGGAGGACCCTTCACGCTGGAAAACGGCAGCGGCCAGCAGGTCACCGATCGGAATTTTCGTGGGAAATATATGCTGGTGTATTTCGGTTACACGTTCTGCCCCGATGTGTGCCCCACCACGCTCACCGAGGTCGCCGATGCGATGGACAAGTTGGGAGCCAAGGCCGATCGGCTGCAGCCGATTTTTATCTCCGTGGACCCGAAGCGGGACACGCCTGATGTGGTGAAACAGTATGCGGCTGCTTTCGGCCCGCGTCTGATCGGCCTGACCGGCACTCCCGACCAGATCGCGGCCGTGGCCAAGGAGTATCGCGTCTACTATGCCGAGCATCGGACCGGGCCGGGACCAAACGACTACAGCATGGATCACAGTTCGGTGCTTTACCTCATGGGTCCGGACGGAAAATTCGTGGCACCGATCAGGTCGGACGAGAACAGCACTGAGATGGCAGCTGACCTTAACCGGCTGATCTCCTGAGGAATGCAGCCGATGAAGCGTCGTCACACAGGAATGCTGTTGAGTGCACTGGTGCTTGCTCCGGTGGTATCTCTGGCGCAAAGCGATGGCATTCAGATCGAGAATGCCTGGTCGCGCGCCGCCATGCAGGGGCGCACTGGCGTAGTATATCTGACGATCGTCGACCATGGTGCAGCGGACCGCCTGACGGGCGTGTCCTCGCCAGTGGCCGACAAAGCCGAATTGCACGAATCCTTCAGCGAAGGCGGCGTGTCGAAAATGCGCCCGGTGGCGTCCCTTGCGCTAGACCAAGGCAAGCCGGTCGTCCTAGGCCCTGGCGGCTATCACATCATGCTGACGGACCTGAAGCGGCCATTGAACCAGGGAGACGCGTTTCCTGTCACTCTGACCTTCGCGAACGCTGGACAGGTCACGGTACAGGTTGCGGTGCAAAGACCCGGCGCAGCGATGCCAATGCATATGCCGATGCACGGCAATGGGATGCCAGGGGCGAAGCCCTAGTTGCGATCAGTGGTGCCAGCCACCTCCGTGCCAGCCGCCACCGTGCCACCCACCTCCGCGCCAGCCACCTCCGCGCCATCCGCCGCCATGCCATCCCCATCCGCCGCCGAAGCCTATCGTGACTGACGGGGCCAAAAACCCTCCGTAGTAGCCATACGGATAGAGTGGATATGGATACGGGTAAGCGGGATACGGATACGGGGGATAAGCGTAGCCGGTATAGGCGACTGGCGGGGGCTGCACAGTGTCGCCGTGGGCGGTCATGCACTGCGTATAACTCACGTCGTAATATTGCTGTGTTCCACCATAGGCAGCAGCGGCATTGTTCGCGCCGACCAAGCTTCCCGTCAGAAG
>JBKPOG010000078.1:0-8890 GCA_046732975.1 Pseudomonadota bacterium
ATCGTAGTGGGGCACTTGCTGCTGCACCTTGACCGCAAACCGCACGGCGCCATCGATGCTGTCAAAGGCAATGAGGAACGAGTCACCACCAGTCTGCACCAGTCGGCCGCCATACTCGTGGATCGCTGGATCGATCAGCGCGCGCCGTAACGAGCGAAGGCGGTGCAGCGTTCCGGCATCATCCAGGCCAATGAGCCGACTGTAGCCAACCATATCGGCATAGACGACCGCAATCAGCTTACGGCCACCCATCCCCCAGCCGGCAAGATCGGTCTCATGTCCTGCGGCGTTCACAGTCAGCACTGTAGCACAATGACCGACAGCACGGCGAGCCAATGGGATGGCGGGTCCGGCTCTGTGGTTCAGGCCTCGACGAGCGGGCCAGGGCGGCCCCACGCGATGGATCCAATGCCGAGAGCAATCTCGCCCGGCGGCCCGGATGGGCACAGGCCAGCCGACGCGGTTCATCATGTCCTTGAAAGCGACACGAGCAGGCCACCATAGGTGACGACGAACTCGCACATCTCCCACGAAGCCCGATGGCACGGCTTGATGCCGACGTCGCGGCAGATGTCGTCAGGCCCTCCCGTCATGGCGAGGACGCGACGTCGACGAAGCAATCCGGTAGGATGTGCTGGGTTACTCTGTTGCCACGCTCCTCGCAATGACTATAGCGGATCGCTACTCAGACCCGCTCGATCAGCGCCGCGATCCCCTGGCCGACGCCAATGCACATCGTGGCCACCGCCCGCTTTTGCCCGCGCGTTTCCAGCGCGTTCACCGCGGTCAGCGCAAGCCGTGCGCCAGACATACCAAGGGGGTGACCAAGTGCAATCGCGCCTCCATGCGGATTCACATGATCCGCGTCATCCGGCAGCCCAAGCTGTCGCGTCACAGCCAGGCCCTGGGCAGCGAATGCTTCGTTGAGCTCGATCACGTCGATCTCGCCGATCTTCATACCAAGCCGTTCCAGCAGCTTCTGCGTCGCCGGTGCCGGGCCGATGCCCATGATGCGCGGTGGCACGCCCGCGGTCGCCATCGCCACGACGCGGGCCCGCGGCGTCAGCCCGTGCCGCTGCGCTGCCGCCTCCGAGGCGATGATCAATGCAGCTGCTCCGTCATTCACACCCGAAGCGTTGCCCGCAGTGACCGTGCCGCCCTGCTTGCGAAACGGCGCTCTGAGCTTGGCTAGGCCCTCGAGCGTGGTATCGCCGCGCGGATGTTCATCGCGATCGACTGTGACTGCTCCTTTGCGGCCCTCGATCACCACTGGTGCAATTTCACGCGCGAAGTGGCCCTTCTCGTGTGCCGCCTTGCAGCGCATCTGCGAGCGCCAGGCGAATGCATCCTGATCGGCACGCGTCACCTGAAAGTCCTCGGCCACGTTTTCCGCCGTCTCAGGCATGGCATCCACGCCGTATTGTACTTTCAGCAGCGGATTGACGAAACGCCACCCGATCGTGGTGTCGTAGATTTCGGCCGAACGTGAGAACGCCTCGGTCGCCTTGCCCATGACGAAGGGCGCGCGTGTCATGCTTTCCACGCCGCCGGCGATCATCAGTTCGGCGTCGCCGGCACGGATCGCGCGGGCGGCCGTGCCGACCGCGTCCAGCCCGGATCCGCACAGCCGATTGATCGTCGATCCGGAGATGTGCTCCGGCAGTCCTGCCAGCAGAACCGCCATGCGCGCGACATTGCGGTTGTCCTCGCCGGCCTGGTTGGCGCAGCCGTAGATGACATCGTCGACCTGGTCCCAGTCCACTGACGGATGGCGCTCCTTCAGGACGCGGATCGGATGGGCTGCCAGATCGTCCGTACGCACATCCTTCAAAACACCGCCGTAGCGGCCGATCGGCGTGCGAACGAAGTCGCAGATGTAGGCGTCGACCATGGCGATCCTCCCATTATTGCGTCGCGCTTGGCCTAGGACATCCGGCGTGTGGCGGCAAGCCGGCGGGGTGCCGCAATAATCTCGGATGCATAGGCGAATGCGGTGAATCGGGGTACAGGACGCGAAATGCAAACCACGTTCCGCGCCATCCTTGCGTCAATCTTAACGGGCCTGAGCGTCGTGTCGGCAATGGCCGAGGTTTCGGTCTACTTTCATACCGGCAGCTGGGATGCATTCACCGGCTCCGCGACGAACGGCAAACTGGTCTGCGGCGTCGGCAGCACCAACCCCTCTGACAACCGCAGCATCTCGATGCGGTTCGAGATCGGCGGGGACGTGGTGCAATTCCAGGCGAAGAAGCCGACCTGGAACATTCCGCCGAACACGCCGATCGCTGTCGTCCTGCAGATCGGCTTGGAATCTCCCTGGAACATGCAGGGCGTGGGCAACGGTCAGATGGTTGAGTGGACGCTCGAGCGTATGTCGATGCCAATCTTCGATGCACAATTCCGTCGCTCCGGTTCGATGACAGTGACATTCCCATCAGGCAACGAACCTCCCTGGACAGTCGGGCTGAATGGCTCGACGGCAATCAGCAACGCGTTTGGCCGTTGCGTCGCCGACCTGACACGACGGTCCCAGACGCAACCGGTTCCTCCTGGCCCGACGCAGCCATTCGGCCAGCAATCGCCTGAAGCGAATGAGCCACCGCCACAACAGGCGACACCGGTTCCAGGACGCAGCCCATGATCACCGGACGCTGCCTGTGCCAGGCGATCCGCTACGAGTGTGCGGGTGAGCCAATCCTGATCGCGCACTGTCACTGCGAGAGCTGCCGGCGGCAGACCTCGTCACCGGTGACGACCTTCATCCTGGTGCCTAGGGCGACGCTCCGAGTGACCCGGGGGCAGCCGGAAGAGTTTTCATCCTCCCCAGGGGTCTGGCGAAGCTTCTGTGCAGAGTGCGGTTCGCCCATTTACTACCGCACCGATCGGCGCCCGAATGATATCGATCTCTATGCGATGACCTTGGACGATGCAGCGGGGATTGCGCCTGAGTGCCACGTGCATTCGGCCGAGCAGCTCCCCTGGTTCGAGGTGTCGGACGATCTGCCGCGATATCCCGGATCAAGCCGAAGCGACCCGCCGCTGCGCCAGGGACCAAGGCAGAGCGGCTGACAATTGGCTTTCCGCGCGGAGTGTCGCGCCTTACAACCTGGCAATTCGCCCAAGGTCGCAATGGAAGTGATCAATGGAGCCAGGAATGAACGAATTCTACGGATGCCGTACGGTCCGTGAGCTCATTCCGCGACAAGCGCGCGCGAGACCGGACGCGATTGCGCTGATCTATCGCGAGCGTTCCGCCACTTATGGCGAGCTTAATACGCGAGCCAAGCAAATCGCCAACGGCTTGATAGCGATGGGCATCCGGCCGGGGGACCGGATTGCGTACCTGGGAAAGAATTCAGACCTCTATTTCGAACTGCTGTTCGGCGCGATCGCTGCCAATATCGTACTGGCTCCGGTGAATTGGAGACTGGCGCCACGCGAAATGGCGTCCCTTCTGCGAGACGCAGAGGCGAAGGTCCTCTTCGTGGGACGAGGCTTTGCCGCCATCGCCGCCACGCTAGACTTGCCGGCTCTCGATCAGTTCGTAGCCATGGACGAAGCGCATTCCAATTGGGTGCAATTCGAGGAATGGCGCGACGCTCAGTCTTCGAACGATCCTGTTGTCCCCGTGGCTCCCGAAGATACCGTTCTGCAACTCTACACCTCCGGGACGACGGGGCTGCCCAAAGGCGTCGAGCTGACCAACACCAACATTCTGACGTTGATTGATTGTTATGAGAGCTACGATGTCATGCGGCTCAGCCCAGATGATGTGGCGCTGGTCTGCATGCCGGTGTTTCATATCGCCGGCACCGGCGTCGGACTCCTGTGCCTTGCACAGGGCGCCCAAACCCTCGTGCTTGAAGAAGTGAAGGTGGCGGAAATCATCGATGCGATCACACGATATCAGGTGAATTGGCTGTTGCTCGTGCCGGCGGTGATCCTGATGCTTACGCAGCATGTCGAGGCTGCGCCGATCGATCTCGGCTGTGTGCGATCATTGGCCTATGGCGCTTCTCCTATCGCAGAAGATGTCGTTGTGCGGGCGATGCGTGCTTTCCCTAACGCAAGTTTTCGCCAGGTGTATGGCTCCACCGAGAGCGCAGCCGTCGCTACGTTCCTGACCTCCGACCTGCACGACCCCGTTCGAGGCAAGTTGCGATCTTGCGGGCGGCCTTATTCCGGGATTGGATTGCGAGTCGTGGACCCAAACGGGGAAACAATGCCGACGGGCAAGGTGGGTGAAATCGTTATCCAAGGCCCCTGCGTGATGAAGGGTTATTGGAAAAACCCGGTGGCGACTCGCGAGGCGTTTTTTGCGGGCGGCTGGCTCCGCACCGGTGACGCCGGCTATTTCGACAAGGAAGGGTTCCTCTACATTTACGATCGCGTGAAGGACATGATCGTAACCGGCGCGGAGAACGTGTATCCGGCGGAAGTGGAGAATGCCCTGTTCGGTCATCCTGCGATCGCCGATGCGGCGGTCATAGGAGTTCCTGACCCGCGCTGGGGTGAGGCCGTCAAGGCGATCGTTGTTCTAAAGCAGGGCGTCGAGGCGACAGCGGAGGAAATCATCGCCTACGCGCGCGAACGGATTGCCGGGTTCAAGCTTCCCAAATCGATCGACTTCGTCACCGCCCTGCCGCGCAATCCGACGGGCAAGGTGCTGCGTCGCGAGCTTCGGGCGCCCTATTGGCAGGGGCACGACAGGCAGGTGAGCTGAGGCGTCGCGATCAAGCCGCGCGCTTCGCCAACTCGTCGAACGCCTTCAGCCGCGCAATCAGTGCGGGCATCTCACGCAGCGGGATCATGTTCGGACCGTCGCTCGGTGCATTGTCGGGATCGGGGTGCGTTTCGATGAACACCGCCGCAGCGCCCACCGCCAGCGCGGCACGCGCCAGCACCGGTGCGAACTCCCGCTGACCGCCCGACGACATGCCCTGCCCGCCAGGCTGCTGTACCGAATGGGTCGCATCGAACACCACCGGGTAACCTGAGCGTGCCATGATCGGGAGCGCACGAAAGTCGCTGACCAGCGTATTATAGCCGAAGCTGGCGCCCCGCTCGCACAGCAGGATGTTGTGGTTGCCGGTGCTGGCGATCTTCGCCGCGACATTCGCCATGTCCCACGGCGCAAGGAACTGGCCCTTCTTCACGTTGATCGGCTTGCCAGTCTCGCCGGCGGCAAGCAACAGATCAGTCTGGCGGCAGAGAAACGCAGGGATCTGCAGCACATCGACCGCCTGCGCCGCAACCGCACACTGCTCGGGTGCGTGCACGTCTGTCAGTGTCGGCAGCCCGGTTGCTTCACGCACGTCCGCGAGCACAGCCAAACCCTCGCTCATACCGATGCCGCGCGCGGTGGAGACCGACGTGCGGTTGGCTTTGTCGAAGCTCGACTTGTAGATCAGCGGAACGCCAACCGCCGCGGATATTTTGCACAGCGCATCAGCAACCTCCAGCGCGTGCGCGCGCGATTCGATCTGGCACGGTCCAGCAATAAGCGCAAAGGGGCGGTCGTTGGCAACCTCAATTCCGCCCACCGATACTGTTCTTGCCGCTGCGTCCATCTAAGTGTCCCTATAAGTCCCGCGATCGCGTGATGCGCGGACGCCGCGCGGATCGTAAACGCCGTTGGCAGGCCCGCTATACAACTGCCTCTACACCAGTCTCGCCTGCCTCACTGCCGCAGCAATAAAGCCCGCGAACAGCGGATGCGGGTCGAAGGGCTTCGATTTCAGCTCCGGATGATACTGCACACCGACAAACCAGGGATGGTCCGGCAGCTCAATGATCTCCGGCAGCACGCCATCGGGTGACATGCCGGAGAACAGCATACCGGCCCGTTCCAGTCCATCTTTGTAGTGCACATTGACCTCGTAACGGTGGCGGTGCCGCTCCTCGATCCGCGTCACGCCGCCGTACAGTTCGGATACCAATGAGCCCGGGCTGAGGACCGCCGGATACGCGCCGACCCGCATCGTGCCGCCGAGGTCGCCTCCCTCCATCCGCCGCTCCATCTCGTTGCCGCGCGCCCACTCGGTCAGCAGGCCGACCACTGGCACATCACATGGTCCGAACTCTGTCGATGAGGCGCAGTGCAAACCGCAAAGGTTGCGGGCTGCTTCGATCACCGCCATCTGCATGCCGAAACAGATGCCGAAGAACGGCACGTTCTTCTCGCGCGCGAAGCGGACGGCTTCGATCTTGCCAAGTGTGCCGCGTTCACCGAAGCCGCCAGGGACCAGGATCCCGTTGACCTCCTCCAGCCGGTGCACCGCGCCGCCGTTCTCAAATACCTCGCTGTCCACCCAGTCGAGTTGCACCTTCACGCGGTTGGCGATGCCGCCATGCGTCAGCGCCTCGGCCAGTGATTTGTAGGCATCCAGCAGGTTGGTGTACTTGCCGACGACGGCGATGCGCACTTCGCCTTCCGGCGAGCGGACTGCCTCGACGATCTCCCTCCATCGCGACAGGTCGAGTCCCACATCCGCTGGCAGATCAAAGTGTCGCAGCACTTCGCGATCCATGCCTTCCGCGTGATAGCTGATCGGCACAGCGTAGATCGTATCCACATCAAGTGCCGCAACCACCGCCTGTGGGCGCACGTTGCAAAACAATGCGATCTTCCGGCGTTCGTTGTCGGGAATTGGCCGATCGCAGCGGCACAGCAGCATCTGCGGCTGGATGCCGACGTTCAGCAGCTCCTTCACCGAATGCTGCGTCGGCTTGGTCTTCAGTTCGCCAGCCGACGGAATATAGGGCACCAGCGTCAGGTGCACGAACATCGCGCGTTCCGGCCCCAGTTCATTCCCGAGCTGACGGATCGCCTCGAGGAACGGCAGGCTCTCGATATCACCCACGGTGCCGCCGATCTCGACCAGCACGAAGTCGAAGTCCCTGGTATCGCGGACGATGATCTCTTTGATCGCGTCGGTGATGTGCGGGATCACCTGAACCGTGGCACCCAGATAGTCGCCGTGCCGCTCCTTTGCGATTACCTCGGAATAGATCCGCCCCGTTGTGGCGTTGTCGAACCTGTTCGCCGGCACGCCGGTGAAGCGCTCGTAGTGCCCCAGGTCCAGGTCGGTCTCGGCGCCATCGTCGGTGACGTAGACCTCGCCGTGCTGATAGGGGCTCATCGTCCCCGGATCGACATTCAGGTAGGGGTCCAGCTTGCGCAGCCGGACGGAGAAGCCGCGCGCCTGCAACAGGGCTCCCAGGGACGCCGAGGCGATGCCTTTGCCAAGGGAGGAGACCACGCCGCCGGTGATGAAGACATACCGCGTCATGGGCGCCCAGTATACGAAGCCGAATCGGGTGACGGGAAGCCCGAACGTCAGGCGTCTCGCATGCGCCGCACGGGGGTCAGTTTGTCGGGACGCTGGGACCCTTCGGGGCTGCCGGTGGTGGGGCCGGAGCAGGCGTGGTCGGCGCAGGGACCGTAGCCGGCGGCGGGCTCTCCAGCAGTGACCCGCCGACACCGGCGGTGCCGCGGTTCATCAGTGCCAAAGCCAGCGACAGCGCCATGAATACAGTGGCGAGGATAGCCGTCGTGCGCGTCAGCAGGTTGGCGGTCCCACGACCGGACATGAAGGCGCCCATGCCCTGAGAGCTGCCGATCCCCAGACCGCCACCCTCACTGCGTTGGATCAGCACGACGCCGATCAGCGCAAGCGTGACGAACAGGTGGATGATCAGCAGGACGGCGGTCATGCGAATTCCCTCGACGCGGGCAGCGTCTACGCCGGCTTCGCCGCCCGGGCAATCGCCAGGAAGTCCTCCGCCTTCAGGCTGGCCCCGCCGATCAGGCCGCCGCCAACATGCGGCACCGCCAGCAGCGAACCGGCATTTGCCGGCCGCATCGAGCCGCCATACAGGATTCGGACACCATGCCCCGCATCGCCGAACTGGCGGACCAACTCCTCGCGAACGAAGGCATGCATGGTTGCCACGTCCTGCTCGGTGGCAGTCTTGCCGGTGCCGATCGCCCAGACAGGCTCATAGGCCACCGCGCCGGTAAATGGCTTCGGCAGGCTGCCCGAGATCTGCCAGCCGACGACTTCGGTCTCTTGCCCAGCCGCTCGCTGGTCCTCGGTCTCGCCGACGCAGACGATCGGCGTGAGCCCTGCATCAATCGCCGCCAGCACCTTTTCGCGGACCAGTTCGTCGGTTTCGCCGTGGTTCTGGCGCCGCTCGGAGTGGCCAAGGATCACCCAGGTAGCACCGGCGTCGCGCAACATGGCCGCCGCCACATCACCGGTATGGGCACCCTGGCCCTTAGCGTGGCAGTCCTGGCCACCGACCGCAACGCCCGAGCCCGCGAGCACACTGGCCACCGGCTCGATCGCGGTGAACGGCGGACACACTAGCACGTCGCACGCCATCCCCTGCGCGCCATCGCGCACGCCGCGCGCCAGCTCCGTCGCCGGAGCACGCAGCATGTGCATTTTCCAGTTCCCGGCGATCAGTTGCCGCATTGCGATCCCCCTGGGCGATCCCCCGGCTTCATGAAGCGCTGGTAACGCAAAGGACCAGCGCTGGCAAAGCCCGGTTGCCGCTCGTATATGCTGCCGCCGTTGCCAGCTGAGGCTCGCCTGCATGATCACAGCCTTCCGCCGCTACCTCGAGACTTGGTGGGTCCGCGGCTTCTTTCTGATCATGGTGTTCGCCTTCATCTCCTGGGGCGTCGGCGACGTGGTGCGTATGATCGGCAGGTCGACCTGGGCCGCCAAGGTCGGCGGCGCGACGATCGAAGGCGATCAGCTGCAGCAGGCCTATCAGCGCGACATGGCGCAGGTGACACGGAACCTGCCGTCAGGGCAGGAACCGACGCAGGAGATGCGCAGTGACGTTGCGCATCAGGCGCTGGACCGCCTGATCGCACAGG
>JBKPOG010000079.1:0-27515 GCA_046732975.1 Pseudomonadota bacterium
GGAAATGCGCCGCAGATCACCGAGGAGGTGAAGGCGGCGGAGTAGTCTTCCCGGCCAACTGATGCTTACTTCCTGGGCCGGCGGCACGAGAGTGCCGCCGGTCTTTGATTCTGACTAACCTCGGGAGGCGATCAGATGAGCGGTCAGGGTTTCCACCACGTCGCGATCCGTGCCGCGGATTTCGATGCGACCATCAAGTTTTATACCGAGGGTCTGCAGTGCAGTGTGCGTTATGAGTTCTCGGTTCCTGGACGAATCGATCGGGCGGCGTTTCTTGACGCAGGCGATGGCCGATTCATTGAAGTGTTCGGCCCAGGGTCCTCGGTCCAGGCGGAGGGACGGCGACGTCAACCGGACGAGGAAGCAACCGAAGGTGCATTGCTGCATTTCTGCCTGCGGGTAGCCGACGTGGACGCGGCCTATGCGCGTGCCGTTGCGGCCGGTGCCACCTCGCGCATTGCGCCACGTGTGGCAAACCTTGCCGGCGAGCCCCCAGCCGAGGTGCACATTGCTTTCGTCACCGGACCGAATGGCGAAGTCATCGAGTTTCTGAACAGCGATCAGCTTTAGGAGCGGGTTACCGCCAAGCGGGCTGGGGCGATGACCGGCTGCTCCTGTCCCCACCGTCGTGCCAGTGCAGCGCAGACCATCAGTTGGATTTGATGGAACAGCATCAGCGGCAGCACGATCAGCCCAAGGGACTGGCCTGCGAACAGCACGCTCGCCATGGGCAGTCCGCTTGCAAGGCTCTTCTTCGAGCCGCAGAAGACGATGGTGATGTGGTCGGCACGATTGAAGCCGAGGAGCCGGCTGGCCGCTCCGGTCGCGGCCAATACCGCCCCAAGGAGCGCCGCGTCCAACAGCAGCAATGCGCCGAACTGGGTGGCGTGGAGCTGGTGCCAGATACCGTGCGTCACGCCCTCGCTGAACGCGACATACACGATCAGCAGAATGGAGCCGCGGTCCACGAGACCCGTGAGGCTCTTGTGACGGCTGACCCAGGCACCGATCCAAGGGCGCGCGAGCTGGCCGGCAAGGAACGGCAGCAGCAATTGCAGCACGATCTCGCCAACGCCCTGAGCCGAGAAGCCGCCATGCGCCCGAAGAACAAGCCCGGCCAGCACCGGCGTCAGCAGGATGCCGAACAGGTTGGAGGCGGTCGCGGCGCATAGAGCGGCGGCTACGTTGCCGCGGGCGATCGAGGTGAATGCGATCGAGGACTGCACGGTAGACGGCAGAACACAAAGCATCAGCAGTCCGGTCCACAGCGGCGGCGTCAGCAAGTCGGGGGCGACGGCGCGCGCCAGCAGTCCGATTGTCGGAAACAAGAGGAAGGTGCTGGCGAGCACCACGACGTGCAGCCGCCAGTGTTTGGCGCCGGCGAGTGCGGCCTGCGGCGACAGCCGGGCACCCTGGAGAAAGAACATCGCGGCAATCATCGCAGTGCCGGCGTCACTCGTGACGACCAATCCGATGCCGGCTGCCGGGATCGCGGAGGCAACGGCGACCATCCCGAGGATGCTCGCAATGTAAGGGTCAATGTGCAGTCGGGCGAGGAGCTTGCTCATGACCGCCAATCTGTCCCCGCGAGGGCTAATAGTGAAGTTTGCTCAACGTGCTTACTGCTATCATGATCTGTGATAGCCATGCTTGATCCAATCCTCCTGCAGAGTTTCCTCGCCGTTAACCAAGCACGCAGCTTCAGCGAGGCCGGACGCCGCCTCGGCCTCCGGCAGTCCACGATCAGTCAGCACATCCGCAGGCTCGAGGAGGAGGCTGGTCGCAGGTTGTTTGTACGCGACACTCACTCTGTGATCCCTACCCCGGACGGCGAGGCGATGGAGGGCTTCGCTCGTTCGATCCTGGAGGCCAATGAGCGGGCAAGTCGCTATTTCAGCGGCTCGCAGTTGCGGGGGCGCGTGCGGTTCGGTGCCTCGGAAGACTTCGTCAGCTCACGCCTGCCCGAAGTGCTGGCTGAGTTTGTCAGGCTGCATCCGTTGGTCGATCTGGCGCTGACAGTCGATTTGAGCGCAGCGCTGTATCAGATGCTCGACGACGGTGAACTCGATCTCGTGCTGTGTAAGCGCCGTGGCGGGGACGAGCGGGGTCAGGTGGTCTGGCGTGACCGACTTGCATGGATTGGAACGCATTCGACGCGAATTGATCCGAGCGAACCGCTGCGCCTGATATTGTATACGCCACCGTCGATCACCCGCACCGCGGCACTGGAGACGCTCGAGCGAGCCGGGCGTCCTTGGCGCATCGTGTGCTCGAGCGGCAGTTTGAGCGGCTTGCGCGCTGCAGCCCTGGCTGGCCTTGGCGTTACTGTGCACGCACACGGGCTGATGCCGGAGGGGCTACAGGAGGTCGCGGCGGCGTATCGGCTGCCTGATCTTGGCGACGTAGAGTTCGTCGTGCAGGGGGCCACACGGCAGGCGCGAGGGCCGGCCGCGGAACTGGCTTCGGCCATTCTGGCAAACGGCGGCAGACTCCGGCGACGTGCGTCTGCGTAGGGTTTCCTAAGTCATTTGGCCATCTCCCCCGCTTGACACCCCCAAAACCCGCCACTAGGTTCCGCCCCCTCTGGCTGACCCGGAAAAGTTGAAGGGCGGCCGTCGTTTGCAGGCCCAAGTCGCGTACGGCGCCGCCTCCGGAATGACCGGCGGGCCTAGGCCGTGGGCTCCAGGACCCGCAGGATGGGATGCTCCCAGCCGGCGGGCTTTGCCTGTCAGATGACGGTCGATCCGCCGAAGGGGAAGCTGAAACGGACCGAATGAAAGAGGCGCGATGCCGACCATCAACCAGCTCATTGCCCACGGGCGCGAGCGACAGAAGACGCGGAATACGGTACCCGCGCTGCAGGGCTGCCCGCAGAAGCGGGGTGTCTGCACACGCGTCTATACGACGACGCCGAAGAAGCCTAACTCGGCGCTGCGCAAGGTTGCCAAGGTACGGCTGACCAACGGCTATGAGGTCGTTTCCTATATTCCTGGCGAGGGCCACAATCTGCAGGAGCACTCGGTGGTGCTGATCCGGGGGGGCCGCGTGAAGGACCTGCCGGGCGTGCGATATCACATCCTGCGTGGCGTGCTCGACACGCAGGGCATCGCCAAGCGTCGCCAGCGCCGCTCGCTGTACGGCGCCAAGCGGCCGAAATAGGGGGAAACGCGATGTCCCGCCGCCGCCGCGCTGTTAAACGCGAGATCCTGCCGGACGCCAAGTTCGGCGACATCGTCATCACGCGCTTCATGAATTCGCTGATGTACGATGGCAAGAAGTCGGTCGCCGAGGGCACGGTCTATGCCGCCCTGGACGTGCTGAAGCGCCGAGGCGGGGCGCAGGCCGATCCGGTGCGGATGTTCCACGAGGCGCTGGACAACGTGAAACCGGCGGTGGAAGTGCGGTCGCGTCGTGTTGGTGGCGCGACCTATCAGGTGCCGGTGGAGGTCCGCACGGAGCGCCGGCAGGCGCTGGCGATCCGCTGGCTGATCGACGCGGCGCGCAAGCGCGGCGAGCACACGATGGAAGACCGCCTGTCGAACGAACTGCTGGACGCGGTGAACAATCGCGGCTCAGCGGTGAAGAAGCGTGAGGATACCCACCGGATGGCGGAGGCGAACAAGGCCTTTAGCCACTACCGTTGGTAATCGACTTAACCGGAGACAACAAAGATGGCCAAGGCGAAATTCGCGCGCACCAAGCCGCACTGCAACGTCGGCACGATCGGTCACGTGGACCATGGCAAGACGACGCTGACCGCAGCGATCACCAAGATCCTGGCAAAGACCGGCGGCGCGACGTTCACCGCCTATGACCAGATCGACAAGGCGCCGGAGGAAAAAGCGCGCGGCATAACCATCGCCACCGCGCATGTCGAGTACGAGACCGCGAAACGTCACTACGCGCACGTCGATTGCCCGGGCCACGCCGACTACGTGAAGAACATGATCACCGGCGCCGCACAGATGGACGGCGCGATTTTGGTGGTGTCCGCCGCCGACGGACCAATGCCGCAGACCCGTGAGCACATCCTGCTCGCCCGCCAGGTCGGCGTGCCGGCTCTCGTCGTCTACCTGAACAAGGTCGATATGGTGGACGATCCTGAGTTGCTCGAACTGGTCGAGCTTGAAGTGCGCGAACTACTGTCCTCGTACCAGTTTCCTGGCGATGACATCCCGATCATCAAGGGATCGGCCCTGTGCGCACTGGAGGAGCGCGAGCCCGACATGGGCGAGAAGTCCATCATGGAGCTGATGGACGCGGTGGACAGCTACATCCCGCAGCCGCAGCGCGCGACCGACCGCCCGTTCCTGATGCCGGTGGAAGACGTCTTCTCGATCTCTGGCCGCGGCACCGTGGCTACTGGACGCGTCGAGCGCGGCGTCATCAAGGTAGGCGAAGAGGTCGAGATCGTTGGTATCCGTCCGACGCAGAAGACGGTGGTGACCGGCGTGGAGATGTTTCGCAAGTTGCTCGACCAGGGTGAGGCGGGCGACAACATCGGTGCGCTGCTGCGCGGCACCAAGCGCGAGGACATTGAGCGCGGTCAGGTGCTGGCCAAGCCAGGTTCGATCACGCCGCACACCAAGTTCAAGGCCGAGGCGTACATTCTGACGAAGGAAGAGGGCGGCCGTCACACGCCGTTCTTCACCAACTATCGCCCGCAGTTCTACTTCCGCACCACCGACGTCACCGGCGTCGTGCAGCTGCCGGAAGGCACCGAGATGGTGATGCCCGGCGACAATGTGACGATGGACGTGGAGCTGATCGCGCCGATCGCGATGGACGCGCAGCTGCGTTTTGCAATTCGTGAAGGCGGCCGAACGGTCGGCGCCGGCGTCGTCGCCAGCATCACAGCCTAGCGGAGTTCAGCGGCACCGGCGCTCCTCGGCAACGAGGGGCGCCGGTGGCGTTTGCAGAGGAATTTAAGGAATGGCGCTCGACAATCAGAATATCCGCATCCGCCTCAAGGCCTACGATCACCGCGTGCTGGACAACAGCACGAAGGAGATCGTCAACACCGCCAAGCGGACCGGTGCTAACGTTCGAGGGCCGATACCGCTGCCGACGCATATCGAGCGTTTCACGGTGAACCGTTCGCCGCACGTGGACAAGAAGAGCCGCGAACAGTTCGAGATCCGCACGCATCGCCGGCTGCTCGACATCGTCGAGCCGACCCCGCAGACCGTGGATGCTCTGATGAAGCTCGATCTCGCCGCCGGCGTGGACGTGGAAATCAAGATCTGACGTGATGGCAAACCAACGAACAGGGTTGCTTGCCAAGAAGCTTGGCATGACCCGTATCTTCCGCGACGACGGCTCCCACCAGCCGGTGACTGTGCTGCAGCTCGACGGACTGCAGGTGATCGCACAGCGCACCGCCGAGAAAGATGGCTACGACGCGGTGCAGCTCGGCTTGGGAAAGGCGAAGGTAAAGAACGTCTCGCAGCCCAATCGCGGCCACTTTGCCAAGGCAAAGGTTGAGCCGAAGGTGCAGCTTGCCGAATTCCGCGTTGCTGCCGACGCGCTGCTGGAACCAGGTTCTGCGTTGTCAGCTGCGCATTTCGCCGTCGGGCAACGGGTGGATGTCTGCGGCATCACCAAGGGCAAGAGCTTTGCCGGCTCGATGAAGCGCTGGAATTTTTCCGGACTGGAAGCGAGCCATGGCGTGTCCATCAGCCATCGCAGCCACGGTTCGACCGGCAATCGCCAGGACCCCGGCAAGGTATTCAAGAACAAGAAGATGGCGGGTCATCTCGGCGTCGACCGCGTCACCACGCTGAACCTGGAAGTGGCGGCGGTGGATGCCGAGAAGGGGCTGATTATGGTCAGGGGAGCCGTCCCCGGAGCGAAGGGTGGGTTCGTGCTGGTGCGCGACGCGGTGAAGCGAGCGCGCCCGGCGGATGCGCCTTATCCAGCGGCTCTGGTCGAAGCGCAGGCGGGCTGAACGATGCAGGTCGAGATCACCACGCTGGATAAGACCAGCGCCGGCAGTGTCGAATTGCCGGACGAGATTTTCGCGGCCACGCCGCGCCCGGACATCATCGCCCGCGTGGTGCACTGGCAACTGGCAAAGCGCCGTGCCGGCACGCACAGTACCAACGGCATGAACGACGTCTCCGGCACAACCAAGAAGCCGTATCGGCAGAAGGGAACCGGCAACGCGCGCCAGGGCAGCCTGCGCGCGCCACAATTCCGCGGTGGCGGTGTGGTGCACGGTCCGGTTCCGCACTCGCACGAGTACAGCTTGAACAAGAAGGTGCGGCGGCTCGGGCTGGTCTCAGCGCTGTCGCAGAAGCAGGCAGACGGCAAGCTGGTGGTGCTTGAGGCTGCGAACGGCACGGCGAAGACCGGCGAACTAGCCAAGAAGCTGAAGGCGCTTGGCTGGTCCTCGGTACTGATCGTCGATGGCATTGTGGACGCCGGCTTCCTGCGCGCCAGCCGCAACATTCCCGGCATTGACGTGCTGCCGACCATCGGTGCCAACGTCTATGATATTCTCAACCACGACATGCTGGCGATCACTACCGCTGGTGTCGAGGCGCTCAAGCAGCGGCTGAATGGCGCTGCGAAGCCGGCGGCGCCCACGGACCCCGCTCACTCGGATCTGCCGGCACCCGCTGTCATCACCGAACATGCAAGCCCGGATGAGGGAGCCGCAGCATGAGTGGGACCACGACAAAACGCGGGCCCGTTCTTTCGCGAGAGGCGATGTATCAGATCATCCGGAACCCGGTGATCACCGAGAAGGCGACGACGCTGACCGAACACGGCCAGTTCGTCTTCCGTGTCGCGCCGGATGCGAACAAGCGTGAGATCAAGGCAGCAGTCGAGGGTTTGTTCGGCGTCACCGTGTTGTCGGTGAACACGCTGGTGCAGAAGGGCAAGGCAAAGCGCTTCCGCGGTCGGCCAGGCCAGCGGTCGGACGTCAAGAAGGCGTTCGTCAAGTTGGCCGCCGGCCAGTCGATCGATTTCACCACCGGGCTCGCATAAATGGCACTCAGGCAGTTCAATCCGGTCACGGCCAGCCTCCGCGGAACGGTGTTGATCAACCGCTCCGAGCTGTGGAAGGGCAAGCCGGTCAAGGCGCTGACCGAAGGCAAGATCGGCACCGGCGGCCGCAACAACCACGGCCGCATCACCAGCCGCTTCATGGGCGGCGGGCACAAGCAGGCCTATCGCTATGTCGATTTCAAGCGTCGCAAGTTCGATATGCCTGCGATGGTGGAGCGGCTCGAATACGATCCGAACCGCACGGCGTTCATCGCACTGCTGAAGTATCAGGACGGCGAGCTCAGATACATCATCGCCCCGCAGCGCCTGCGCGCGGGGGATAGTGTCGTGTCGGGCCAACGTTGCGATATCAAGCCTGGCAATGCCATGCCGATGGCGGCAATCCCGGTCGGCACCATCGTCCACAACATTGAGATGAAACCCGGCGCCGGCGGTAAGATCGCGCGCTCGGCCGGCACTTACGCACAGCTTGTCGGCAAGGATGCCGGCTGGGCACAGATCAAGCTGTCTTCCGGTGAGCTGCGCGTTGTCCGCGCTGACTGCATGGCGTCGATCGGCGCAGTGTCGAACCCCGACAACATGAACCAGAAGATCGGCAAGGCGGGTCGCTCGCGCTGGTTGGGCAAGCGTCCGCATAATCGGGGCGTGGTGATGAACCCGGTCGATCATCCGCTCGGCGGTGGTGAAGGCCGTAGTTCCGGTGGCCGTCATCCGGTAACGCCGTGGGGCAAACCCACCAAAGGCTACAAGACGCGCAGCAACAAGCGGACGGACAAGTTGATCATCCGCCGCCGTAACAAGGGCAAGTAAGATGGCGCGTTCCGTCTGGAAGGGTCCGTTCGTCGACGGCTATCTGCTGAACAAGGCGGATGCCGCGCGGGCGTCGGGCCGAAATGAGATCATCCGCATCTGGTCGCGCCGCTCGACGATCCTGCCGCAGTTCGTCGGCCTGACATTCGGGGTTTACAACGGCCGCAAGTTCCTGCCGGTGCAGGTGAACGAGAACATGGTCGGGCATAAGTTCGGCGAGTTCTCGCCGACTCGCACCTTCACCGGCCACGCCGGCGACAAGAGGGCGAGGCGCACATGAGCAAACCATCTCATCCGCGTGGCTTGGCCGATACCGAGGCGCAGGCAATTTTGTCAAACGTGCGGGTCAGCCCACGCAAGCTGAACCTGGTGGCGGGGCTGATCCGAAACGTTCCCGCGCAGCAGGCGGTCGCAACGCTCACCTTCTCCAAGCGTCGCATCGCGCAGCAAGTGCGCAAGGCGCTGGAGAGTGCGATTGCCAACGCTGAGAACAACCATCAGCTCGACGTCGATCGACTGGTGGTATCGCGCGCAGAAGTTGGACGGTCGGTGGTGATGCGCCGCTTCCATGCGCGCGGCCGTGGCCGGGCGGCCCGCGTCGAGAAATGGTTCAGCCACCTGAAGATCGTCGTGGCCGAGCGCCAGCAGGAAGTCGAGCAGGAAGGAGGGGCCGCGTAATGGGTCACAAGGTGAATCCTGTCGGGCTGCGTCTCGGCATCAACCGCACCTGGGACAGCCGGTGGTTTGCCGGTAGCGACTATTCCCAGCTGCTGCATGACGATCTGAAGTTGCGTGGGCACCTGCGCAGGAAGTTGCATGGTGCGGGCGTGTCGCGCGTGGTGATCGAGCGACCGGCGAAGAAGCCGCGTGTGACGATCTATGCGGCCCGGCCTGGCGTGGTGATCGGCAAGAGGGGCCAGGACATCGAGGTGCTGAAAAGGGACCTCACCAAGATGGCCAATGCCGAGGTGGCGCTCAACATCGTCGAGATACGTAAGCCGGAGATCGACGCCACGCTGGTGGCAGAGAACATTGCGCAGCAGCTCGAGCGGCGCGTGGCGTTCCGTCGCGCGATGAAGCGTGCGGTGCAGTCGGCGATGCGGCTCGGAGCACAGGGTATCCGCATCAATTGCGGCGGCCGGCTCGGGGGTGCGGAAATAGCCCGGGTGGAATGGTATCGCGAAGGTCGCGTACCGCTCCACACGCTGCGAGCCGATATCGATTTCGGCGAGGCCACGGCGAAGACGACCTATGGCACCTGTGGCGTTAAGGTCTGGGTGTTCAAGGGCGAGATCCTGGCGCACGACCCGATGGCGCAGGATCGTCGTGCGGCCGAACAGGCACCCCAGAGATGATGGACGCAATGGTCGCCTCACCGTCATGGCCGGGCGCGCCCCGGGCATCGGCAGCGGCAGGTTCGGCGACGGATGGCCGGGAGATCCCCGGGACAAGCCCGGGGACATGGCCCGGTCATGACGACGGAAGAGAGTCGTAATCGATGCTGCAACCAAAACGCACCAGGTATCGCAAGGCTCACAAGGGCCGAATCCACGGCAACGCCAAGGGTGGCTATTCGCTGAATTTCGGAACTTTTGGGCTAAAGGCGTTGGAGCCCGACCGCATCACTGCACGCCAGATCGAGGCGGCGCGGCGTGCGATCACGCGTGCGATGCGCCGCACTGGACGCGTCTGGATTCGCATCTTCCCCGACGTGCCGGTCTCGGCGAAGCCGGCGGAGGTGCGGATGGGATCAGGAAAGGGCTCGCCAGAGTTCTGGGTCTGTCGCGTGGCGCCCGGCCGGATCATGTTCGAAATCGATGGCGTCCCGGCCAATCTCGCGCGCGAGGCATTGACCTTGGGCGCAGCAAAGCTGCCGATCCGCACACGCTTCGTCGCTCGTATCGGAGACGCCTGATGGCAAATGCCGCGACGGACGTGCGGGCGAAGACTGCGGACGAGCTGGACACGATGCTGCTCGATCTGCGCAAGGAACAGTTCAATCTGCGCTTTCAACGGGCCACCGGCCAGCAGGAGGGTGTCGCGCGCATTCGTCAGGTGCGACGGCAGATTGCGCGGGTGAAGACAATCATGGCGGAGAAGCAACGCTCCGCGGCGAAGTTGTAAGGAGACCGGCGCGAGATGCCGAAACGCGTACTCACCGGGCGGGTGACAAGTGACAAGATGGACAAGACCGTAACGGTCCTGGTCGATCGTCGCGTCATGCATCCGCTGTACAAGAAGTTCATCCGTCGCTCGAAGAAATACGCGGCACATGACGCAGCCAACCTCTGCAAGGTGGGCGACATGGTGCGCATCGAGGAGTGCCCGCCGATCAGCAAGCGCAAGACCTGGCTGGTCATCGAGCGCAATGGGCTGTCCGTCGGCGGCGAAGTCCTGGCCAAGGAAGGAGCGGCGGCATGATCTCGGTCGAGACCAATCTGGAAGTGGCCGACAATTCCGGCGCGCGCCGCATTCAGTGCATCAAGGTACTTGGCGGCTCGAAGCGCAAGACCGCCTCGGTGGGCGACATCATCGTTGTGTCCATCAAAGAGGCGATTCCGCGCGGCAAGGTGAAGAAGGGCGACGTGCACCAGGCGGTGATCGTGCGCACCGCATTCCCGGTGCGGCGCGGCGACGGCAGTGCGATTCGCTTCGACCGCAATGCTGCGGTGCTGATCAATAAGCAGCTTGAGCCGATCGGCACCCGCATCTTCGGCCCGGTGGTGCGCGAACTGCGGGCACGCAGGTTCACCAAGATCATGTCGCTCGCGCCTGAGGTGCTGTAGTGGCCGCGCGCATTCGCAAGGGCGACACGGTGGTGGTGATTTCGGGCGTCAACAAGGGACGCCGCGGCGAGGTGATGCGCGTGATACCGAAGGTCGAACGTGCGGTGGTGCAGGGTGTGGCGATGGCGACCCGGCATATCAAGCCGCGTGGGATGGGCGAACCTGGCGGTATCCGCGAGCAGGAGGCCGCCATCCATATGTCCAATCTGATGCTGATCGACCCTCGCAGCGAAAAGCCGACCAAGGTCGGTTTCCGCGTGCTGGAGGACGGACGCAAGGTGCGCGTCGCCAAGGCGACGGGCGAGGTGATTGAGAGCTGATGGCCGGGTCAAGCCCGGCCATGACCACCGGGTCTAGCCCGGTGGCAGGCAGTGAGGACCGGGCTGGCGCCCGGAATTGCGAGTGATGCGATGAGCGGATCGAGGAACCAGCCAAAGAAGAAGGCCGCTGCAGCGAAGGGTGGCGGCAACCGAGGGGCCGGCGCGCCGCCGAGCAGGGCCGATGCGCGAGCCGAACGCATGCGCGCGGCCGAGGCCGCCTCTGGCGGCGAGGCGGCGAGCGCGTCGCCGCAGGAGATGCCGCGCCTGCAGAAGCGCTACCTCGAGGAGGTGCGCGCCAAGCTGCAGGAGGAGTTCGGCTACACAAACCCTATGCAGGTGCCGAAACTCGAGAAGATTGTCATCAACATGGGTGTCGGCGAGGCAACCGGCGATCAGAAGAAGCTGGACTCGGCGGTCGAGGAGCTCACGGCGATTGCCGGGCAAAAGCCGGTGAAGACCTTGGCAAAGAAGGCGATCGCCGGATTTAAGATCCGCAAGGGTCTGCCGATCGGCTGCAAGGTCACGCTGCGCAAGGCGCGCATGTATGAGTTCCTGGACCGGCTGATCACCATCGCCATGCCCCGCGTGCGCGACTTTCGCGGCATCCAGGGCAAGGGCTTTGACGGTCGCGGCAATTTCGCCATGGGTGTGCGCGAGCAGATCGTGTTCCCCGAAATCAACTACGACCGGGTCGATGCAGTACGTGGGATGGACATTCAGTTCGTCACCACCGCCAGAACGGACGCGGAAGCGAAGGCGCTGCTCAGGGCCTTCGAACTGCCGTTCGCGAACTAAGGAAGACATATGGCCAAGCTTTCACAGGTCAATCGTAACGCGATGCGCGCGTACAAGTCGAAGCGTGACAAATCCAAGCGCGCCGCGCTGAAGGCGATCGTGATGGATCGCACGCTGCCGGTGGAGGATCGCTTCAACGCCACGCTGAAGCTCGCGCAATTGCCACGCAATGGTTCGCAGGTGCGCGTGCGGCTGCGCTGCAAGCTCACCGGGCGGCCACGCGGCAATTACCGCAAGTTCGAGCTGAGCCGCATCATGCTGCGCGAGCTGGGCAATCAGGGTCAGATCCCCGGCATGGTCAAGGCGAGCTGGTAGGAGGAAACGGGCAGATGGCAGTTTCCGATCCCTTGGGCGACATGCTGACGCGCATCCGCAATGCGCAGCGCGCGCGGCATTCCTCCTGTCTGGCGCCGGCGTCGAAGCTGCGCGCGAATGTGCTTGATGTGCTCAAGCGCGAGGGCTTTATCCGCGGCTTCGAAGCGCACGAGCTACGGCCTGGCGTGGCGCAGCTGCGCATTGAGCTGAAGTACAATGAGGGCGAGCCGGTGATCAAAGAGATCACGAGGGTCTCCAAACCAGGCAGGCGCGTCTATTCCAAGATCAAGGAGATGCCGCGCGTCTATGCCGGTCTCGGCATCTCGATCCTGTCCACGCCACGCGGCGTAATGAGCGATGCAGAGGCACGTGCCGCCAATGTCGGCGGCGAAGTGCTCTGCCGCGTATTCTGACGGAGGACGCTATGTCGCGCGTCGGCAAGTATCCGGTGGAAATCCCGCAAGGTGTGCAGGTGGCAATCGCCGGCCGGCTGCTCACGGCAAAGGGACGGCTGGGCGAGTTGAAACTCGAGTTGACCGAGCTCGTCGACGCCACGGTCGAGGACAACCATGTCGCGGTGAAGCCGCGCACTCAGGAGACACGGGCGCGCATGATGTGGGGCACCACGCGTGCGCTGGTCGCCAACATGGTGAAGGGGGTGTCCGCCGGCTATGTGAGGTCCATGGAGATAACCGGTACCGGTTACCGCGCCGCCGTGCAGGGCAAGAATCTGGAACTGGCTCTCGGCTACTCACACCCTGTGGTCTACCCGATCCCGGACGGCATCAAGATCACCTGCGAGCGCCCGACAGCTATCAAGGTCGAGGGCGTGGACAAGCGGCTTGTCGGTCAGGTGGCAGCGGAGATCCGCGGCTTCCGGGGCCCGGAGCCCTACAAGGGTAAGGGCATCCGCTACAGCGACGAGCAGATCCGGCGGAAGGAAGGAAAGAAGAAGTGAGCACGCTGCAGGATCTGCGCGCGCGCCGGCGCGGGCGGCTGCGCTTTCAGCTGCGCCAGAAGTCGGGTGGGCGGCCGCGGCTGTCGGTTTTTCGCTCGGGCAAGCACATCTACGCCCAGGTGATCGACGACAGCGCTGGCCGCACCGTGGCGGCGGCGTCGTCGCTGGACAAAACGCTGCGCAGCACCCTGCGGACGGGCGCCGATAAAGCGGCAGCGGCTGCGGTCGGCAAGCTGGTCGCCGAACGCGCGGCGGCGGCCGGGATCAAGGAAGTGGTGTTCGACCGCGGCGCCTATCTGTACCACGGCCGCGTAAAGGCGCTGGCCGATGCTGCCCGCGAAGGCGGGCTGGCGTTCTGAAGGACTGACACATGGCACGTGAACCGAGAGAAGGCGGACGGCGACGCGACCGCGATGATCGCGACGCCGATGACGGCCTCACCGACAAGCTGGTGACGATCAACCGTGTGGCGAAGGTGGTGAAGGGCGGTCGCCGCTTCGCCTTTGCAGCGCTCGTCGTGGTCGGCGACCAGAAGGGTCGTGTCGGCTACGGGGCTGGAAAGGCGCGCGAGGTACCGGAGGCGATCCGCAAAGCCACCGAGCGGGCGAAGCGCAGCCTGATCCGTGTGCCGATGAAGGAAGGTCGCACGTTGCACCACGACATCGAGGGACGTTACGGCGCAGGCAAAGTCGTGCTACGCACCGCGGCGGCCGGTACCGGCATCATTGCCGGCGGCCCGCTGCGCGCGGTGTTCGAGACGCTGGGCATCGGCGATGTGGTCGCCAAGTCACTCGGCAGCCGCAACCCGCATAACATGGTCAAGGCGACGTTTGCGGCCCTGGAGCGCTGCGCATCGCCGAGGTCGGTGGCGAACCGGCGTGGCAAGAAGGTTTCTGAACTGTTCGCCCGCCGTGATGCCGCCCCGCCCCGGCCGTCGGCCGCGCAGGAGATGCCAAGTGCCTAAGCTACGGGTGACCCAGACCGGATCGCCGGCAGGGCGCAAGCCTGGTCAGCGGGAAACGCTGATTGGTCTGGGACTGAATAAGATGCGGCGGACCCGCGAACTGGAAGACACCCCGGCAGTACGAGGGATGATCCGCAAGGTCGCCCACCTTGTGAAGGTGGAGGATCGGCAATGATGGTCGGATTAAGTCGGATCAAATCCGGCCATGACGAGTGAAAGGCCGGGCTAACGCCCGGAACTGTGCATGAAGCTCAACGAATTGCGCGACAATCCCGGCGCCCGCCTGAAGTCGAAGCGGCTTGGGCGCGGCATTGGCTCGGGCAAAGGCAAGACTTCGGGCAAGGGCGTCAAGGGTCAGAAGGCGCGCGCTGGCGTATCGCTGAACGCGTTTGAGGGCGGCCAGATGCCGCTGTATCGCAGGTTGCCGAAGCGCGGTTTCTGGAACCCGTTCCGCAAGGAGTATGCACCGCTCAACCTCGGCGCACTGGAAGCAGCAATCGCGGCGGGCAAGCTGGATGCCGGCCAGCCGATCGACGAGGCTGCACTGAAATCGGCCGGTTTGGTGCGTGGCAAATCGGGCGGCGTGCGGCTGCTGGCGAAGGGCGAGATTTCCCGGGCGATCACCATCACGGTCTCGGGTGCATCGGTGACGGCAATCGAGGCAGTGCAGAAGGCAGGCGGCTCGGTGACTACCACTGTCGCCAAGGCGGAGCCGGCAGCCGAAGCCTAGCGTCGACCTTGCGTTGGCTCTGCCCCAGCCCGACAATAGGATTCGACTGACGAGGGACGACCGATGGCCTCCGCTGCCGAACAACTTGCGGCAAATCTGAGCCTTGGGGTCTTCTCCAAGGCGACTGAGCTCAAGAAGCGTATCTGGTTCACCCTCGGCGCGCTGATCGTCTACCGTATCGGAACCTACATTCCAGTGCCCGGCGTCGATGCCGCGGTGATGGGCGAGATGCTGCAGCAGCATAGCGGCGGCATTCTCGGCATGTTCGACATGTTCACCGGTGGCGCGCTGCGGCGTATGACGGTATTCGCGCTGAACATCATGCCGTACATCAGCGCCAGCATCATAATCCAGTTGATGACCGCCGCCGTCCCAACCCTGGAGGCGCTGAAGAAAGAGGGCGAGGCTGGCCGTAAGAAGCTCAACCAGTACACCCGATACCTCACGGTGTTCATCGCGATGTTCCAGTCCTACGGCATCGCCGTAGGGCTTGAGAGCATGCATGCTAGCTTCGGCCCGGCGGTGATTTCGCCCGGCTGGTTCTTCCGCTTCTCGTGCGTTATCACGCTGGTCGGCGGCACCATGTTCCTGATGTGGCTGGGCGAGCAGATCACCGCTCGCGGAGTGGGCAACGGCACCTCGCTGATCATCATGTCAGGAATCGTGGCCAATCTACCGAATGCCTTGGCGTCGCTGCTCGATCTGGGCCGCACTGGTGCGCTGTCACCGTTCTTCATCATTGGCTTTATGGTGCTGGCGGTGTTCGTGATCGCGTTCATTGTCTTCATCGAGCGCGCGCAGCGACGCATACCGGTCCAGTATCCCAAGCGTCAGGTCGGCAACCGGATGTTCGGCGGCGACTCGACGCATATGCCACTAAAGATCAACACATCGGGCGTGATTCCGCCGATTTTCGCCAGCTCGATCCTGCTGATCCCCGCGACGATCGCCGGCTTTTCCGCCGGTGGACCAGGGTGGGTGCAATGGATCTCCACCGAGCTGTCGCACGGCTCGCCGCTGTATATGGCAATGTATGCCGCGATGATCATTTTCTTCTCGTATTTCTATACCGCGGTCGTCTTCAACCCACAGGAGACGGCGGACAACTTGAAGAAGTACGGTGGCTTCATTCCCGGGATTCGTCCAGGTACAGCGACGGCCGACTACTTCGACCACGTGCTCACCCGGCTGACCACGGTTGGCGGTCTTTATCTGGTTGCGGTCTGCCTCTTGCCTGAGGTGCTGATCAGCGACTATGGCCTGCCGTTCTATTTCGGCGGTACCTCGATCCTGATCGTGGTGTCCGTCACCATGGACACCGTCACGCAGATCCAGTCACACCTGCTGGCGCACCAGTATGAGGGCCTGATTCGCAAGGCCAGGGTCCGTCACAGATGATGGCGGGATCAAGTCCGGCCATGACGGAAAAAGGCCGGGCTGATGCCCGGAATTGTCCATGAGATTGATCCTGCTTGGCCCACCTGGTGCGGGGAAAGGAACACAGGCCAAGCGGCTGCAGGACCGCTATGGGATCGCGCAGATCTCCACCGGCGATATGCTGCGCGCCGAAGTCGCCGCCGGCTCGCCGATTGGGCGCGAGGCGAAGTCGGTGATGGAGGCCGGTCAACTCGTTTCCGACGACATCATAATCCGTATGCTGGGACAACGGGTGGATCAACCGGACGCCGCGAAAGGCTTCATCCTCGACGGCTTTCCGCGCACCGTGCCCCAGGCCACAGCGCTGGACCAATTGCTCACCGAGAAGCGGATGAAGCTCGACGCGGTGGTCGAGCTTGCGGTGGATGACGCGGCGCTGGTGGAACGAATCGCCGGGCGCTTCACCTGTGCGAATTGCGGCGCGGGTTACCATGACAAGTTCAAACCCACTGCCGTCTCGGGTGTCTGTGACGTGTGCGGCTCGCACGAGTTCACCCGTCGGGCTGACGACAATCGGGAAACCGTGACGGCGCGCCTCGAGGCGTATCATCGTCAGACCGCGCCAATCCTGCCGCATTACGCGGCGCAAGGGCTGCTACGTCCGGTCGACGGGATGGCGGATATCGACGAAGTGGCGCAGCAGATTGAGCAGGTGCTATCCCAGCCGCCCACGGCCATTTGACACCCCTCGTTGACTCAGCGACGCGCGCGCCTATATTGCGCGTCTTCGGCGCTTTCCGGGCAGGATTGCGCCCCAATTGACATTCCCGAGGAGTGACGGCGTGGCACGTATTGCCGGCGTGAACATCCCGACCAATAAGCGGGTGACCATAGGCCTGCGCTATATCTATGGGATTGGGCCGACGAAGGCCGCGGAAATTTGCAGCAAACTGGCGATCCCGGATGACCGCCGGGTCAACCAGCTCTCCGACGAGGAGGTGCTGCGCATCCGCGAGATGATCGACCGCGACTATCGGGTCGAGGGTGACCTCCGGCGCGAGGTGGCGATGAACATCAAGCGGCTGATGGACCTGGGCTGCTATCGCGGCCTGCGGCATCGGCGCGGCCTGCCGGTGCGCGGTCAGCGCACCCACACCAATGCGCGCACCCGCAAGGGCAAGGCAGTGGCGATCGCCGGCAAGAAGAAAGTGACCAAGTAGTCGGCCCTCACCTCCATCAATCAGCAGCAGGATCTAAGACAGCATGGCGAGAACCGCCACTTCCTCGCGCCCTCGCAGAAGGGAACGCAAGAACATCACCTCGGGCGTTGCGCATGTCGCAGCGACATTCAACAACACGGTCATCACCATAACCGACGCACAGGGCAACGCGATCGCCTGGTCGTCCGCCGGAAGTCAGGGCTTCAAGGGTAGCCGCAAGTCGACACCGTATGCGGCCCAGGTCGCGGCCGAGGACGCGGGTCGCAAGGCGCGTGAGCACGGCATGGAAATGCTGGATATCGAAGTCAGCGGCCCAGGGTCAGGACGCGAGAGTGCGTTGCGGGCATTGCAGGCGGTTGGGTTTTCTATCTCGGCGATCCGGGACATGACGCCGGTTCCGCACAACGGCTGCCGCCCACGCAAGCGCCGGCGGGTCTGAGGCCGCGCAGACAATACCGATCGCATTGGATCGTTGTTGGACCTTCGGCAAGCGCCGCGGTCCGAAAGGTTGGGTAGCATGAGACAGAGTGCAGTCATCCAGCGCAACTGGCAGTCGCTGATCAAGCCGGAGAAGCTGGAAGTCGAGCCGGGCGCCGATCCCTCGCAGGTGGCGACCATCGTCGCCGAGCCGCTGGAGCGCGGCTTTGGCATGACGCTGGGCAATGCGATCCGACGCATCCTGCTGTCGTCGCTGCAAGGCGCTGCGGTCACCGCGGTACAGATCGATGGCGTGCTGCACGAGTTCAGCAGCATTCCCGGGGTGCGTGAGGACGTCACCGACATCGTGCTGAACATCAAGCAGCTGGCGCTGCGGATGCATGGCGAGGGGCCGAAGCGGATGACGTTGACCGCCACTGGCCCCGGCGAGGTGCGCGCCGGCCAAATCCAGGCGGGGCACGACATCGAGATCATGAACCCGGGCCTCGTGTTGTGCACGCTGGACGATGGCGTGAAGCTTGGGATGGAATTCACGGTGAACCTGGGCAAAGGCTATCAGCCCGCCGCGGTGAACCGGCCGGAGGACGCGCCGATCGGCTTGATCCCGGTGGACAGCATCTACTCGCCGGTGCGCCGTGTCTCCTACAAGGTGGAGCCGACCCGCGTCGGCCAGGTCACCGACTACGACAAGTTGCTGCTTACCGTGGAGACGAATGGGGCGGTAACGCCCGAAGACTCGGTGGCGCTGGCGGCGCGCATCCTGCAGGACCAGCTGCAGCTGTTCATCAACTTCGAGGAACCGCAGCAGATCCGCGCCGAGGAGCCGGAAGACAACCTGCCGTTCAATCGCAACCTGCTGCGCAAGGTGGACGAGCTGGAGCTTTCGGTCCGCTCGGCCAACTGCCTGAAGAACGACAACATCGTCTACATCGGCGATCTGGTGCAGAAGTCCGAGCAGGAAATGCTGCGCACGCCGAACTTCGGGCGGAAGTCGCTGAACGAGATCAAGGAGGTCCTTGGCTCGATGGGTCTCGGCTTGGGCATGACGGTGCCGGGCTGGCCGCCGGAGAATATCGAGGACTTGGCCAAGCGGATGGAAGAGCCGTTCTAGGCGCGATCGCCGAAGGCAGGATTGTTGGAAGCGTGAATCGCGGTCTGCAACAATAAGAGGGTAGCCGACTATGCGTCACGGGGTAGCCGGCCGGAAGCTCGGCGTCACATCCAGCCATCGCCAGGCGATGTTCCGCAACATGGCAGTCGCACTGATCAAGCACGAGCAGATCACCACGACACTGCCGAAAGCGAAGGAACTCCGTCCGGTCGTGGAGAAGCTGATCACCTTGGGCAAGAAGGGTGGGCTGGCTAATCAACGCCTGGCGCATGCACAGCTGCGCGACGACGCAATCGTGACCAAGCTGTTCGGCCCGCTGGCCGAACGCTACCGCGCACGCGCCGGCGGTTATTGCCGCGTGTTGAAAGCGGGGGTGCGCTACGGCGACGCGGCGGATATGGCGGTGATTGAATTTGTCGAGCGCGATGTTGCCGCCAAGGGACAAGACAGCGGCCCGAAGCAGCAGGCGCAGGAAGAGGAACCGGCGGCGGCGTAGTGGCCGCTTCGGCTGCACTCGACGGCGAACAGGGGAAGGTCGTCCGGAAAGCTCAAAGAATAGTTGTGGCGGCCAGCTTGCGGGCCGACTCCGGTATTTGCTTGTATTATCCGGGCCAATGGGAACACTGGCCGCCGATCTCTCCGAGTTACTGGCAGGCGTCGACCGGGGCGGGGATTTCTTCACGCAAGGCGCTACCGCAATCTATCCGCCAGGGCTGCGGGTCGACGGGGTAGGCTCCATCGCTTTGCCGCTGCTTCCGGTGCAGGCGGCGCAGTTGATCGCGATCGCTGAACCCGCCCCGTTCGGCCGAGGGGCGGACACCATGATCGATCCCTCAGTGCGTCGAACCTGGCAGATCGCGCCCAGCAAGATTCGAATCGAGGGCAGGCATTGGCAGAGCACGCTCGACGTCATACTGGCCCGTGCTGCAGAAGGCCTGGGTGTGAGCGAACCCATCAAAGCAGAGTTCTATAAGCTGCTGATCTACGACGAAGGCAGCTTCTTCACCGCCCACCGCGATACCGAGAAGGCGGACCGGATGTTCGCTACACTGGTGATCGTGCTGCCGTCCTGCTCGAGCGGCGGCGAACTCATCATCCGTCACGCGGGTCGTGAAGCGACGCTTGATCTGCGGCCCGACGATGCCGGCGAGGCGGCATTCGCCGCCTTCTATGCGGATTGCGTGCACGAGGTGCTGCCGGTCACTGCCGGCTGTCGCCTCGCGCTAATCTACAATCTGTTGCGCCGCCAGCGGAGCGGCGCCGTATTGCCTCCCGACTACCGCAATGAGCAGGCGCGGATCGAGGGCAGACTGCGCGACTGGCGGTCCGGGAAACCTGAGAAGTTGGTATATCCGCTACAGCATGCCTACACGCCGGCGGAAATCGCCTTCGACGCGCTGAAGGGAGCGGATGCCGGAGCTGCCGGGGTGCTAGCCGCGGCCGCGGCTCGTGCGGACTGTGAGCTGCACCTGGCGTTACTGAGCGTCGAGGAATCCGGCATCGCGGAATATGCCGGCAGCTTTGGCCGCTACGGCGAAGAGGATGATTTCGAAGCGATCGAGGTCACCGACAGCTGGGCTACTCTGTCCGAGTGGCGTGCGTCGGACGGAAGCAGATTTGCTCTCGACGAGGTGAGTTTGCGCCACCCGGCTATCTCGATGATCTCGAACCGGATGAAGAGCACTTCCACGAAGCGACGGGCAATGAGGGTGCATCGTTCGAGCGAAGCTATCGTCGTGCCGCCCTTGTCTTATGGCCGCGTAACCGGCGTCTCGCGGTATTCTGCCAGGCGGGTCTGAAGGTCACCTTGCCGGCGCTTGAACGCATGCTGCAGCTCTACGAGCAGGGCGGCCGCGCCAAAGATCGGCAGGAGGCATCGGCGCTTGCCGCGCAGATGATCGACTATTGGCGAACTGAGGGTGGATACGCGAACGAGGAGTCCGCTCTCAGCAACGGCACCCTGATGCTGGACTGCTTGCCAGGCTGGGCGACGCAGGTCTCGTGGACCGCTTCGTCAGGCGAGTCATCTCCAATGGCGTTTATGGTATAAATGACAACGATGCGCTTCTTGCAGCGCTCGCGAGGCTGCCGTCCAGGAAGCAAGCGGCATTGGTCACCACCGTCATGACGCGGATGGGGGCGCCCCGCTTTGACGCCTGCTGTGGCCTTCTTGCGGGTGCGATCGGACATGTGCCTGAACTGGGGTCGGCTCTCCGGCAGCTGCTGACGGCAATGCCGACGCGGCGCATACCGCAGGAAGGCTGGCAGCGACCGACTGGTGTGCGGCCTGGGAAGGTGGCCGATCTGCTGACCGCGATCATTGCCATCGACCGCGAGCTTGCCGAGAGCGCCATTGCCACGATTGCTTGCGTGGCCTGCGACCTATGGCATGGATGCCGTCCTGATCCCGGCGTTGCGATTGCTCATGCCTCGTGGTGACCCGTCGCTGGCTCCGTTGTTGACCGCTTGCCGTTCGCATCTGAAGGCGCATCGGTGAAGCGCTTGCCCCACCAGCGGATTGGCGCCGAGCCAGCGCCGTCAAGTGCACTTGCGCCAATTACCGCCAACTCGCTGCATTCCTGGATGCCCCGGGACAGCGAGTATGGATTCTGCGCGCGCCCGAGCAGGTGCGCGCGCACGTGGAGGACGTGCTCCGGCGTGCGCGCGCCGATGTCGATACGGTCACCGAGCGGCGCGGCCGGCCGTATAGCCTGATCACTACCAAGAACCAAGCGAGCTATGAACGGCGTGCCGCACAGCGCGCTCAGGACTTGGCGGACTGGAAGTTGCTGGATTTCTGATTGTCCTACGCGGCGCTATATGGGGTCATGCCTGTGCGATCCGCCACTCAGAACGACATATTCGGACAGCTCTCAGAGTCTGAGCCCGAGCCCCTTGCTGGCCCGCGCCCACTCGCCGATCGTCTGCGTCCGCGCTCGCTGGACGAAGTTGTCGGACAGGACCACCTGCTTGGTCACGACGGCACGTTGACGCGCATGCTGGCGCGGGGCTCGCTTGCCTCGTTGATCCTGTGGGGGCCGCCGGGCTGCGGGAAGACGACGATCGCTCGCCTGCTTGCCGCCCGCTCGGGCCTTCAGTTTGTCCAGCTTTCCGCTGTGTTCTCCGGTGTTGCCGATCTCAAACGCGCATTCGATGAAGCTGCGCGGCGGCGCCGCACAGGGCAGGGGACCCTGCTTTTCGTGGACGAAATCCACCGCTTCAATCGCGCCCAGCAGGACGGCTTTTTGCCAGTTGTCGAAACCGGCACGATCACGCTGATCGGCGCTACCACGGAGAATCCATCCTTTGCGTTGAACGGCGCTCTGTTGTCACGTTGCCAGGTACTTGTGCTGCGGCGTTTGGACGACGCTGCGTTGGAACAACTGTTGGCGCGAGCCGAGACAGAGGTGGGCCGGGAACTGCCTCTTGATGCCGACGCGCGTGCCAGCCTACGCGCGATGGCCGATGGCGATGGCCGCTACGTCTTGAACATGGCCGAGCAGATTTTCGCTTTGCCCGAAGACACGCCGCGCATCGACAGTGCCGCGATTGCTGCATTGCTCGCGCGGCGTGCCGCGCTGTACGACAAGGATCGCGAGGAGCATTACAACTTGATCTCCGCGCTGCACAAATCGCTGCGCGGATCGGATCCCGATGCGGCCCTCTACTGGTTCGCACGCATGCTGAATGGCGGCGAAGATTCACGCTATATCGCGCGTCGCCTGGTGCGCTTCGCTGCCGAGGACATTGGCATGGCCGATCCGAATGCTCTGACGCAGGCATTGGCGGGTTGGGAAACATACGAACGTCTCGGCTCACCCGAGGGCGAACTGGCGATCGCTCAGGTGGTGATCTATCTGGGCACCGCGCCCAAATCGAACGCTGTGTATACTGCCTACAGCGGGGCGCGCGCATCTGCCAAGGCCACTGGTTCGCTGATGCCGCCGGCTCATATCCTGAATGCACCGACGCGGCTGATGAAGGACCTAGGTTATGGTGCCGGCTATCAGTACGACCACGAAGCTGACGAGGCATTCTCCGGTCAGAATTACTTTCCTCACGGGATGGCGCGCGAACAGTTCTATCGCCCGCGCGACCGCGGGTTCGAACGCGAGATCAGCAAGCGACTCGAGCATTGGGCGCGGCGCAGGGCCGAGCGCAAGGACGACCAAGAAGGGCCGGTATGATCCACCAAACCGGCATTTTGACGATGCGCTGCTACTACGTGTGACCTAAGCCAGTTCAGCGAGCGCCGAGTGATGCAGAACCCGGCGTTGTTGGCAGCGACCGTCTCGTGTACGGTTTCGACGATCCCTCTGCCCTGCTATGGGACGAGGACAACACATGACCGGTTCGCGCCGTTGACCGATCGAGAAATCCGGGCCCTTGTTACCAGGGCCGGGTCGGGTGCCAGTGGTAACCTGATGCGCGCTCTGCGAGCCATGACGTCGGCGCCGGTAATCGTGGGTGCGAACCATGATCGGTTCACCATCAAGGCGTCGCTAGCCGACCTGAACTATGTCGTTCCGGTGCCGACAGGCCCTGAATTCGTCGATGCGGTACTCGACATAGTCGCACGCGAACGGATCAATTTGATCATCGGCACCGACGAAGACGTCCTGAAGGCGCTGTCCGACGCGCGTGAGCGATTTCCGTTCGAACTGTTCCTGCCAAGCCGGGCGACGATCGACCTTTGCCAGGACAAACATGCGCTGAATGTCTTCTTTCGCGACAAGGATATTCCAGTTCCGCGCTTTTACGAGGTCGGCAGCCTCGACGACCTCGAGGGGATTTTCGCCCGTTTCGAGGGCGACGGGGTGCTGTGGTGCCGCGTCCGCCACGGGTCCTTGTCGCTGGGGGCGACGGCAGTCACGAACGTCGATCAAGCCCGCTCCTGGATCACGCAGTGGCGGGATCTGCGCAAAATAGCCGTATCGGATTTCACTTTGGGGGAGTATCTGCCGGGACGGCACTATCACGTGACCAGCGTCTGGTACCGCGGCCAGGTGCTGCTGGCACAGGTGACCGAGGCACTGAGTTACTTTGCGGCGGGCAACAACCCGAGCGGTACGTTTTCGCTCACCGGCCTTGCCAGGACGGTCACGGCGCCGGAGGTGCTGCGGATTGCCCTCGACGCGGTGCGCACGCTCGAGGACTCGGCATCGGGGGCCTTCATCGTGGAATTCAAAGAAAGGTCGGATGGCAGCCCCGCGCTGATGGAGATCAACGCGGGCCGTTTCCCATCCGGCGTATCGACCCTGCTGGCAGCGTGTCCGACCAACATGGTCGAGGTCTTCGCGCGTGCCTCGGTCGGCGAAATCATGTCGATACCGGAGCCGCATGGGACGGACCAGGAGCTTTATCTTGTGCACGATATCGACTGTCTCCCGCGGGTGTTCTCGGCGTCGGCGCTGTTGGAGGGGCTTTGAGACAACCGGCGCCGGCTTGCGTGCTCCGGCGGCCCGAACTATGGTCATTTGGCAGAGTTGGTTGTGCACGACCAACCGGGAGGTGAGACTATGGGACTCGTTGGTCCACAAAAAGGCGGCAGCGACTCGCAGACTGTCGTCTTTACGTTCAAGGGCGAAATCAAAGACGGCGACCATCAGCACTGGAACGATGCGATCAAGCAACTCAAACAGAGATTCCCCGACGTCGTTGCCACAACGCACAATTCCACTTTGCCCGGGGATCCTCCGGGCACGTAAGCCCACGAGGTGACGGGCGCGGCGGGACCGGAGCCAACCGCGTCCGGACAGCCAATGATGCTCACCCTCGCTTTGAGCGGCGACCGGGTGATGGTTGAGAACGTCATCCTTGAGGTTCGGGCGCTCGCCCAAAAATTGGCCCTAGAGATATCTGACGTCGCCGTTATCGATAAGCCCGAGATTGTGCCGAAAAAAGCAGTCGCGGACTCAGATACCATAGGGCACGGGGATCGCGGCGGTTAGGCTGCGGTTTAGACTGATCCACCGCCTCATGCCGAGTGTCTCCAACAACCGAAGTCCCCATTCGCGGTGAGGGGGCCGCGTGCGCGTCCCGCCACGATTCGCCTCAAGATCTCCTAGGCCCAAATAACAATGCGCCAACAGTGGCTTCATGCCGAGTTCGGCCGCGAGACAAGCTGCGTCGTGGAACTGTTTGCCGACGGTCGCAAAATCCTCGCCGTTGGCGCTTAGGATGGTTGCGTGCAGCCAGCGGGCGTAAGCCTCCTCACCGCGCTCCCGATATTTGATTGCTTGCCGCAACGATCCCGTTACGTGCGACAACGCTTCGTCGCCATCGCCAGCCAGCAGTGACGCTTCTGCCAAAGCCGTCAGCGCGAATGCGTGAGTGGTCCGCGCTTCGTCCAACCTGTCGAGGGCAACGGCTTCCCGCAGGAGTTGGAGCCCGTCGTGGATCTGTCCGGACCGTGCCTTGGCGCATCCGAGCGCGGCCATGATGCGTGAAATATAGGCGTCAAGATCGTGCGCCTTGCACAGCCGCAACAGGTGGTCGAAGATTCCGACGGCTTGGCGGGCGTTGCCGCGCAGCAGCGTGACCATCCCGTTGCCCCAATGCGCCCACATCATGGCGTCTGGCTGGTTTGCAGCATTCGAGCGTCGTACGGCCTTTGCCGCCTGTGCTTCGGCCTCGTCGAAATCGCCCACCTCCGCAAGCACGATGGCCATCTGGCCTCGCGTCCTTGCCGCGGGAAGGACGCGCAGGATGAGAAAATCATCCAGCGGTCCGTCGTCCATTCCATCGGCGGCTTGACGATAGGTTGTGATCGCTGCCGAATACCGGCCGAGCGACCGCATGGCTCGCGCGACATACATATGGGTCGTGCGTTCCAGCCGCTGATCGCCAATTTCGCGCGCGATCTCCAGCGCCCTGGCGCCTGTCGTCATAGCCTCCTCGTAGCGCCCGAGCAGGAGAAGACAGTTGGCCGTGAACGAAACCACCCGGCCGAGCCGCGAGCGATCATTCAGTTCGTCCGCGAGCGTTTCGGCGATTTCGAGGTGTTGCAATGTCCTTCGCACCTGACCGAGCGGTGTCACTGCGTGCCGCAGGTCGATCCTCAAATCGAACGCGACGCGCGTCCGATCCGGTTTGGGCAAGTGCTCAGCGGCGATCAGCGCGTTCTCCAAATGCTCAATGGCGACGCGATTGGCGGACCGGGCGATGGCGCGGGTGGCGGCGGTTTGCAGATACTTCACTGCTTTGTCCCACACCTCGGCACGAAAGGCATGAAACGCCAGCCATTCCGCCTTTTCGCTCGACGGATCGGTATTGAATTCCTCCCCCACGGCCAGCGCGGCCCTGTGCAAGTCGCGGCGCCGGTCTGGCGACGGCATGCGATAGGCCGCATCATGCAACAGAGCGTGTTTGAACGTGTATTCGATCACCGGAAACGGGCTGGTCTCATACAAGAAGTCCAAGGCCTTCAACCGTTCCAGTGACTGCCGGACCTGGTCCGGCCGGAACTCCCCGAGGGCTTCCAGAACGCGGAGATCCGCTGGATTGCCGACCACCGCGGCCGACTGCAACACGCGCTTGTCCGTCTCGGGCAGACGGTCGATCCTGGAGGTCAGCAGCGCCTCGATGGTCACCGGGGCGGAAAAGTCCGCAACCGGCTTAGCGATTCGATACGCCCCTGGCTGGCCGGCCAGAACTTCGGTTTCGACGAGCGATCGCACGCTCTCCTCGAGATACAGCGGATTGCACCCCGTCTTCTTGATGACGAGTTGCTTGAGCGGTTCGAGTTCAGCGCCGGTGCCAACCAGGGAATCAAGGATCTCCCCCGCGGCCGACCGCCCGAGCGCGTCGATCCGGATCTGAGTATAGAACGAATTATTGTCCCAGCCGTGCTGGTACTCCGGCCGATAGCTGACCAAGAGCATACACCGCGCGGTCGACAGGCTGCCGACAAGTCCATCGATCAAAGCCTGGGATCCAGGATCAATCGAATGCAAGTCCTCCAATACCAGCAGCAATGGCTGTCTCATGCTCTCAACGAACAGCAGCCGCTTCACCGCTTCGAGCATGTGCTGCCGGTTGGCCGGGGAGGGTGCGTTCGCCGTTCGGGCCGTGTCGATAACCGGATCCAGCAAGGTCAGTAACGGGGCCAGCAGGGGCGTTAGGGACTCGTCCAACTCGGCGAGCCTGCGGGACACCCTCTCGCGGATCGCGTCCGGTGTGTCCGATGGACCAATCTGAAAATAGTGCCTGAGCAGCTCGGTGACTGCCAGGTAGCTTGTGGACATGCCGACCGATTCTGCACTGGCTTCGAGAACCCGTCGGCCATGGTTCGCTTCCGAATGGATGAACTCATGGATCACCCGGGACTTCCCCGAACCGGGCTCTCCCACGATGGCGACGACCTGTCCCCGGCCAGCGTCAGCATGGTCCAGCGCCTGTCGCAGCAGCTTCATCTCGACATCGCGCCCGGCGAACGGGGTCAGGTCTCGGGACGGGGTAGCTCGCAGCCGCGAGCGTCTCGGGATGGCACCCAGCAGTTCCAGCGTTTCGACCGGTTCCGTGACACCTTTCAGGTCCAAGGACCCCAACGGTCTGACCGCCACATAGCCCTCGACAAGCCGCAACGTCTGCGCGGTCATGTAGATTGACCCCGGCGCTGCGACCTGCTCCATGCGGGCCGCCAGGTGCGTCGTCAGACCCATGGCGGTGTAGTTCA
>JBKPOG010000080.1:0-11504 GCA_046732975.1 Pseudomonadota bacterium
ATCCTTTCCGCCCAGGATGCCGCAGGCGCCGTATTTCACGCCATCCCCGGCGGTGTTGCCGCGCGCCGGTTCATCGATTTCTGTGACCATCTCCAGGAGGCACCCTGGGCCGCCACGATACTGTCCGTCGCCGCCTGAGCCCGGCCGGAACTCATGCGTGCGGAAGAACAAGGGAAACCGCACCTCGGTGACCTCGAGGCTGCCAAACTTGATGCCGCCTGCGGCCTGCCATTCGCCTCCGGCTGGCCACCCGTCGCCCACGGGGGAAGCACCGCCGCCGGGACGCGCCTGGAACATGTGCCAGATGAACGGCTTCTGCGTCCGCGGGTCGCGCCCCTGGATGGCGATGCGAAACCGCCGCCCCCACCCTGCCATCGCACGATCGGGGCAGGCGGGCGCCAGCGCCTTGATGATCGCCTCGATGATCTCCTGCGAACAGTGGTTGGTACACAGTGTCACCGGCGCGCCCTCGTTGGCCCACACGACCGTTCCAGGCTTCGCGATCACCTCAAGCGCACGGAAGGCACCGTCATTCTTTGGGGTGTGCGGATCGATCAGATAGGCAAGTGCCACGACGACCGCCGAACGCATATTAGGATACGACGAGTTGACGAACCCAACCACCTGCTCGTGTGAGTCGGACAGATCGATGGTCACGTCGCTGCCACGCTTGGTGACGGTCGCGCGCACATGGATGTCGGTGTAGCCATGGCCGTCGTCATCGAGAAATGCCTCGCCGCGATACACGCCGTCCTTCCACGTTGCGATCACCGCGCGCGCCTGGCGCTCGGCACCATCCAGCACCGCCTCGATCGCGGCAAGCGTGGTGTCCCAGCCGAACTCGGAGGCGAGCGCCAGCATGCGCCGCTGACCGACATGCGCCGAGCCGATCATCGCTGCGAGGTCGCCGCGGAAGTCATGCGGATGGCGCACATTGGTCACCAGCATTTCCAGCACGTCGCGGCGCACGACACCACGATCGTATAGGCGCAACGGCGTGACCCGAATGCCCTCCTGCCAGATCTCGGTCGCCGCAGCATTGTACGCGCCGTGCGTGGAGCCGCCGATGTCACTCTGATGCGCGCGATTGATCGACCAGAACAGCGGCTTGTCGCCCGCGAAGATCGGCACGAAGGCCGTGAGATCCGGGATGTGATTGCCGCCGTGATACGGGTCATTCAGCAGGAAGACGTCGCCCGGGTGGATGTCGTCGGCAAAGAATTCCGCCACCGCTTTCGCTGCCCAAGGCAGCGCACCCACGTGAATCGGGACGTGCTCGGCCTGAGCGATCAGCCTGCCATTCAGGTCGCAGATGGCCGTGGAGAAATCGCGGCTCGAGTTAAGGATTTGGGAATACGACGTGCGCAGCATTGCCTCGCCCATCTCTTCAACGATGGCGTGCAACCGGTGCTGCACGACCGAGACAGTCACCGGGTCGACGGTGTCAGCCACACTTTGCCTCCGTTGGTCAGCAGGTTACCATGCAATACAGGAGTAGAGACTCGATGATGCACAGAGGCAAGGAAGCCAGCGAATCGCGACGACCAGGCAATCCCTGGCTGGCGGGTGCGGCGATCGGCATTGCGATCACATCCATGGCCACCGGCGCTATGATGTTCGGTGCCGGATGGGCTATCGCTCAGGCGCCCGTCAAGCGATTGCCGCCGCGATAACCCCAGAAGATATCCGTGGAGACCTCGTCCACGGTGCGGCAGCCGGTATAGGCCATCGTCTTATCGGCCTCGTTCTTCAGGATGTTGATCGCCCGCAGCGCGCCGGCTTCGCCGCCCACCGCGGTACCGTACAGCGTTGCGCGCCCGGTCAGAACCGCCTTGCCCCCGAGAGCGAGCGCTTTCACGATGTCGGAGCCACGGCGCACACCTGAGTCCAGGATCAATGTCATTTTGTCACCGACGGCTTCCGCAATCTCCGGTAGCACTTCCAGTGAGGCCGCGGCGCTGTCCATGTTGCGGCCGCCATGGTTGGACACGACGATCCCGTCGATCCCATAGCTGTGTGCCTTGATCGCATCATCCGGCCGGTTGACGCCCTTCAGCATCAGCACGCCGGGCCACATGTCGCGGAACTTCGCCACGTCCTCCCATGCCAGCGAATCAGCGCGCAGTGCGTCGCGTGAGCCGACGCCGCTGAGGATCGAAGACTGGTACTCTTCGGGATAGTTCTCGTGGCGCGGGAAGCGGCCCGATGTGAAGTACCGCATCAGCACGCTACCGGTCCACGCTGGATGGCGCACCATGTCCAGCGTGAACCGCAAGGTCGGGGTGAAGGGCAGGCCGAAACCGTTATGGGTGTTGTATTCGCGGTTGGCTGAGACTGGAGAGTCGACCGTGACGATCAGCGCCTCGAAGGCGTTACGGTTCGCCCGCTGAATCAACTGGTGCGACAGCTCACGCTGCTTCCAGACATAGAGTTGGAACCACAGCCGTCCACCCACCGCGGCGATCTTCTCCATCGGCGTCATCGACGCGGTCGAGAGCGTCAGCGGGATCTTTGCCTTCGCCGCGGCCTTGGCGAGTTCCAGCTCACCTTCGTGCCAGCACAGGCCCGCAGCACCGGTCGGTGCGATCGCCATTGGCAGGCTGGCCGGTTTGCCGAACAGCGTGGTGGCTACGCTGCGGCGGGACACATCGACCAACGCGCGGTGACGCAGCTTGATGTGCTCGAAGGCGGACCGGTTGTTGGTGACCGCCAGATGGTCCTCGGTGGCGCGATCGACGAACTCGAAAACGCCCTTTGGCAGGCGTCGCTGCGCCGCTGACCGGAGGTCCCAGACGTTCAGGCAGCGATCGACATTGGCCATCGGCAGAATCCTAAAGTGCCGCTTCGTCCATCACCCGGTCGAACATCCGATTGCCCTGCCGTCCGCCGAAGAAGATGTCCGTGGTTACTTCGTCCACTGAGCGGCAGCCGGTATAGGCCATCGTCTTGTCCATTTCGTTGCGGATCAGATTGATCGCCTTTAAAGCGCCGGCCTCGCCCCCCACGGCCGTGCCATACAACGTGGCGCGCCCGGTCAGCACGGCCTTGGCTCCCAGTGCCAGCGCCTTGACGATATCCGACCCGCGACGCACGCCGGAATCGAGAATAACCGTCAGGCGATCGCCAACTACTTCGGCGATCTCCGGCAGCACATCGAGCGAGGCGACGACACTGTCCATGTTGCGGCCGCCGTGGTTCGACACGACGATGCCGTCTACACCATATTCGATCGCCTTCAGCGCATCGTCTGGCCGGTTGATGCCCTTGATCATCAGGATGCCAGGCCATTTCTCGCGGAAAATCCTGATGTCATCCCAATTAAGGGAATCCTGCCGGGTCATCTCGGTCGTGGTCGGGTCCTTGCGCGACATGCGCCGATAGGCATCAGGATAGTTCTCGTTGCGCGGCATGCCGATCGTGGTGAAGTACTTCATAAGCACGTTGGTGAACCACACCGGGTGCCGCATGATGTCCAGCGTGAACGTAACGTTCGGTGTGAACGGCAGCAGGAAGCCGTTGTGGGTATTGTACTCCCGGTTCGGCGGTACGATGGTGTCAACTGTAACGATCAGTGCCTCGAAGCCGGCGCGGTTGGCCCGATCGATCAGCTGATAGGAGAACTCCCGCTGGTTCCAAACGTAGAGCTGGAACCACAGCCTGCCGCCCACGCTCGGACCGGCCTGCTCGGCAATCTTCTCCATCGAGGTCATCGCACCCGTGGCGAGCGTGAATGGAATCTTGGCCTTGGCAGCGGCTTTGGCCAGCTCCAACTCGCCTTCGTGCCAGCACAGTCCTGCGGCACCGGTGGGCGCAATCGCCATGGGCATCGAAACCGGTTTGCCGAACAGCGTGGTGTTCATCGCTCGACCTGACACATCAACCAAGGCCCGATGTCGCAACTTGATGCGCTCGAATGCCGAGCGATTGTTGGCGACTGCAATGCCGTCCTCGCTGCCCCGATCGACGAATTCGAATACGGCCCTTGGCAAGCGGCGTTTCGCCGCCGCACGGAGATCATAAACATTCAGGCACCGATCGAGCGCAGGCATGTGATTCTCCCTTGGGACTTCTCCCCAAGCGTCGCGATGATGAAGCCCATGAGTCGGATGTCAAGCGCGCAGCCCTGATGACCGATATGCGGTGCTGCCTTGGCGACCGGCGAAGAAGTGGCCTCCGTGGGCGGCTCCTTCAAACGTAGCGCAGTGTGGTGAACATCCCCGCGTCGAGGTGATACAGCAGGTGGCAATGCATAGCCCACAAACCCGGATTGTTGGCATCGAATGCCACGACGGCGCGCGTGTTTGGCGGGACAATACGGTATCGCGCACTGCGCCCGGGAAACGCTTGCCGTCGAGCTCGACCACCTGAAACTCGTGTCCGTGCAGATGCATCGGGTGTGGCATGGGTGTGCGATTCTGGAACACCAGCTCAACGCGTTCACCCTTGGCGATGGGGAGCGGAGGTACGTCCTTGGTCCAGGGAACGCCGTTGATCGACCAGACGTAGCCTGCCATCTCGCCTGTCAGGTTGATCTGGTGCACGCGATCGGCCTTGCGTTTCGCCAGGGGCGCAGCAGCACGCAGACGGCGCTCAAGGGCTAGATCGAGGGGAGGCGAAGCGTTTGCCGCCAGCTCAGGCAGGCGCGTGATCGATGCACCGTTCCCGGCCTGGAGGATCAAGCCAGTCTGGCTGCGTTCGCCTTCGAGCACCGCCAAGAGGGGATGTGCAGCCGGCTCGCGCGGCAGCGCGATACGGATGTCGAGACGTTGCGCAACGGCGATCGGGAAGCGCCGCCCAGCCGCCGGCTCGATCCTGAAGCCATCGACGGCAATCAGCTCGCCGTTCAGTCGCCCGAGGTCCAGGTGATAAGCGCTCATCGACGAACTGTTGATGACCCGCAGCAGGATCGTCGCGCCTGGCTCGACAGAAATGACCTCCGGATCCGCCAGCGTGCGGTCATTGGCAAGGAAGGCATCATATTTCACATCATTCAGATCGGGACCTGGAGCGGCGCTGGACATCGAACCTGGAGCCATCTTGGCAGCGACCGGCTTGGCCGGCATCGCCATGGCGCCCATTGCTTGCGGTTTGCCGGCGCCCGGTGCCGGCATTCCGGCCATCCTGCCGCCTTTGCGCAGGTTCTCGAATATCGTCTCGGGAGGCGTGAAGCTGAAATCGGCCAGCATCACGACGACTTCCTGCTGGTTCGGGTGGTCCCGCTCGTCATGTATGATCAGCGGCGCGGCGAGCAATTCCTGCTCCTGTAGCCCCTGATGCGAGTGCATCCAAAACGTACCGCCGAAACGCAGTGGAAAGTCATAGTCGGCGCTGCCGCCTGGCGCGATCGGCGGCCCAGAAATGCCGGGCACACCGTCCTGCTGCCATGGCGGCGTCAAGCCGTGCCAGTGCATCAGTGTCGGCACATCGAGCTTGTTCTCCAGGCGCACGCGAAACTGCCGGCCCACAGCAGTCACGAGACCTGGCGTCCCATCCGGCTGCCGCACGGCCAGGATCGAGGCCGGCTTGCCCTTGACCTCGATGCTGCGGCGCTGAATCTGGAGCACGGTGACCGGATCAGCCGCAGTGGGTGCCGTCTGAGCGAGAGTCTGTGCAGCAGGCAGCACGGCAGCGGAAAGGATGTTCAACATGGCGTTTCGACGAGACAACACGGCATTTTCCCCCAATGCCAGATAGGATCTTCTTGCGTGGGCGCCGGCCGAGGAGACGACGCCCACACGCGCATTGATGCCAGATAATCACGATTGTTCCGGACGGGACAGGAACGAGAGCCGGGCTAACCATCGAGCAGAACGAGGTCGAAGATGATGCCTTTGCATGGAAAGACGGCGCTGGTCACAGGTTCCACCGACGGCGTCGGCCGGGTCGTGGCCAACCGGCTTGCTGAGGCGGGTGCACACGTACTGATCCATGGGCGCGACCAGCCGAGGGGCGAGCGTGTTGTGGCCGCCATCAAAGCGGCCGGCGGGACAGCGGAATTTTTAGCCGCAGATTTCGCATCGCTGGCTAGTGTGCGCCGACTTGCCGACAGCGTGCGCCAGACCGAGACAAGGCTCGACATACTCGTCAACAATGCCGGCATCGGCACGGCTGGTTCATCACGTTTGACCAGTGTCGATGGGCATGAGCTGCGCTTTGCGGTGAACTACCTTGCCGGCTTTCTGCTGACCACTCTGCTATTGCCGCTGATTCGTCAGAATACGCCAGCCCGCATCGTCAACGTTTCGTCGGCGGGGCAGCAGGCGATCGATTTTGATGACGTGATGCTGACGCGTGGCTTCAGCGGCAGCCGAGCCTATTGCCAGAGCAAGCTGGCGCAGATCATGTTCACGATCGATCTCGCGCGCGAACTCGCGAACTCCGGGGTGATCGTGAACGCTCTGCATCCCGCGACCTATATGGACACATCCATGGTCCGCCGCGCCGGCGTGACGCCAATCAGTACAGTTGAGGAAGGCGCCGATGCAATCTGGCAGCTCGCGGTGTCGCCGGCGGTTGCGGGTTGCACCGGTCGCTATTTCAGCGGACTGAACGAGGCGCGCGCCAATGCCCAGGCGTATGATGAGGCTGCACGCCAGAAACTTCGGACGCTCAGTCTTCGCCTGACCGGGTTGGCCGATGCGGCACGCTGATCAGCCCGGCTTCAGTGCCAGTTCGTCGAATGGCGCGGTGTAAGGAAATCCGGGAATACGGCCAAGGCTTGATTCGGCGACACGCGGCCCGATGCCGTTGAGGAAGGCCAGTTGCCAGATCGGCGCGTAGATTGCACGTTCATGCACAATCTGCTGCATTTCGTGCAGGATAGCCTCGCGACGCTTGTAGTCTAGCTCACCTGCCTGCTTACGGAAGAGTTCGTCGAGTTCGGGGTAACTGCCATAGGTGAATGTGCCACCGGTGACGGCATGCGACTCTAGCCGCGTCGCTGCGTTGCCGAACGCGCCGGGACCTGCCTGGATCACGTTCTTATACTGCTTTTCAGCAAACGACTTGATGTACGCGGCACGTTCCATCGGGCGCAATTTGCTGCGGATGCCGACCTCGCCCCAGTTGTTCACCACCGCTTCGGCGATATTGGCGTAAGACGAATCGCAATTGTAGAACCCTGCGTCGAAACCATTCGGGTAACCGGCCGCGGTGAGCAATTGCTTGGCCTGGGCAGGATCATGCACCGGCTTGGGTGGCTGCCAGTAGAATTCGAACATGTCCGGCACGAAGGGATTGCCAGTGATATGCGAGTATCCGCGGGTCAGCGCGTCATTAATCGTCTGGCAATCGATCGCCAGGCTGGCGGCACGACGCACCCGCACATCGTGCCACGGCGATTTCGGATCCCACTGATCGACGAAGTAGACACAGAACACACCCTGGAGAATCACAGGCTTCAGGGTCAATCCGGGCGTCTGCTCCAGCTCGGCCGCCAGCTCGCCACGGATCGAGAACGCGATGTCGATCTCGCCCCGCTTCAACGCCGCCAACCGTGTGGCCTCATCGGGGATCACCTTCATCACCAGCCGCTTGACCTTCGGCGTCTGACGCCAGTAGCCGTCGAACGCTTCCAGCACCAGTTCCACACCAGGGGTGAATGAAACAAAGCGATACGGGCCAGCGCCGACCGGTGCCTTCTTGAAGCCTTCGTCGCCGACCTGGGTGACGTATTTGCGTGGCACGACCCAGGCCGCGCCGCTGACGCCGGCGTAGAATGTCAAAAAGTCGGGCCACGGCTCTTTCAGCCGAAATCTAATGTGCTGCGGGTCGGGCGTTTCGACTGCAGCAACGCGCTGCTTCAGCAGGCTTTGACTGGCCCCATGATAACGCTCGAAGGAGAACTTGACGTCATCAGAGGTGACAGCATCACCGTTGTGGAAGCGCGTCGGGCGAAGGACAAAGTCATGCAACAGACCGTCCTCGGACGCGGTGTAGGATTCCGCGAGGCTCGGTGCCTCTTTGTTGTCCGGCATCGACTTCACCAGCGCGTCATGCAGGGCATAAAGCAGCATGTACGGCGTGATGATCCCGGCGGCTTCGCCCGGGTCGAACCAGCTCGGGGCCAGCGATACGTGCACACCGTAGGTCAGTTGTCCCTGTGACGCGGCCGCAGCAGCCTCACGTGCTCGGCCAGCGACGCCGGCAGCGGTCAAGGCGAACAGGGACCGTCGGGTGAGTGATGCGGCAGCGGAGTGCGGGATTGCAGAAAAATTCGCGCGGACCATGGCAGCCTCCTGTCACCAAGTACGTCCGAGACGGGCTTAGGGGGTGGTGACCGCCAGGCCAAGCCGAAAGCGTTCGGCTGCGGCTAGGCAGTTCCTCCAGGTGCGGCCGGCAGCAACTCGAGATCCGGCACCATCTCCTGACCCTTGGTATCAGGCCATGCGAGCAATGATGCAATGTAGCACACGATCGCGATACTGGCGCAGACCATCATTGGCAGGGCGAAGCCCAGATGCTGCTCGACGGCAAACCAGGTCAGTATTGGTGCAACCATTCCGCCGAATATGGCACCGACGTGATAACAGAAGGCCGCAGCCGTCGCTCGAACCTCGGTCGGAAATCTCTCCGTCATATAGGCCGGTATCTGACTGTACATCGAGCCGGCGAACGCGCCTTGGATGGAGAAGCCAATGGCAATAAGTGTGTAGTCCACAGTCGCCAAGTACATCGGCGTCACCAGCAAACCAATCGCCGCAGGTAAGATCATCGCCCATCTTCGGCCGATCTTGTCAGCCAGTGCACCCCAAAAGAACGCCGCAAAGAATGTCGCGATGTTGGTGAACACCAGGGGCCAGCCAACCGCGGCGGCAGACAGGCCGAGGTCCTTCTGCAAGTACGTCGCGAACAAGCCGAACGTCGCGTAGTAGGTGACAAACCCACTCGACATCCACAGACACGCCGTGATCGTGTTCCAGATGATCTGACGCCGGAACAGCGCCAACAGCGGGCTCCGCATGTGAGCGGAATGGTGCTGCTGCAGCCTTTGGTTTTCCACCCAAACTTCTGGTTCCTTCACATAGAACCGGATCCAGACAACGGCGAGTGCAGGCAATACGCCCATCCACAACATGCCGCGCCACCCGATGTGATCGTACACGGTCGCATACAGAAGCGCCGAGATAAGATAGCCGAGCGCCCACGAATTCTGCAGGATCGCCGACATAAGGCCACGTGACCTCGTCGGCCAGGTTTCCATCGCAAGAGCCGCACCGGCTGGCCACTCAGCTCCCATGCCGATTCCCAACAAGGTCCGGAAGACCAACAGGAAGATGAACGTGGGAGAAAAACCGGCGATGAAGTTGCAGGCTGAATACCACAAGATGGAAATCATGAGAGGGGCTCTGCGCCCCATTCTGTCCGCCATCCATCCCGCTGCGACTGCGCCAAGCAGGCGCATCCACAAGGTCAGGGTGCCAACCACGGCAACCAGTGCAAGTGGTGCATCGAATTGCTTGGCTATCGGTACGATCAGCACCAGGAAGACCGTGAAGTCAAACGCGTCCAGCGTCCAGCCAAGCCAGGCTGCGACATATGCGTACCACTGATCTTTGGTGGGTTCCTTCCACCATGGCAAGCTTTGGCTGCTTCTGACACTGGCGGACATTGATTTTTGAACCTCCCTGAGACGTCGTCACACGAGCGGCACGGCACGTACGAACGGAAGCTGCAGAGAGGCGAGATGAAGGCCCTCTCAGCGCAGGGAACGGCGATTCAAAGTACACTAGGGCCCGTCAGCCATGCCCGTCAAATGGAAAGGTGCAGCTTTCGCAAAGATGGAGCCAAGAAATGGACGACCAGGGGATGCGTCGGTGCCGCGAACACTAAGGCAGATCGAGGAAAGACACTTTCGAGGAATGGAGCCTGGAACAGCCGCCGCGGTCGATACGTCTTTCGGCACGGCAGGATTTAATGCCATGGCTAGCAAGAGACATGAACGACATGCGCCGTCTGCTGATCCGCTTATCGCTGGCGTGTCCGACCACGCTGATGCCTGCCGCGATGGGGGCGCAAGCACCGCAGACGACTGGCATAGCAACGACCACCATCCAACTGTCCAATTTTGCCTTTGAGCCTGAGGAGATACGTCTTCGTACTGGCGTGCCGGTGCATTTGCTGTTGGTGAACGAAAGCAGTGGCGGACATAACTTCAGCGCCCCTGGATTCTTTGCCGCCAGCAAATCCCTGACCGGGAGTGCCCCTCCCGTCGGGATTGTCGATGTTCCTGCCAAGGGTCGAGTGGAAATAACCGTAGTGCCAGTGACGCCTGGCACCTACCGAGTCGAGTGCACCCACTTCCTGCATGCCTTGTTCGGCATGACCGGGCGGATCATTGTGGAGGCAGCGCAAAGCTAATCATGCTGCCGACCCAGCGAAGGCTTGCTCAGGCTACCGCCCGGTGGGTAGCGGCACGGGCTTCGCCCGTCGCCTGATGTCGGTGTATGGCGTGCCGTCGCGGCGTGTATACGCCGCGGGCTTGCCGCCAGGAGGCGCGAACATGTCCACATCGGAGTAATGGGCCGCATCTTCAGGAATGCGGGTGCCGATCTCCAATACGAGTGCGTCGGCGGTCGAGCGGTTCTGCAAGCAGTGACCGTCGGCATCGCCGGCCTTGAAGCCCGCAGCATCTCCTGGTCTCAGCACCTCCGGCCCGCTATCGGTGACCAGCGTTACCTCGCCGCTCAGAACGTAGACGAACTCGTCTGACGCGGTTTGCCAATGCCGCTGGCTGGACCACGCTCCAGGCGGAAGCCGCAGGAGGTTCACCCCGAACTGGGTGAGGCCGGCAGCATCGCCGAGTTTCGTTCTCTCCCTGGACAGGCACGGTTCGTCGATAGGCGGCGGGTAGAGCGTGCCGATTATCGGCTTGATGTTGGCGATGTCGATTTTCTTGCTCATTCACACGCTCCACAATTATTGGCTCCTGGAAGGTATGCTGACGGCATCAACCAACCTCGCGCAGCACCGCCGTCTTCACCGGAAGCACCTCTCCCATCCACATCGCATTCAGCGTGTGGTCGTCTCGCGGACGGCCTGATTGCGGATGCACTAGCACCGTCAGTCCCATGCGGTTCAACATGATGAACGGCACCAGGGTAGGGAACAACTCCGGGGGAAATGCGACTTGGTACATCGCCCGCACGTGCGGTCCCACCTCCTCGTCATGCCAACTTCCCATTCGCATCTGTCCGGCAAACCGTTCCTCCACCCATTGCCGCAGCTGCGCCGCCTTTTCCCTCGTCGAAGCATCGTAATAGACGTGGGCGTGATAGTCCTTGATCGAGGTGATATCCTGCATCTCGGGCCTCCTGGCATCCTGAGCTGATCGTATATTGTCAGATGGAGCGCGGCGGGGAAGGAAGTGGGGGGCTTCTGTTGCCCGGTGCCCCCCGAACCGCGCTTATCGCTTATGCAGCGATAGCGAGCGCCTCATTGTCATTGGCACTTGTAGAATGGCCCGATAACGGCGGAACCATGCCGAGCGAAAGACACGTCTTTAC
>JBKPOG010000081.1:0-9964 GCA_046732975.1 Pseudomonadota bacterium
ATGGTGATTTCGAAGATGCGCAGGCCGGCGTCGCGCAGCCACTCCACCGCAGTCGCAGCGTGCCTGATCTCGTGCGTGCGTACCACCGGCACCACGCGAGCAGCACGGAGCTTGTCCAGCAGCGCGTGCGGCATGACATGCCCTCCCTCGGCTGGGCTGATAGTCTAACCCCGCTTCGAGCGCCATGCGGTAGGCAAGCCTTGCCAGCTTACGCCTGGCCGTCGCTCTCCACGTGAGAGGACCCAGGTTGTGTGGGAGCGTTATTCGCCGGCGACTGCACAGGCGGCGTCAGCCGTGCGATCGAGTTGGACCGCCTGCGCGCGCAGCGCATCAACCCGCACCGCCAGGCCATCGATGCTTCCACGGTAGCGTTGCAGGCCGTCGCCGAGGCCGGACACGACCTTGCCCAGGTCGACCAGAGCACTCCGCCAGGCAGCGACCGCGACGCGCTGGTCTGCAATCGCCACCTCCAGCGCGGCAAGTGCCCGCTGCAGCCGCTCGTTCCCATCGCGCTGCACCGGGGGGCGACGCAGCGGAAACGGGATGATCTGCGCGGTCGCGGATGTGGACTCTGACAAGATCTGCACTCCGACTGAGCAAAGGTTACTTAATCATGAATTCGGAACGAAATCCAGGCAAATCCTAAAAACGAATCGTCAATCCGACCAGTCTGAGCGTCAGCACGGTGACCAGCATCGCAACGGCCACCACGGTAAAGCCCCAACGAACCCAAAGATACCGGGGAGGCAACAGGTTGCGCCGCCCTGCCTCATGTTCGGCCAGTACCGCGGCAATATAGGCGATGATCAGTAGAACGAGCGAAACCCAGGGCGCCGCCACGAGCGGCAGCATCAGGGCAATCCAACCGACCAGAAGGGGAAGGATGCCAAGGCCGAGCCGGGCGCTGGAAACGGGCCTCTGTCGCTGGTCGGACTGCAGTTCGAACCCCCATTGGATGCCGCCGACAAAGGCGAGCGCAACAGCGGCATAGCCGATCAGCGCATCCAGCATGCGCGCCGCCGTATCGAGATCCGGTCCCAGGGCCGCCAGGCCACAGACAATAAAGGGGATCAGGCCGAGAGCGCTCAGCAGGATGGCGAGCCAGGGCATGGGCCCATGTGACACATGGTCCCGCGTATGGCTATGGGCAGATTGCCGGCGCTGGTTATGCTGCGGCATGAGCATCGGGCTCGAAATCATCATTGTCCTATTGTTGATCATTCTGAATGGCGTGTTCGCGCTGAGCGAGCTTGCGCTGGCGTCGGTGCGGCGCGCCCGGTTGGCGGTGATGGAACGCAAGGGCGTGAAGGGGGCGAAGATCGCGCGCGAGCTCGCCGGCGATCCGCAACGCTTCCTGCCCACCGTGCAGATCGGCATCACCTTGGTCAGCATGCTGACCGGCGTGTTCGGCGGCGCACGGATCGCCAGCGACATCAATGCGTGGTTCGCCACCATCCCGGCTCTGGCTTCGATGGCGGAGACCCTGTCACTCGTTTTGGTCGTGGTGCTGACGACCTACCTGACTTTGGTGCTGGGCGAACTGGTGCCGAAGCACCTGGCGTTGCGCCGGGCGGAACAGGTGGCGGCGGCGGTCGCGCCGTGGATTGCCGGGATGGCGAAGGTGAGCGGCCCGATTGTCTGGGTGCTCGACAGGTCGTCCGGTGCGGTGCTTCGGCTGTTGCGACTGCATCGCGCGCCGCGACAGACGGTTACCGAGGAAGAGCTGAAGGCGTTGCTGTCAGAAGGCGCGCAGGTAGGCGTGCTGGAAATCGAGGAACGCGACATGATCGAGCGCCTGTTGCGGCTGGCCGACAAGCCGGTCCGTGCGATCATGACGCCACGCACCGAGATCGCCTGGATCGATCGCACCGATCCAGCGCCGGACATCGCCGCAGCGCTGAAATCCGCGCCGCATTCGCGCTTCGTGGTTTGCGAGGGCTCGGTGGACAACGTGGTTGGCGTGGTGCAGGCAAAGGACATTTTGGACAGGGTGCTCGACGGCGGTGATGTCTCGCTCAGCGCGGCGCTTCGCCAGCCGATGGTCGTGCCGGACACGGTGACCGCGCTGCATGCCCTCGAGAGGTTGAAGGTCGACTCGCTGGGCATCGTCCTGGTGATGGACGAATACGGCAGCTTCGAAGGCGTCGTGACGGCCTCGGATGTGCTCGAAGCCATTGTCGGCGATCCGGGCGACACAGAACCCCAGGCCAATGGCGGGGAAGGTGAGGGAGATGGCGCGCTGGTGATCGACGGGATGATGCCAGTCGACGAGCTGAAGTCACGGTTGTCGTTGCCCGACCTGCCGGCGGAAGGCAGCTACCATACGGTGGCCGGCTTGTTGCTTGCCCTGCTGCGCCGCGTGCCGCGCGTTGGCGATCGCATGGTGTTCTCGGGTTGGCGATTCGAGGTGCTGGAGATGGACGGCCGGCGCGTGGATAGGGTGCGGGTGACCCGCGAGCCGGCCCCGGGCGTCTGAACATGGCGACAATCCAGCAATGCGTCGTGCTGGTCGGCGGGTTGGGAACACGTCTCGGCTGCCTGACTGCGCTCACGCCAAAGCCACTGCTGCCCTGCGGCGATCGACCGTTTCTCGCCTGGCTGATGCGCGAGTTCATCCGCTTCGGTGTGGAGGAATTCGTATTGCTGACCGGCCATCTTGCCGAAGAGGTGGAAGCGCGTGTCGCAACCTTGCGGGCGTCGTTGCCGCGTGACGTGAGCATTGTCGTGTCGCGCGAGCCGATACGGGCCGGCACCGGAGGTGCGATCTGGCATGCTCGCAACCACCTCGATGAACGGTTCCTGCTATGCAACGGCGATTCGCTGTTTGACTGCAACCTGGCCAGGCTGTTGTCGGCCGGCGATGCGGATGCCGCTGGCAGGATGCTGCTGCGAGAGACAAGCGATGTGTCACGCTTTGGGCTTGTCCGGCTGGATCGTGACATAGTCACCGCGTTCAGCCAGCGGGCTGAGGGCGGCGAAGGCGGCATAATCAACACAGGGATCTACCTGTTCAATCGTGCGGTGCTGCATGATCTGTCGCCGGTGTGCTCGCTGGAAGCAGACGTTCTGCCGCGGCTTGCAGCACGCGGCACGCTCCGTGGAACAGTGGCTGACGGCTACTTTCGAGATATCGGCATCCCTGACGATTACGTCCTCGCGCAGCAGGAGATTCCTCAAGTGTTGCGCCGACGCGCGTTGTTCCTCGACCGGGATGGTGTGGTCAACCTCGATCACGGCTATGTCGGCACCCGCGATCGCTTCGAATGGATGCCAGGCGCGCACGAGGCAATCCGTGCTGCGACGGATGCCGGCTGGCATGTGTTCGTCATCACCAATCAGTCAGGCGTTGCACGCGGGCTGTACGACGAGGCAGCGGTCATGGCGCTGCATGGCTGGATGACAGACGAGGTGCGGTGTGCCGGCGGCAACATCGACGACACCCGCTATTGTCCTTTTCATCCGGATGGGATTGTTCCTGCGTATCGCATGGTCAGTGACTGGCGCAAACCGGCACCCGGTATGCTGCTGGACCTGATGCGTGGCTGGGAACTCGATCGCGCGCGTTGTCTGCTGATCGGCGACCAGGACAGCGATATGGCGGCAGCGCAGGCAGCCGGCATCGAGGCGCTTCGCTTTTCGGGAGGAAATCTGCTGGACTTCATTCGTCCAATACTTGGCGGATGATCGATGTCGATGCTGAGCGGCCTGCGTGTTGTCCAGATGGGCGGGGGTCTTGCGGCTGCCGTGTGCGGCAGGCTGTTATCGGACGCGGGTGCTGAAGTCGCCTGTGTTGGTGCGGATTGCTCGTCACTGCTGGCGTGCTATCTGAACAACGGCAAACCGGTCGTCGCGCGCGAAGCGCTGGCGTTCGCCGACATGATCATTTGCGAAGGACGTCCATCGGAACTGCGGGCGTGCGGATGCGATGCCGCGGCCCTGCGAATTGCAAATGCCACGGCGGCGCTGGTGTTTATTTCACCGTACGGTCAGACCGGACCAAAGGCGGATGACCTAGCGAGCGATTTGACGCTGATGTTCTCCAGCGGCATTGCCCGGCTGCTGACCGGTCAGGTGGATGACCTAGCAGAGGCACCGATCCGTCCGGTTGGCGAGCAGTCAGCGTTCATCGGCGGGCTTGCCGCAGCCTGTGCCGGTATGCATGCGGTGCAGCCGCACATGACGGGCGCGGTCATCGATGTGTCAATCGAGGAAGCGCTCGCGACGTTGGCAATCGGCGAACTGACCAGTGCCGGACTGCATGGCAGAAGCCGCTCGCGCAAGCGCGTGAGCGACGGCAATGGGGCGACTGTCTGCATCCTGCCGGCGAGCGACGGCTACGCGGCGATTTCGCCGCGCGAGGATCGCCAGTGGGAGGCATGGCTGCGGGTGATGGGTTCCCCTGACTGGGGTCACGACCCCCGCTTTGCCACCAAGCCCGATCGCGTGGCCAATTGGGACGCGCTCTATGCGCTGATGTCGACGTGGAGCCGGCAGCATGACAAGCAATGGATCGCTGATGCAGCGCAGGCCGCGCGGGTGCCGAGTTTTCCATTGCGCGATCTGTCGGAGCACCTGGCATCACCACAGCTGGCGGAACGCGGGTTCTACCGCAGGATCGAACTTGATGGACGCGTTGTGCGGGTGCCGGGGTCACCGTTTGGCATCAGCATGGGGCGTGCAGCGCAGCCGTCGCAGGCGCACGGACCACTGCCATTATCAGGGATTCGCGTACTCGATTTCAGCTGGGTGATCGCTGGACCGACGACGACGCGATATCTCGCAGCGATGGGCGCAGATGTGATCAAGGTCGAGGCACCCGGTCGCGGCGATCCTGGTCGCGCATCAGAGCTGCACACGGTGCTTGGACAGGCGAAGCGAGGGATCGTACTTGACCTGAAGTTGCCCGAGGCGGTTGATGTCGCGCGGTCGCTTGCCGACAAGTGCGACGTGCTGGTTGAGAACTTTGCCAGCGGCGTGATGGATCGATTGGGTCTCGGTGCGGCAGCGCTGCAGCAGCGTAACCCCAATCTCATCTATCTCTCGGCATCCGGTCTTGGTCGGACGGGGCCGGAGTCGCATGCGGTCGCCTATGGCACATTGCTGCAGTGCTATGCGGGGTTTGCCGGTCTCAACCGGCATCCTGAGGTGCCGCCGCGCGTGGGGTTTGCCTGGCTTGATCCGATGTGTGGGCTGATGCTGGCCTTTGTTGTCGCAGCAGCGCTGTGGCAGCGGCAGCGACATGGTGGCGTCGCGCGGATCGATTTCTCGATGATCGAGGCGATGCTGTGGACGCTGGCAGACCCGCTTTTGCACACGCAGGATGGCGCGCCAGCAGTGCCGGTAGGCAATCGATCCGAGCACCACATGGTGCATGATGCATTTCGCTGCGCCGGCAATGATGCATGGATCAGCGTTGCGGTAGAACGGGAAGATGAGCTGCGTCGTCTGCGCTCGCTGCTTGCTGGGCAGGATCTGGCAAGCTGGCTGAAGGATCGTGACGCGGTGGACGCTGAACGTTCACTGCGCGACGTGGGTATTGCAGCATCAGCGCTGGCCGATGCATCGCGCCTTGCGGCTTCGGATCATTTGCGGCAGCGCGGCTTCTGGGAAGCTTATGGCGATGGTCTTTTGCCCGGATTGCCGTGGCGCAGCAGCTTCGGCAGACAGTCTGGGCAAGCGCCAGGGCTCGGCGCGGATACCGATGCTGTCCTGGCCGAAGTACTTGGCTTGTCGCGTGGCGAGATCGATGGGCTGCATCAATCCGGTGCGTTGGGGCCATCACGATCGGACGGATAACCGGGATCAACGAGGCGGGGATCTGCTGACAGGCTTGATCTAGTCTCAGCAAGCGGGGAGGTCTCCGATGTTGTCCCGCACGTCCGTTGATCAGGTCGATCCCTCCAGTTGCCCGACGTGTCGTTGTTGTGTCCCACGACTCCGGTCGGCTGCTCATCGCAGAAACGAGGACAGGATACTCGCAGGGGCATTTAGTTGAGTGGCCAGGGCAGCCGTCGCCACGGATGGCCGGCACGAGGGCCGGCCATGACACGAGGGCGGTTACGCCACCGCCAGCGCGACCGGTCGACGCTGGGGTGGCCGGAAGGTGAAGGCGATGGCGACAGCACCGAGGCCAATGCCGAACGAGCCGATATACATCCAGAAATAGCTGCCGAATGTGTCGAACAACCAGCCTCCGGCCCATGGTCCCAGTGCCATGCCAAGGGTCGAAATCATCGCTGCGGCACCGAATGCGGAGCCCATGACCTTGGCGCCGAAATACTCGCGCACCAGGATGGCGTAGAGCGGCATCACGCCCCCGAATGCCAGGCCGAACATCGCTGCAAGGGCGTAAAATCCAACAGTACCCTTGGTGATGATGTAGAGACTGACGGCCAGCGCCTGCACCGCAAGCCCGGTAACCAGGGTCTGTTTCGCGCCGACGCGGTCGGCGATCAGGCCGCACACGATGCGCCCGCTGAGCGATGCAAGCCCGGTGGTGCCGAACACGGTGGCTGCGGTCATCGAGGAAATGCCGCAATCGACCGCGTAGCTAATCATATGGAAGATCGGCCCTGAGTGGGCGGCACAGCAACAGAAGAAGGTCAGCGAGATCGCCGCAAACTGTGGTGTGCGGATCACTTCGCCAATCGTGTAGTCCCGCCCGCCCTCGCCGAGCGCAGCAGCGCCACCGATCACCTCTCCGGCAGGTGGGCGCCGTATGAACAATGCGGCGGGAATGATCACCACGAGCGCCAGCACGCCAATGGTCAACATCGCGCTGCGCCAGTCGTAGTTGGTGATCATCCAACGCGACAGGGGCGCGATCAGCAGCGAGCCGAGCCCCATGCCTGACGATACCAACGCCACTGCCAGGCTGCGGTTCGTGGTGAACCAGCGGGTCGCGCTGGCGGTCAGCGGCGTATAGAAACTCCCCGCCGCGAGCCCGACCAACAGGCCGAACAGCGTCTGGAACTGCCAAAGCGTCGCAGCCAAGCTCGCCCCGATGAGCCCGACACCCAGGATCGCGCCACCGGCGAGTACGACCGCGCGGGTGCCGAAGCGGTCCGACAAGGTTCCCCACAGGAACGAGCCGAAGCCCATGGCAAGGAATGCCAGCACGGCGGTGAAGGAGATGCCGGTGCGCGTCCAGCCCATGTCCTGCGAGATCGGTTGCAGGTAGACGCCCAATGACATCATCGATCCCATGCCGATGCATGTGACGATTATGCCGATGCCGACGATAACCCAGCCGTAGAAGAGCTTCATGGCCGTTCCTCATAGCGGTCGTGATGGCGCACCCAGTCGCTCAGGTTGCCGTTGATCGTTTCGTCGCGTCCGTTGGGGACGATGTCAAGGAAGGCATAGCTACCCAGAAAGAGCTCACCGCCTCGGCCGTAGGACGAGTAGGTGTGGAAGATCTGTCCGTCCGCATCCTTGTAGAACACGCTGCGGCCTGACAATTCGTCGCTCATCGCCGGCCGCGTGTCATAGTTGTAGTACACATGACCGCTGGCGATCTGCTCCGGGGTGAACGACACATTGAAGTCGTAGTTGAAGTCGTTGCCGTGCGACGACACCCATTTCACATCCCAGCCCATGCGGCGCCGGAACGGCTCGGTCTTCGCCAATGGTGCGCGCGAGACGACGGCGTAGGCCACGCCATGATGCTGGATGTGCATCAGCGCGCCCACCGCGTGGTCAAGCTCGAACGAACAGCCGATGCAGCCTTCCGACCAGTCCGGCCCGAACATGAAGTGCTTGATCACGAGCTGGTTCTGGCCATCGAACAGATCGGCGAGCGTTTCCGGGCCATTGGGACCTTCGAACACGTAGTTCTTTTCCACCTTGACCCAAGGCAGCGCACGACGCTCGGTGCTGAGTTGGTCACGCAGCCGGGTGAATTCCTTTTCCTTGCGCAGCAGTTCTTTGCGGGCGGCAAGCCATTCATCGCGTGATGCGATCTGATGCTGCATTGCTCTGGTCTCCTGATGTTGCGAGGTATTCGGCGAAACGTTCGAAGGTGCTGGTCCAACCAGCGTTGTGGCTGTCGCGCAACGTGGCTGACGTGAACGGCGCCTGACGCAGGGTGAGCCGGGTCCCGCTGCCTTCTTCGACGAATGTGACTGTAGTCAGCAATTCGTTGTGCGGCACATCGGTGCCGGGGTTTTCCCAGGCGAAGGTGAATACGATGCGCTCGGGCTCGACGATCTCGCGATAGACGCCACGCTTCCAACGCTCGGTGCCCTGCGGCGAGCGCATGCCGAACCGATAGGCGCCGCCGACGCGCACATCCATCTCGCAGTGGATCGTTGTAAAGCCCTGCGGTCCCCACCAGCGCGCGATGTGCTCGGGCTGCGTCCAGGTCTTGAACACAAGCCGGCGTGGGGCATCGACAACGCGTGTGACGATGAGTTCGCGTCCGTCACTGCTTGCGGCCACGTCGCTTCTCCTTGCCTTTCAGTTCGCTGAGGTAGTCTTCCAGGCGATCCAGGCTCTGCTCCCAGAACACCCGATAGTGCTCCAGCCAGTCGGCGGCGTTCTTCAGCGGACCTGGTTCCAGCCGGCATGGCCGCCACTGCGCGTCGCGGCCGCGGGTGATCAGCCCGGCGCGCTCCAGCACCTTCAGGTGCTTGGAGATGGCGGGAAGGCTCATCTCGAACGGGGCGGCGAGCTCGGTCACCGAGGCCTCGCCGGATGCGAGCCGCGCCAGGATCGCGCGACGTGTCGGATCCGCGAGGGCGGCAAAGGTGCTGGTGAGGGGGTCGGGCAGCTCCATGTAACCTGTTGGTTAATTAGCTAACAGGTTAAATAGACTGGCAGTCCTCTCTTGTCAAGCAGGCCCGTTAGGGAACCACGCCGCGAACGGCTCGAATGATCGCTGCGAAAGACCTTGGCCCGTCCGGTTCGCCCGCGAGATACGCCAGCTTCGTCAGACGACTTATCTCGTCTCGTCGCTCGGCAGGCATCGCCTTAACGCGCTGCGCACCGCGGCTGGGGCCGGTCGCCAGGCTTGTCCAATAATCATCAAACGAGTCGAAGTCGAAGCTCACCACAAGCGGCACCTCAACGACATCGGACAAGCCGGTCTGGTTCCATAGTTCTGCCTGACCATTGGGCCGAGCCAATGGGCGGGACCGAAGGAAGTCACGGATTTTACGCAGCCCCTCATCCAGGACGGCACCGGTATCCATAAGCATGTCACTGGCGGTGAACCCGCCCCAGAAGTCGAACGTGCCACAGGCAACGACCCCACCGGGCCGCGTCACGCGGCGCATCTCCGCTGCGACCTTTTCAGGCTCCGGGATCACGTCGATGGCCAGCATCGAAACGCTCGCATCGAACGAGGCGGTGGCATAGGAGAGGCGGCGAGCGTCGCCATGTTCGTACGATATGCCGGCATGCGACCGGCGGCGGCGTGCTCCCTCCAGGTAGGGCTCGGATGCGTCCACTCCCACCACCTGACAACCCATCTGTGCAAGCGCCAACGTGATGGTGCCTGTGCCGCATCCAACATCAAGCACGCGCTGCCCCATCTGCACCCCGGCAAACGCCAGAAAAGGCGCGGCTATGCGAGCACTCCATCGGCCCATGAACCGTTCATAAATATCCGGATCAGTTGCGGCGAATGCCGGAATGGCGTCGCTCATTGTTGATTCCTCCACGATGGTCTTTCAGGCACAAGCGATCGCGTTAGCTCTGCCTATCGATTTAGCCTTTCCGGACAGCCATAGGCCGATGATCAGGATGGCGAATTGCGCCGAGCACTTTGAGCCCGTTGGCCAATGAGGGGCAGCAGCGTGTTGTCGCGTGTGTCACCGAGTCCGCAATGTGGTTGGGCATAGTGCCGTTCCTCCGCGACGCCCGCGGCGGTGCGGGTCCGCCCGAGGTGCTAGAATTCGCCGCTGCGATAAGCTTCGTCCAAACGTGCGACATCCTCTTCGGATGGCTCGGGCCACGCCTCGCC
>JBKPOG010000082.1:0-21626 GCA_046732975.1 Pseudomonadota bacterium
GCGGACTGGCTTGGCCTCAAGGAGGACAAGATCGATGTGTTGCGTAATGACGCGGTGATCGGCGGATAACCGAGCAATGAACGACAAACCGCGGGTCGTCCACGTCGAAGCGCGCAAGTCAAGGAAGGCTCAGAGCGGTTCGTCGGTGACCCACCAATTTTGCATTGTGCAAGACGAGGGCCGGGTGCGCGTCGTGACGCTGAACCGGCCCGAGGTGTTGAACGCATTGCACGCTGACGCGAACGACGAACTCGCCGCCGTGTGGGACGAGTTCGCCGCTCGTGACGACTTGTGGGTTGCGATCATCACCGGCGCCGGCGAACGCGCCTTCTCCGCCGGCAACGACCTCAAGGTGCAGGCCGCCGGCCGCCGTCGGCCCAACGGGCCGAATGGCTTCGCCGGCATCACCCATCGCTTTAACCTCGACAAGCCGCTGATCGCCGCGGTCAACGGTTGGGCGATGGGTGGCGGATTCGAGACGGCGCTCGCCTGCGACATCATCATCGCAGCCGAGAACGCGCTGTTCGCGTTGCCGGAGCCACGCGTCGGCCTGATTGCCGGTGGAGGCGGCGTGCATCGCCTGCCGCGCATGATCCCCCGCAAGAAGGCCATGGGAATGATCCTGACCGGGCGGCGTGTCTCCGCCCGCGAGGGATTCGAACTTGGTTTCGTGACCGAGGTGGTGCCACACGGCCAGGCGTTGGAAGCTGCCAAGCGATGGGCGGCGCAGATTTTGGAATGCTCGCCCAAGGCCGTGCGTGCCTCGAAACAGGCTGTGTATCGTGGCCTGGACGAAGGCTCACTGGAGAAGGCAATGCGCACCGTCTATCCGGCGCAGCAGGAGAACCTGGACAGCCAGGATTATATCGAAGGGCCGAAGGCATTCGCTGAGAAGCGCAAGCCATATTGGCAGAACAAATAGTAGTTGCGATTGCGCAGATTTGCTGCGCAGCAATTTTAGTTTGAAAAATTCTCGGTCACGTTCCGCGTGAGTTGCTGCGGAATGTGAGCGGCGTCACACCCGTACTGGATATGAGCTTGTAACTGTCCGCTTCTGGACGGCGCAATTCGGTGCCGATGAGCAGCCGTGCGTCGCCACGGATCTTATTTTGCCTCTATGAAAGGAGTGCCATGTCCTCGCAAGGCAGCCACCACGGCCATTCGTTTCAACGCGGCCTGTTCGAAGGCATTCAGCGAAACAACGAGTTCGGTCGATTCGGACGGCTATTTCCGCAGTTGAAACCGCTTGTCGCCGACAGTGACGCGCTGAAAACGCTGGCGGACTCAATGCGCGACGATGCTGCGACGTCGACTCTGACGTCCGACAATCAGAATATCCCGGCCGGTTACACGTATCTTGGCCAATTCATCGACCATGACATAACGCTCGACGTCACGCCTCTGGGCGCGATCGAGAACGACCCGGCAGCAGTCGTCGATTTTCGCACGCCACGCCTGGATCTGGACTCTGTTTATGGCAATGGTCCCACTGCCTCGCCGAATCTGTACGATCGCCTCAATCCGAATAAGCTGGCGGTCGGACGGTGCGGCCCAGGCGGTGCGGGCGACGCCAAGGTCAAGGCTGGTCTCCCGAACGATCTTATGCGCAGTCGGGAGGGTATGGCGCTGATCGGTGATCCGCGCAACGACGAGAATCTGATCGTCGCACAGACTCACCTGGCATTTATCAAGTTCCACAACGCGATCGTCGATCGCATCGTCGCGGCCAATAACGTGCCGGCGGCCAAAATTTTTGATACGACACGCCAGCAGGTGCTGTGGCATTACCAGTGGATCGTCCTACATGACTTCCTGGATCGCATCGTCGATTTCAACGATGTTCAGGACGTGCTGGCCAACGGCCGCAAATTCTTCAAATATGAGCAGTGCAGTGCGTTCAACGTTCCGTTTATGCCCGTCGAATTCAGTGCCGCCGCGTATCGCCTGGGGCACTCAATGGTACGGGAAAAGTACAGTCATAATCGTGCCTTCAATGATACCGACTTCAACCTGCTGTTCCACTTCACCGCGCTTTCTGGCGGCATCGTCGGCGATCTATTGCCCGCAGATCAGGCCGCCAACAAGAAGCTCGCAGAGCAACTGAAGCTGCTGCTGCCGTTTGTGGTGGATAAGCTGCCTGGCGATTGGGCGATCGACTGGCATCGCTTCTATGAGTTGGGCGAGCCGAAGCAGCCGCCTGCCGGCGCGGGCAGCCAGGACAACAAGTTCCATCTCAACCTAAGCCGCACCATCGACCCGTACCTTTCGCCTATTCTGCACAACCTGCCGGGGGGTGGAGGCAGCCTGCCGTTCCGCAATCTGTCGCGTGGCGTACAGCTTGGCTTACCCAGTGGACAGGATGTGGCAGCTGCCATGCATATCCGGCCACTCTCGCCCGAGGAGATTGCGCGCAGCGGCCCCGATGGCGCCAAGGCCCATGAGGTGGGTTTGGACGTCACGACACCGCTTTGGTACTACATCCTGAAAGAGGCCCAGCTTCGGGGTGAGGGCCGCCGCCTGGAGGGCGTGGGCAGCCGAATCCTGGCAGAGGTCTTCGTTGGGCTGCTGCAGGCCGACAAGGAATCGTTCGTCAACCAGCAACCAGCGTGGAAGCCGACGCTCCCGGCGGCACAGCCGGCAACTTTCACCATGCCGGACTTGCTTCGCCTCATAAACGATCTGGATCCGATCAACGAGCCTTCGACGTTCGGCTAATCCCGATCAACTAAGCACCGCCGCCGTTGTTGGACATGCAGCCTGGCTGGCCCCCAGGCTGCATTGCCTATAGTCTGGCCCTCCTGGTAATCGATCTGGCAACCGACAGGAGGAAGCGATGCGAATCCATAATCTATACTGCGACGCAAACGGCGAATCGCATTGGCGTGACGTCGAGGTCCAGTGGCTCGAGGAGCGCAATTTCTCCCAGCTGTCGGCGCGGTTGCCCGCCAACGGCATTATCTTTCGGGAGACATCGGGTGACTACGATCTGTCATGGCACCCCGCGCCGCGTCGCCAATACATCATCAACCTTGACGGCGGAGTGCAGATTACAGCAAGCGACGGCGAAGCGCGGGTAATCAACGCCGGCGAGGTGGTGCTGGTGGAAGACATCACCGGCAAAGGCCACCTGTCGAAATCGGTCGGCGGCAAGATGCGACGCTCGATCTTTGTTCCGGTTGAATAGGGGACTGACAATGAAGCTGGCGTTCTTCGACGACTACAAGCTGGGTGTGGTGAAGGGCGATTCCATCGTCGATGTCTCGTCGGCGGTGCGTGATATCCCGCACTTAAGCCCGGCCGATCTGATCAACGGGCTGATCGCTCGCTTCAACGAGTACCGCAAGCGACTGGAGGATGCATCGGCCAGTGGCGGCGTGCCGCTGTCCAGTGTGAAGCTGCAGGCGCCGCTGCCAAAGCCGGGCAACATCGTCTGCATGGCGGTGAACTACATGGAGAACGGCACCCGCAAGGAGCCGGCCCCAATCAACGCGTTCCACAAGGCGCCGACCTCAGTCCTCGGTCAGGGCGGCACCATGATCCTGCCGGACGTGCCGGCGACGATCTTTGAAGGCGAGGCCGAGATGGCGTTGGTAATCGGCAAGCGCGCCAGCAACGTGAAGGCGGCCGACGCCATGGACTACGTGTTCGGCTATACCAACTTCATCGACGGCTCGGCGCGCGGCATCCCGCCCACCAGCTTCTTCGCCATGAAGTCGCGCGACACGTTCGCGCCGATCGGCCCGTATCTGGTGACGAACGACGAGATTCCTGACCCGCACAAGGTACCGGTGAAGCTGTGGAACAACGGCAAGCTGATGCAGGATTTCAACACCGACGATATGGCGCACAAAATTCCGCGCTGCATCGAGTGGGTCACCTCGATCCACACGCTGGAGCCTGGGGACATCCTTGCCACCGGCACCAACCATCGCGGCCTGAACGCCTTCATGGACGGAGACACGGTGGAGCTGGAGTGCGGCGGTCTGGGCAAGCTGAGCTTCAAGGTACGCGACGACCTGAAGCGTACTTGGTCGCGCGAGACGCGGCTGGATCGGCAGAACCAGGGCTTTGATACACCAACGCCGCAGACCGGCGGGAAATACGCACCTGCGAAATAGCTCGCGCCAGGTGTCATCGCGACCCTCGCGAATGCGAGGGTCGCAATGACACTTAGGTCAGTTTCCGCTTGAGCGCTTCGTTGACTAGCGCCGGGTTACCTTTGCCGGACATCGCCTTCATCACTTGGCCGACGAAAAAGCCAAACAGCTTCTCGCGGCCGCCTTTGTATTCCGCGACCTTGTCGGCATTTGCAACCAGGACCTGATCGACCACGCCTTCGATCGCACCCAGATCGGTTACCTGCCGCAGGCCTTTCCGCTCGACAATCGTCGCGGGATCATCGCTGCTTTCAACCATCGCCTCGAACACATCCTTGGCGATGCGACCGCTGATCGTGTTGTCCGCCATCAGATCGAGCAGCTTGCCGAGCGACTGCGCTGACACAGGACTATCGGCGATCGTGCGCCCCGCGCGATTCAGCGCGGCGAACAGATCGCCCATTACCCAGTTGGCAGCGCTCTTTGCATCGCGTCCCTTCGCTACCGCCTCATAGTAGTCAGCGGTCGCCTGCTCGGTCACCAACACGCCGGCATCGTATGCCGGCAGTGCATAGTCCTGCATGAACCGTCGCTTCTTGGCATCCGGCAGTTCCGGCAGCTTCGCCTTCAGTTCGGCCACCCACGCCTCATCCAGCACCAGCGGCAACAGGTCCGGATCAGGGAAATACCGATAGTCGTGCGCATCCTCCTTGCTGCGCATCGACCGCGTGCTGCCGCGCGCCGGATCGAACAACCGCGTTTCCTGCTCGACCGCGCTGCCTCGCTCCCACACCTCGATCTGCCGCTTCGCTTCCGCCTCGATGGCCTGCATGACGAAGCGAACCGAGTTGACGTTCTTCACCTCGCAGCGGGTACGATACGGTTCGCCGTGCTTGCGCACTGACACGTTGACATCGGCGCGCATGGAGCCTTCCTCCATGTTGCCGTCACAGGTGCCCAGGTAACGCAGGATGGCGCGCAGTTTGCGCAGATAGGCACCTGCCTCCTCCGGCGAACGGATGTCAGGTTCCGACACGATCTCCATCAGCGCGACGCCGGCACGGTTCAAATCGATATACGATTTGGTCGGGTGCTGGTCGTGCAGCGACTTGCCAGCGTCCTGCTCGAGGTGCAGCCGCGTGATGCCGATCTCTCGCGTGGAACCATCGGCCAGTTCGATTTCGATACGGCCTTCGCCGACGATCGGATGCTGGTACTGGCTGATCTGATAGCCGGCCGGCAGATCCGCGTAAAAGTAGTTCTTGCGATCGAACCGGCTCACCAGGTGGATGTGCGCGTTCAGACCAAGCCCGGTGCGCACCGCCTGTGCCACGCATTCACGATTGATCACCGGCAGCATGCCGGGGAACGCGGCGTCGACGAAACTCACTTGCGTGTTGGGCGGCGCGCCGAAATCCGTTGCCGCACCAGAGAACAGCTTCGCCTGGCTGATCACCTGCGCATGCACTTCAAGGCCAACAACCACTTCCCATGCGCCGGTCGATCCTTCGATCGCATAGCTCATGCTCAGGCTCCCGCGCGGATCTGTGGCAACGCGTCGAATGCCGCCGCACGCTCCAGTGCCGCACCGACGGTGAACACCGTCTCTTCGTCGAATGGCTTGGCAAGCACCTGGAGCCCGAGCGGCAGCCCGTTCACGTCCAGCCCGGCGGGAACAGAGATACCCGGCACCCCCGACATATTGGCCGGCACCGTGAACACATCGTTCAGATACATCTTGATCGGATCATCCATGTTCTCGCCCTGAGCGAACGCCGCCGTTGGCGCCGTCGGGGTGACCAGCGCATCGACCTGAGCAAACACCTCGGTGAAGTCACGCAGAATGAGCGCGCGCACCTTCTGCGCCCGCAGGTAATACGCGTCGTAATAGCCTGCAGACAGCACATAAGTGCCAATCAGCACGCGGCGCCGCACCTCGTCGCCGAACCCCGCAGCGCGCGTGCGCTCATAAAGATCGCGCAGATCAGCGCCGTTCTCACGCAGTCCGAACCGCACGCCGTCATAGCGCGCCAGGTTGGAAGACGCCTCAGCTGGAGCCACGATATAGTAGGTCGTCAGTCCATACTTGGTGTGCGGCAGCGAGACGTCCATGATCTCTGCACCGGCGTCGCGCAGCCAGTCGAGACCCCGGCGCCAGAGGCGCTCGATGTCCTCCGGCATCCCGTCCATGCGGTACTCGCGCGGCACGCCGATGCGCAGTCCTTTCACGTCGCGCTGACAGGCCGCAGCAAAGTCGGGCACCGGGACATCTGCACTGGTCGAATCCTTCGGATCATGTCCCGCCATCGACCCAAGCAGAGTGGCGCAGTCTTCGACGGTGCGCCCGAATGGTCCGGGATGATCGAGCGAGGACGCGAACGCAACCACGCCCCAGCGTGAGCAACGCCCGTAGGTAGGCTTCATCCCGACGATGCCACAGAACGACGCCGGTTGACGGATGGATCCTCCGGTGTCGGTGCCTGTGGCACCCATCGCAATGCGTGCCGCGACCGCCGCTGCCGAACCACCCGACGACCCACCAGGCACCAGCGCCGCCGTATGATCCTGTCGTCGCCTCCAGGGATTGACGACCGGCCCATAAGCCGAGGTCATGTTGGACGAACCCATCGCGAATTCGTCCATGTTCGCCTTGCCCAGAAAGATTGCCCCGTCGCGCAGCAGGTTGGCGCTGACGGTGCTTTCATATGGCGGCACGAACGGCTCAAGGATGTGGCTGCCGGCAGTGGTGCGCACGCCCTCGGTGCAGAACAGGTCCTTGATCGCGAGAGGAATGCCGGTGAGCGGTGCCACTTTCCCAGCCACCAGATCAGCATCCGCGGCATCGGCCTGCGCCAGTGCACGCTCGGCGGTCACTGTGACATAGGCGTTCAGCCGCGGGTTCAGCGCGTCAATCGCCGCAAGATGCGCCTCGGTCAACTCGCGGGCCGAAAATTGCTTCCGGCGCAGCCCCTGGTGCGCGGAAGCGATGGTGAGCTCGGTGAGGCTCATGCGAAATTGCGGGCGATAGCCCGATCCCTATCCGTGATGGCCAGGCTCGACCCGGCCATCACTCCACCACCTTGGGAACAGCGTAAAAATCCCCTGCCCGATCCGGCGCGTTGGCCAACATCTTTTCCGGATAGCCGCCATCAGTGACGATGTCCTCGCGCATCTTCAACGCCATTTGCTGCGCTCCGGTCAGTGGCTCAATACCGTCGACGTTCACCTCGTTAAGCTGTTCGATCCAGCCCAGGATGCCGTTCAGTTCACTGGCCAGAGACGCGAGCTCGTGCTCCTCGACGCGGATGCGGGCGAGGGTCGCGATACGGCGAATAGTCGCGGCATCAAGCGACATCCGACATGGTCCTTGTTTTGGTGAACCACTGACCATACCGGCGGCTGCCACTTGGTTCAACCGGCGTCCTGCTTTGCCATTGCGGCGGCGTTTACCGATAGTCCACCGATGTCGTTACTCGGCCTCCGAGAGTTGCACACGCGGCTCGCGAGGAACCAGCGGCTGATCGGCCTCGACCCCGGCAGCCGCACCATCGGCGTCGCTCTTTCGGATGTGGGACTATCGCTCGCCTCGCCCTACGGCAGCCTCAGGCGCCGCAGGCTGCGCGACAACGCGACAGAACTCCTCACCATTGCGCAGAAGGAGAACGCGGGGGGCATAGTGGTGGGGCTGCCGCTTTCGATGGACGGCAGCCTTGGGCCGGCGGCTCAGGCGGCACGCGACTGGGCCCTGGCGCTGTCCGGTGCCACCAGCCTGCCCACTGCGTTATGGGACGAGCGGCTGTCCTCGGTCGCAGCCAATCGGTTCCTCACCGAGCAGGCGGACCTCAGCCGCGCGAAACGGGCAGCAGCGGTGGACCGCGCCGCCGCTGCCTGGCTGTTGCAAGGCGCGCTGGACGCCCTCCGCTCCGGCGCGTGAGTGTCAGGCTTTGGCCGCGAGCGTGATGTCGGCCGTCAACACCTTGCCCTTCGTCTCGGGCCCGAGCAGCAACGCAACGATGAAGACCAGCGCGCCAGCCACCGTGCCAACCAGCATAGGAATGGCGAAGCCGGATGACTGCGCAGTGGCGAACGCGGCCAGCACGGGAGCAACAAGGCCGCCCCAGACGGCGCCCTGATGGTAGCAGAAGCCGCTGGCGGTCGCCCGCACCTCAGTGGGAAATCGCTCCGCCAGATAGGACGGATTCTGACCATAGATCGCGCCGAGGAACACACCCTGGACGGAGAAGGCGACAGCGATCACCGCGTAGTCTGCGGTGAAAAGGTAAAGTGGCGTGACGAAGATGCCGATGACCGCCGGAATGATCATTGACCAGCGGCGCCCATAGCGATCGGCGACCCATCCCCAGAAGCCGCTGGCCAGAAAGCCGGTCAGGTTGGCGAGCGCGACCGGCAGCGCCACCAGGCCTGGACTAAAACTAAGGTCCTTCTGCAAGTGTGTGGCGATCAGTCCGTACACCGAATAGTAGACGACGAAGCTGCTCGCCATCCAAAGACACGCAGTAACGGTGTTGCCCAACACGCGACGTCGAAAGATGTCGAACAAGGGGGCGCGGAACTCCTTGTTCTGTTCGCGCTGCTTGTCGCGGTTTGCCACCCACACTTCGGGCTCTTGCACGTGACGGCGCACATAAAGCACCGCAAGCGCGGGCAGAATGCCGAGCCACAGCAGGCCGCGCCATCCGATACTGTCATACAGCAGCCCATAGGCCGCGCTGGACAGCAGGAACCCGATACCCCACGAGCCCTGCAGAATGCCGCTCATGAACCCACGCGAGCGTGCCGGCCAACTTTCCATTGCCAGCGCCGCACCTGCCGGCCATTCCGCGCCCATTCCAATCCCCAGAAGCGCGCGAAACAGAAACAGGAACCAGAAGGTCGGGGAGAACCCCGCGATGAAATTGCAGACCGAGTACCAGGCAATGGAGATCATCAACGGTGCCCTGCGGCCGACCCGATCAGCCAGCCAGCCAGATGCTGTTGCGCCCACCAGTCGCAGCCAGAGTGTCACGGTGAATACTGCGGTGACCTCGACCAGGGGAACGTGAAACGTCTGTGCGATCGGCACCATGATGAGCAGAAAGATCGTGAAGTCGAACGCGTCCAGCGTCCAGCCCAACCAGGCGGCAATCCAGGCCATCCATTGTTCCCGGGTCGGTTCTTTCCACCAGGGCATTGCGTCGGCGGTTCGTGTTTCGCTCGACATTTTCATCGGCCTCCCGTGGGTCTTGCGCTCCAGCCCTTTACGCCTCCATCGTCAGACCGGAACTTATGCGCCGCCGGAACGCGCATGGATGGCACTTCGAGGTAACGAATAGAACACCGCTGTTGTCGTCATCAGGTTCCATGGCGCTTGATCACTATTGAGGAACTGGCCCGGCGCCGCAGCTCGACTCCCTGGAAAGGAAGATGAGCGAGAAACGTGAGTAGCCCCGTCCCCGCCGCGCATGCCATCGCGCTCCACTCGCCATGAACGGCTTCCTCGCAAGCCTCGAGCAAGCTGTTCCAGTATTGCGCCGTTACGCCATGGCGATGCTTGCGGACCAACGCGGCGCTGATGATGCTGTGCGGACCTGCCTTGCCAGAGCGCTCGATCGCCCCCTGCATGATTCAGGCGAAGCTGCCAAGCTGCGTGTGGTTGCTGGCGATGATGTACCGGGAACTGACTGCTCGGTCGCGACCGCGCCGTCGGGGGCTCCCTTCGTCACCAGTTGGGAATATTGTCAGCGCAGTGGCGTCTACTGAACTGTCCCGTGCCTTCGGCGGGCTAGCCCTGGAACAGCGCAGTGCCGTGTTCCTCATCTCGGTGGAGGACTTATCGTATGCTGCGGCGGGTGAAGTCATGGGAATGCCAGCCAAGGCGGTCGTGAATTTGCTGAAAGGGGGACGCGAGCAGTTGCGGCTAGCGGTGGGAGCGGGAGTATCCGGGGCGCCCCGGGTGGAGACATGAGCGAACCTCTACCACCGCTCGGTGAGGAGGAACTGAACGGCTACGTCGATGGCCAACTGCCGCCCGAGCGGCGGGCGGCGGTCGAGCGATACCTGGCTGCACATCCCGATGCCGCGCATCGCGTCGCTACGGACATCGCCCAAAGGCAGGCATTGAATGCAGCCTTTGCGGCGTATGCGAGCCAACCGCTTCCGCCCGAGTTGAACCTGAACCGCCTGGTGGAAGAGCGTCTGCGCACACGGTCCCACAGGTGGTGGCAAATCGCTGCGGCCATCGTTCTGTCGCTCGGCATAGGTGGCGCCGGCGGATGGCTGCTGCACACGCAGCCGACGCCGGATCGCGATACGCTGGCTATGGCAGCGCTCGAGCACCAGGCACTGGCAAGCCACGCAGTCTATAGCCCCGACCGTCGCCATCCGATCGAGGTCACGGCCGCCGAGCGGGATCATCTGGCGCAGTGGCTGTCGAATCGGTTGAGCCGGGCGATATCCCCGCCCGATCTCTCAGGGTTCGGTTACCGCCTCATCGGCGGCCGCCTGCTTGCCACCGAGCAAGGCAACCCCGCCGCCCTGTTTATGTACGAGGACACCAACGGCAACCGTATGTCGCTGGTAATGCGACCGATGGCGGCGGACCTGCGCGTACCAATCGCACAATGGGATCGGAATGACGTAAACGCCTGCTCTTGGATCGACAAAGGCCTCGGCTACGCGATCCTAGGTCCGGTCCCCAATGACGAACTCGACCGCATGGCGCGCCAGATCAGCGGCAAGCAGGGTTAACAATCAGGCCCGGCTCAATCCGAGCGAGACTTGGCTGCGCGCCGGGAACGCTTCGACGACGAGGCTGCGGTCGTGCCTGCGGCCTGCGAGCGCACGACACGACGCTTGGTCTTGGTTGTTGCTGCGACTTCCGATGTCGATTGTTGTGCCTGTTCCCAGAATTCCAGGTCGCGGCCTTCGGGACGGCCACTCGCTTCCCACAAATGGTAGGCGCGAATACGAATATGGTCCTCTGTTTCAAAAGCCATTGCCAGGCACCTCCGACGGCTACGCAATCCCAGTCACACTATCGGAGCGAATCGAGCCGGGCCAAGTACTGTCTGATCAAAGTTCGCCGGACGCTGCCATATGCTTGATGCGATCCGCCGTGCGGCAAGCAATGGCCTGGATGGTCAGTGACGGATTGACCCCGCCCACGGTGGGAAACACCGAACCATCGCAGATCCACAGGTTACGGATGTCCCAGCTACGGCAGTCGGCGTTGACCACGCTGGTACGGGGATCATCCCCCATCCGTGCCGTTCCGTTCAGGTGCGCGGTGTCATCGTCTTCAGGCCAAATCTCACGCCCACCCGCGGCCCGCATCACCTCTGTCATGTGCCGGATCGCGTGCTGGACCAGCGTCTTGTCGTTCTCACTCAGCGAAAACGTCACCCGCGCGATGGGCAGTCCGTATTGGTCGTTTTCATCGGCCAGGCCAACGCAATTGCGCTCCTGCGGCAGGACCTCGCCTACGATCTTCAGCCCAGCCTGATGGTTGTAATCCGCCATGTCGCGGATCAGCGGCTCCCCCCACAGCTGGTGATTTCCCATCTGCGTGCCGGCCCATTGCTGGGGCAATGGCCCCTGGCTCATGTAGGCGTAGCCACCGAAGAAGTCCTTTCCTGCATCGGTATAATTCCAGTGCTCGGTCAATGTGAGCGACGGTGGCCCCTTGTACCAGCGGATCTCCTCGTCGAATTTACCCCATACCGCCTGATTGGTCTGGACCATCAGATTGCGTCCAACCAGGCCCGAGCTGTTGGCAAGCCCGTCCGGAAACCGGTCGTTCGACGACATCAAGAGCAGCCGCGGCGTCTCGATCGCATATCCCGCAACCACGACATTGCGCGCCTTTTGGAACCGCCGCTGGCCCTCGCGCATGTAGTGCAGCCCGGTGCAAAGCCCCGCGGTGTTGGTCTCGACCCTCCCCACCATCGCAAGATCGCGTATCTCTGCACCCGCTCGCACAGCACGGGGAATCCACGTGATCAAGGCACTCTGCTTGGCATTGGTCGAGCAGCCGATCGTGCAGAACCCACGATAGACGCACGGATGCGCCAGACCGCGAGGCGCCGATAGCGTCGCCAGTGGCGTCGGGGTCCATTTCAGGCCTAGCGCCTCGCAGCCGCGTGCCAGCACCAGCCCTGCGGCGTTCAGTTCATGAGCGCGATAGGGATAACGCGGCCGAGGTGGGCCCCAGGGATAGTTCACTGGGCCGGATATACTCAGTGTTTGCTCGACCTCCCGGTAGTAATGCCACATCTCACGCCAATCGAGCGGCCAATCGACAGCGTAACCAAGCTTGCTGCGCGCCTTGAACCACTCCGGGCGAAAACGCAGCGACACCATGGCGAAATGCACCATGCTGCCGCCAACGGCTTTGCCGCTGTTGTTCGACCCGAGTTGTAACGGGTTATCGCCGTCGCAAATCCGTTCATCGGTCCAGTACAGCTTCTGCTGATGGTCCTCATCCGATGCGAATTCCTCGAGCGGCCGCCACCACGGGCCTGCATCGAAGGCCACGACGGAGAACCCATGCTCGGCCAATTTGCATGCAAGGGTTCCACCGCCCGCGCCGGTGCCGACGATGGCGAAGTCGACAGGCTCATCGTCCGGGTATTCGCGCATCGGCATCCAGCCGCCGACGCGTAGCGGATCCGGCGCGCGGCCATTCTTGCCACGCGGCTCATGCGTCGCATCAGCCGACATGGCGATTCCTGCGTCTGGTGTCGTCCTCGCGACCAGGTTTTTCCTCTGCGGCCTCCCATGGATCGCGCTTGTCGAAGCCCATGCGCACATAGCCGCGCGGGCTGGCCGGTCCGCCGAAGCCGATCTCGTTCCAGGCGGTCGGGTGCGCGTAGTAGGCGACGACGATGTCGTGCGCCATCCGCTCAGAAAAGAAAACTTTGCACGGCATACCGTCCCAAGCGGGATTGTCGAGCGCGCCCTTCTGCATCTGCTGCAGCAGCGCATTCTGCTCGGCGACGCTGATAGCGTGAAACCGACCACCGTGTCGCGCTTGCGCCTCTTGATCCAGCGCGCGTAAGCCTCGGCGCCATGCATCCTGCATATTCGGCAGCTGGTGATGGCGATAACCATCAGTTCGGTTCTTGGTCATCTTATCGTCGACCAACGCAGCGACCGGTATCGGCGGCCGGTCCTTTGGCTGCGGCACGATTCGAGCGCAGATCGCGTTGATCGTCAGCCACTCGTCTTGGGTAAAAAAGCTTGGCTCACGTGGTATGGAAAGACGCTGGTCTATGACCCGTCGCGTCACCTCATTCCAGGAAGGAGTGTGGCGCTTGTTGAGAACATCATAGCCGGGGTAGCGATCACGCATCTGGACGATCCTCCAGCAGGCCGAGAGCTGCAAGGCCAGCCAGTGCGAGGCCGGTGAAGCTGGGCGGTGCGGGGATCGGCGGCCCGTTCAACACATTCTGCGACCAGTTGCGCCAGCCCCCCATGTTTCGCGCAACGCCGAACACGTGGAATCCGACGCCAGCCAGTCCAACGGCAGCGGTGAAGCGAAGCCACCAGCGGGCGAACCAACGATCCCTGCTGCGTCGCGCTAGCGCCGCGTTCCCGAGCAGTCCTGCAGCAACCGGGGGCACGGAAACCGGCAGGAACATCGCCGGGTCATGGTAGGCGCCGCGGAAATGCAGCAACCCGGCTTCGCCGACAGTGCCGAGCATTCCTAGTGCGGCGAGCGCCGCCATCGCTCGGCCGGCTGGGAACCCGATGATCCGTGGCGTCGTGCCAGGCGCAGCATCGCGCACCCGTTCTGCGGTGAAGCCAAGCAACCCCGAAAGCAGGAGTGCCAGTGGCGCACCGATGGGTGCCGCATAGAACAGGTTAAGCCAGGAGAAACCACCCGGTCGTTTGGTCACGTTGTAGAGGTGAAACCCTGTGCCGGCGAGACCGGTGGCTCCGGCAAGCGCATAAACCGTATCGCGCACCGCATGGGCCCCGACGCGTCGATCCGAGACGCCGTGTCCACTCACAGCAATACTCAAAGCTCCGAGTGCGAGCGGCAAGTACATGACCCGGTTCTCAAACGAGCCGCGGTAGTGCTCGACGGCGCTGTCTGCAAGAACCGAAGTTGCCAAAATTCCCGCAGCCCGGTTTAGCCGGCGAGCCGCCCTCACCGTGACCCTCGCAGTCGAGTCCGGTGAGATCGCGCGGGGGTGCGGGCTCAGGCCCGCGCGTAGCGCACCAGCGAGCCCACTCCATGCTGATCCTAGGTCAGCAAGCTGCGTGCGGGCTATTCGTGCCATATGCCGCCACCAATGCTTGCTACGCAGTCGGCTCCGCCACGATCCGAGTGGCGGAACCAACCATCATCACTTCCTGCCGGGCAGCACCGTACTCAGCACTTCCTTCGCTGCGCCCACCAGCATGCTGCTCTCGTTCGGATCTGGCGCGAGTATGGCCGACGCAAAATTCTTCGCCTGCTTCAGCGTGATATGCGGTGGCAATGGCGGCACCTCCGGGTCGGTCTTGACTTCGAGCACCACTGGGCGATCTGACGCCAGTGCTTCGTCCCACGCACTCGCCAGCCGGTCGGGATTGTCGACAAAAATGCCACGCAGTCCGATCAGCTCGGCGAATCGGTGATAGGGCACGTCAGGTATCTGCTGAGTCGCATTGAACTTCGCATCACCCTCCATTACGCGCTGCTCCCAGGTCACCTGGTTCAGGTCCTGGTTGTTGAACACGCAGCACACCCATTTCGGATTTGCCCACTCGCGCCAGTATTTCTGCACGGTGATCAGCTCCGCCATGTTGTTCATCTGCATCGCACCGTCGCCAACCAATGCGATCACCGGGCGATCCGGATGGGCGAACTTTGCAGCGATTGCATACGGCACCGCGGCACCCATGGACGCGAGCCCGCCGGAGAGCGAGCACATCATGCCACGCCGGATCTTCAAGTCACGCGCGTACCAGTTCGCACATGAGCCGGAATCACTGGTTATGATCGCGCGCTCCGGCACGCGCGGGGACAGCTCCCACACCACGCGCTGTGGATTAACTGGATTTGCCGATGTCATTGCGCGGCTTTCCAGTACTTTCCACCACTCGGCCACTTCCTTTTCGATCTGCTGTCGCCATGAGCGGTCGGCCTTGTCCTCGAGCAGAGGCAGCAGCGCCCGCAGCGTTTCGGCTGAATCGCCGACGAGGTTCACCTCCATTGGATAGCGCAGGCTCAGCATCTCCGGCTCGATGTCGATCTGCACACCGCGCGCCTGGCCTTCCTTCGGCAGGAACTCCGAATATGGAAAGCCCGAGCCGATCATTAAGAGCGTGTCGCAGTTGCTCATGAGCTCCCAGCTCGGTTTGGTCCCGAGCAAGCCGATAGAACCGGTGACCCATGGGAGATCGTCGGGCACTACCGCCTTGCCCAGCAGTGCCTTGGCGACCCCGGCGCCAAGCTTCTCAGCGACTGCGATGACCTCATCAGTCGCGCGCAGCGCACCGGCACCGACCAGGATCGCTACCTTCCTGCCAGCATTCAGCACCTCGGCGGCGCGACGAAGGTCCTGCTGATGCGGAACCACCATCGGCTCACGGTAACCGACGCCGGAATGGACGGTGCCATGCGCGCGCGGAGGCTCAGAATACTCCGCCTCTTGCAGGTCGTTCGGGAACACCAGTGCGGTGACGCGACGCGAGCCTTTCGCAATCCGCATCGCCCGATCCACCAGGTGACGCACCTGCGCCGGAGCACTCGCCTGATAGGCAAAGGCCCCTGCCACGTCCTTGAACATACTCGGCAGGTCGAGTTCCTGTTGGTAATGGCCGCCGATCGCGGTGCGGGCCTGCTGGCCAGTGATCGCCAACACCGGCATGTGATCCATCCGCGCGTCGTACAGCCCGGTGATCAGGTGCGAGGCACCGGGACCGGAGGTCGCCAGGCAGACACCAACCTCACCGGTGAACTTGGCATAGGCAGAGGCCATAAAGGCAGCCATTTCCTCGTGCCTGGTCTGGATGAATTTGAACTGGCCGTTCGTCCTGCTCAACGCGCCGAGTAAACCGTTAACCCCGTCGCCGGGATATCCGAAGATCGTGTGCACGCCCCACTCATGCATGCGGTGCCAGAAGAAATCGCCGACCGTTTGGCTCATGGAGTTAGGCCTTGCCTGCTGCTTGCGTGCCCCTCAAACGTCCGCCTCGTGGCGCCGTTGCACTGTGGGGTTCACGGTCTAAGGAGATTGATGAAGCAGAAGCAACCTTTGCCAACAAACCACGTTGGCTGCCGCTTCGTTTTGGCTGATGAGCAAGAGAACGGAGCCCAGCGAAATGGCAAAGGTTGTCGTCATCACCGGTTCGAGCGCTGGGGTGGGTCGCGCGACTCGCGCGAATTTGCCAAGCACGGCTGCAGCGTCGGCCTGATCGCGCGCGACCAGCAAAGGCTGGATGAGGCGACGGTAGAAATGCGCGAACTTGGCGTTGCAGCAGCGGCGGAATCAGCCGACGTCGCGGACTTTGCCGCCCTTGAGCGAGCAGCGACCCGGATCGAGCAGGAGCTCGGCCCGATCGACATATGGGTCAACAATGCCATGGCGACCATCTTTGCATCCTTTGATCGAATTACACCGGAGGAGTTCCGGCGCGGAACCGAAGTCACCTATCTGGGCCAGGTGCACGGCACGATGGTCGCGCTGTCGCGAATGCGCCCTCGCAATCAAGGCACCATTGTCAATATCGGGTCGGCACTTGCGTACCGCGCCATTCCGCTACAGTCAGTTTACTGCGGCGCGAAATTCGCGGTGCGCGGGTTTACCGACTCGCTGCGAACCGAACTGCTGCACGACGGCGTGAAGGTGCACCTGACGATGGTGCACCTGCCGGCGGTGAACACGCCGCAGTTCGACTGGGCGCTCAACAAAATGGAGAAGCGGCCACAACCCGTTCCGCCCATCTTCCAACCCGAGGTGCCGGCGCGCGCCATCGTCTTTGCCGCGTTCCACCATCGCCGCGAAGTTTGGGTCGGCATGCCAACGGTGAAAACCATTATTGCCAATCGGGTTGCCCCCGGACTGCTGGACCGCCTGCTGGCAAGAGTTGGGTACAGTGGTCAACTCACCGGGGAGCCCATGCCGGCGGACGCGCCCGGCAACCTGTTTGCCCCGGTCCCGGGGCCTTATGGTGCGCACGGCCGGTTTGATGCGCGGGCCAGGAGCGAGAGCTGGGAGTTTTTCACCAGCCGCCACCGGACGGCATTGGCCGGCGGTGCCGCACTGGCTATTGCAGCACTGATAGCCCGGCGCGGTCGCTCCCGTAGCCCCACCTGAGCACCTGAGAGAGCAGCTGCTGATCTGACAATTGGTCGGCCTCGGTTGCGACGATAGGGCACCTCAGGGACAATTGGCGCTATGTAACCTTTCGGGAGCACGTCATGCCGATCGAACTCTACACCTGGAACACGCCAAATGGCCGCAAGATCAGTGTGGCGCTCGAGGAGATGGGCCTCGCCTACAACGTCCATCCTGTGAACATCGGCAAGGGCGAGCAGTTCAATCCTGACTTCCTGAAGATAAGTCCTAACAACCGGATACCGGCCATCATCGATCCGGAGGGGCCTGGCGGAGAACCGATCAGCGTGTTCGAGTCGGGAGCAGTCCTGATCTACCTTGGGACCAGGACAGGAAAGTTCTACCCGTCCGACCTTCGCGCGCAGGTGCCGGTGCTGGAATGGCTGATGTGGCAAATGGGCGGCTTCGGCCCGATGCCCGGCCAGGTGCATCACTTCCTGCAAGTGGAGAACGAGCAGGATCGGCGCTACGGCCTGGAGCGCTACATGAAAGAGACGCGCCGGCTCTACGGCGTCCTCGACAAGCGCCTCTCCCAGGTCGAGTTCGTTGGCGGTCCGGTGTCAATTGCTGACTTCTCCATTCTCGGCTGGGCCTGGCGACATGAGCGGCACCAGGTTGACTTGGCCGACTTCCCTAACGTCAAGCGCTGGTACGAGACGATGATGGCGCGGCCAGCGACGAAACGCGGCTTCGAGGTTGCGCTCAGCTGATCAGGCCGGCGTCGGCGCTTCGGCAACCGTCTGCAGGAAAGCCGATGCGAAACGGATGCCGTGCATCGCGAAGGCCAGCTTGATCCGGCTGAACACGGCGCGGCGCACGGCGTATTGCCGCCCTGGACGCGTTTTGAATGTCAGCCCGATCTGCATGCCGGTGTCGACCATCGCCTGCACGCCCAGCGACTTGAGCGGTTCGATCAGCTCTGACGCCATTAGAGGGTCCGTCATCAACTCGTCGCTCACTGTCACCACGACGCGCTCAAGCAGGTCCAAATCGGTGTCGTAGGTGACCACTACCTGCAGCGTTTCCACCACCCAGTCGCGGGAAAAATTGGTGATCGCCTTCAGATCGCCGAACGGCACCGTGTGCAATTGACCATTCAGATGGCGCAGCTTCACTGACCGCAACGAGAAGCTCTCGACGGTGCCGCGGATCCCGCCGCTCTCGATGTACTCGCCGACCCGGAATGCATCATCGAGCAGAAAGAACACGCCGGAAAGGATGTCGCGCACCAGCGTCTGGGCGCCGAAGCCGACGGCAATGCCGACGACTCCGGCGCCGGCGAGCAGTGGCCCGATCTGCAATCCCATCGCTGCCAACGCGCTTAGCGACGCCATCACCAAAACGATGAACAGCGCGAAATTGCGCAGCACCGGCAGCAGCGTGCGCAGCCGCGCGCGCCGACGTCTCTCGTCGTCATCCAAGGCATCGATCGGGGGCTGTTCGCCGGCCAGCCGTTCATCGATGAGAACGCGCACCACCTGCCAGAGCAGGTCCGATATGACCAGGATGACAAGAGCCTCCAGCAGGCCACGACCGATACGCATCATCGGCGTATCCATATTGGACATCGCGACCATGTCGATCCGCCAGACGCGCACCAATGTCGCTGCCCCGATGACGACCACCACCGCCTGCATGCTCCGTTCGGCGATTGCCGCGTGTGGCGAATGACCGATGTCCGCGTCCGTCATGTCTCCGCACATCACAGTCGCGATCGATCTGCTAAGAATGGACGTCACCACAGGAATGGCAGCCAGGATCAACAGCGTCCAGGCAAGTTCCGTCGCCCCCATCAGGAATAGTAGCCAATCGAGAACCAGAGCGAGTGAGACCAGCAGCCGCGGTATGGCACCCCGAACGCGCTCATTGCTGTCTCCTGGCATAGTCCAGACAATGCAAATACCGAGGGCCGCCAACAGCAACGACAGCAGTTGGAGCAGCACATCTGCACCAGCCGGTGACATGCCGAGCGATTGAAGTGTGAGGATCGTTTGCCAGCCTACGGCGGCGGTGGCGACCATCCGCGCGGTCCAGCGATGCCAGAACCATGCGGTTTCCGTGCTGACAGGCACCAATCGCAGGCGCTCGGCACCGGGAGCCAGGAAGAAGCGTGTGGCGGTCAGGCCAAGCCGGGCCGCCATAAAAGCGAGCAGGTAGCCGAGGATGATCGATCCGGTCGCCGGTGGCCAGCTGAATAGCAGGAAGGCTCCCATGCTACCGGCGGCAAACGCCCCGATGATGAGTAGCCCGAATACCAACCGTTCAACCGCAGCCCTCGCCCGTTCCCACGCTGTCGCCAGTGCGAGATCGTTGAAATGTGCGCGCCAGCGTCGAGCGGCGTGGAACAGCAGCCGCTGCGCTCCTATGCCGCCGGCAAGGAACACCAGCACGAACCCGAACAATCGCAACAGCTCGTGCCCTGGTAATGACGACTGCGCCCGGACTGGAACCGCAGCCAGCTCGCCCGGAATCGCCGCCAACCGCGTTGCCACCTGCCATAGCCGGGCGCGAATATTGGTGAGCGTGTCGTCCATCATTTCGCCAGCGGTGCTCTGCCGCGACTGGCTTTCCTCGACGGTTACTGGGTCCTGGATGATGGCCTGACGGACCTTCGGATCGCCCAGCAGGTCGAGGATCGCTGCCCCCTGTTCCGACGCGAGCAACTCGCGCAATTGCGCCACCCGCCCGGGTATGTCCGCGGGTTGCGAGGTGTCCGCGCGGAGCGGCGCCGGCCCGAGGAGGATCAGCATGATCGGGAGTATGAGCAGTCGGTTCAGCATCGAGTGCATCGGCAGCGAGCTTAATCTGGCTCGCACCGCCTGTTTAGCTCGACGATCGCCCGGTCGCGGCCCAGCCTGCAATTGTTTGACGCTCCGCGACGGACGGCCTAGATACCGGCGAGCATACGCCGTGACGTGCGGAGGGGTGGCCGAGTGGCTGAAGGCGGCGGTTTGCTAATGCGCTTGATGCCGTCCCGCTTAGTCCCCGCCCGTCCCCCTACAGGCTTGTCGTTGCACGATAGTCGCCACCGCACACGGCTGAATGATACCCGCCTATCCCACCCTATCCCTGATTGTCCGGTGCCAATTCGGGTGCCATCTTAGCTACATACGCAACTATCTGTCAGCAGCCGGCGCCGCCGCGCCCTTGTTCCCTGTGGGTCCTTCAGGCAAAGCAGACCAAGGCACGCCGGCAGCATGCCGTGCCGCTGACCACCGCTCGCTCAAGAGATCCTGCGGGCCCGTCTGGCAGCAATGCAGCGCGAGCCGGACAAGAGCGATCTCGTGCTGCCGACACTCAGCCGCGACGGCAAGGCAATCGCACCAATCTCTGGGTGAAACTGGCTGAAGCGAGAACTCGATCGACGAGTGGATCTCTCAGCCTGGCAGTTCTATGACTTTCGCCCGTCGCTCGTGACGATCTGCGCCGAACACGGCGCCGATGTCGCGGTGCTGGACTCCCTGCTGAACCACGCGTCAAGCGCCACCAGTGGGGTAGTGATCGGCGTGTATCAGCGCACTACGCTGATCGAGCCGATGCGCAAGCTGATGGCGCTATGGAACGACTTACTTATCGGGGCGCTGGCGGGTGGTGAGGTGGTCACGTTTCCATCCAGCCGCAGGGTGTGATGAAAGCAAACGATTGCTGAGAGGCAGTCACATGGCCGGACACATCGAATCAGTTCAGAAAGCCGCAGACGGCCAGAGCTACGGCTTCGTCATATTCGACGCACAGGACCGAGTCTGCCTCTACTTGGGCTTCAGCACCTGGCACGACGCGGATAGAGCGGCACGAGAGGCGCAAGGCTTGCTGGTGACCGCGTTGGCTTTCGTGAGACGGTAGGCGTCGTCCCTAACAGGGCCGATCCGAATTCCGGCTTGTCGGCTTTGCCGTTGGCAGGCATTGCGCATGCTGAAGGATATGATCCGATCGAGACACACCAAGCAGGGCAGGACCTATGCCGGTCGGCGGGCCTCCACGCCTTCCCGGCCAATACCGGGATGGTGCTAGCGCGGATCGGCCAGTCGCGCCTAGGAAACCGCCCCGCTTAAAGGACGCGACCATTCCTCAAACGAGAGTCCCTCTGCCACATCGAAGCTCGCGAATGAACTCCTGGACAGAATGACGTCATTCTGCGCATAGTGGCCAAAGTGACGTCAGGAGAGTTCATGTTCGATCGCCTCACGATTCGGGCTATTCC
>JBKPOG010000083.1:0-20103 GCA_046732975.1 Pseudomonadota bacterium
GCCGAACAGTGCGCGAGATCAAGCAGCGCGGGTTCACCGTGCTGCTTGTCGAGCAGAACTTTCGCTTCGCCCAGACGGTGGCCGATCGCCATTACGTCATGGAACATGGTCAGGTCATCGACATGATCCCGAACCATCAGCTTGAAGCGAATATGGACAAGCTGCACGAGTATCTTGGGGTATGACGTGCATACTCCGCCATGTCCGCGCAAGTGGACACCAATGGTCGGATCTTCGCCCGTGCGCAGATCACGGCCGGTTTCGAGGGGCCAGGAAATCGTTGTCACCTACTGATCCTCGGAAGGAACAACAGCTATGAGTATTTCCCGACGCGCTCTCCTGGGCGCGGCGACCGCCACGGCTGCATTGCCGCTGGTGCGCGCCCGCGCGCAGGGCAAGCCAACCATCAAGATCGGCGTGCTGAATGACATGTCCGGCCCGTACATGAATACCGGCGGCCCGACGTCGATCGTGTGCTGCAAGCAGGCACTCGAGGATTTCGGTGTTTCAGGCAAGGGGCTGAATATCGAGGTGATCAACGCCGATCACCAGAACAAGCCGGACCTTGCGGTATCCATTGCGCGACAATGGTTCGATCGCGACGGGGTCGACATGCTGCTGGACGTGCCGACATCGTCGGTGGCGTTGGCCGTGCAGTCGGTCGTGCGTGAGAAGAACAAGGTCTATCTCAACTCCGGTGCCGCGTCATCGGACCTGACCGGCAAGGCCTGCTCACCCAACTTCATCCACTGGACCTACGACACCTACATGCTGGCGAAATCGACCGGCGGTGCGATGGTGAAGGCGGGTGGCGATTCTTGGTACTTCCTCACCGCCGACTACGCTTTCGGCAAGCAGTTGCAGGCTGACACGACGGGTTTCGTGCAGGCTGCCGGCGGCAAGGTCGCCGGATCGTCGGCTTATCCCTTCCCCGGCACGAGCGACTTCTCGTCGTTCCTGGTGCAGGCGCAGTCCAGTCGCGCCAAGGTGCTTGGACTGTGCAACGCGGGCGCCGATACCGTGAACTCGATCAAGCAGGCCCGCGAGTTCGGTGTCAACCAGACGATGAAGGTTGCTGCCCTGCTGATGTTCGTCACCGACGTGCATGCGTTGGGGCTGGATGTGGCACAGGGCTTGAGCCTGACGGAAAGCTTTTACTGGGACCTCAACGATCGCACGCGTGCTTTCACCGATCGAGTGAAGCCGAAGACCCCGAACAACTGGCCGAACATGGTGCACGCCGGATGCTATTCGGCCACGCTGCATTATTTGAAGACGGTCGCCGATATGGGACCGGCAGAGGCCAAGAAGAGCGGTGTCGATACCGTTGCTCGCATGAAACGGATACCAGTCGAGGACGACTGCTTCGGCAAGACGACGATTCGTGAGGACGGTCGCAATCTGACGCCAGCTTATTTGTTCGAAGTGAAGAACCCGTCGGAAAGCAAGGGCCCGTGGGACTACTTCAAGCAGGTGGCGATGACGCCGGGTGACCAGGCGTATCGTCCGCTGAGCGAAGGCCACTGCGAGTTCATCGGCAAGGCCTGACGGCAAGGGTCGGGGAGGCAAACGGATGATCATGATCTTCGGCATCCCCGGCCCGCTGCTGTTCGGTCAGCTTCTGCTTGGCCTGATCAACGGCGCATTCTACGCCATGCTGTCGATGGGCCTCGCGATCATCTTCGGCATGCTGAACATCATTAATTTCGCGCATGGTGCGTTATTCATGATGGGCGCCTTCGCCGCCTGGATGCTGCTGCAATACGCGGGGATCGGCTACTTTCCGTCGCTGATCCTCGCGCCACTGATCATCGGTGTGTTCGGCGTCATTCTGGAGCGCACGATCATCAGCCGCCTGTACCATCTCGATCATCTGTATGGCTTGCTGCTGACCTTCGGCCTTGCGCTGGTGATCCAGGGCCTGTTTCGCAACTATTACGGCAGCTCCGGCCTGCCATACCGAATTCCCGACGTGCTGCAAGGAGCGACGGACGTCGGCTTCATGTTCCTGCCGAACTATCGCGCATGGGTGGTGCTGGCCGCGATGGTGGTCTGCATCGCCACCTGGGCCGTCATCGAGAAAACGCCACTTGGCGCCACGTTGCGGGCGGCGACCGAGAATGCCCCGCTGGTGCAGGCATTCGGCGTCAATGTGCCGCGAGTGATCACCCTGACCTATGGCGGGGGGGTGGCGCTCGCCGCGTTCGCCGGCGTCCTCGCCGCACCGATCTATTCAGTGAACCCCAATATGGGGGACAATTTCATCAATACCGTGTTCGCCGTCGTGGTGATCGGCGGCATGGGCTCGATCATGGGCTCCATCATTACTGGCTTTGCTCTCGGTGTGATCGAAGGGCTCACCAAGGTGTTCTATCCTCAGGCATCGGCCACCGTGGTGTTCGTGGTCATGGTGATCGTGTTGCTGACACTGCCGCATGGGCTGTTCGGAAGGCGCGCCTGATGTTTGGTTTTTCCAAAGCCCAGCAGTTCGCTTTTCTAGTCATGCTGGCGCTGATCGTAATCTGTCCGTTCGTGCTGTATCCCGTGTTCCTGATGCGGGTGCTGTGCATGGCGCTGTTCGCCTGCGCCTTCAACCTGATGATCGGCTATGTGGGTCTGCTGTCGTTCGGCCACGCGGCGTTCTTTGGCATGGGCGCTTACATCGCCGCGTGGACAATGAAGTTCTGGCACGTCGATGCAGCCGTCGCGATCATCCTGGGCGGCGCGACCGGCGCAGTGTTAGGATTGTGCCTGGGCTACCTGGCGATCCGCCGCTCTGGCATCTACTTCGCCATGATCACCCTGGCGCTGGCGCAGATGGTGTATTTCTTCTGCGTCGAGGCGCCGTTCACCGGCGGAGAGGACGGCATCCAGCAGGTGCCGCGCGGGCGCCTCTTCGGCGTCATATCGCTGGACAACGACATGGCGATGTACTGGCTGGTCGCAGCGGTGTTCCTGGCGAGCTTCCTGCTGATCCACCGCATCATCCATTCGCCGTTTGGCCAGGTATTGAAGGCAATCCGCGAGAACGAGCCGCGTGCCACCTCACTCGGCTATCGCACCGACGACTACAAGCTGATCGCATTCGTGTTGTCGACGACGCTGGCGGGAGTCGCCGGCGGCACCAAGGCGCTGGTCTTCGGTATTGCCACGCTGACCGATGTCCACTACTCGACATCAGGCGAAGTGGTACTGACAACGCTGTTGGGCGGTCTTGGTACCGTGTTCGGTCCCGTGATGGGCGCGGTGCTGGTCACCACTATGGAGAATTACCTGGCGCAGTTCGGCCAATGGGTTACGGTGACGCAAGGCGCGATTTTCGTGGTCTGCGTGCTCGCGTTCCGCCGGGGTGTGATCGGCGAACTCGGCGGCGCGATGCGGCTGGCGCTATAAGGCGGGCATCGCCGCGGTGATCACGCGTCGGCCGTCCCAGATCCCCAGGCAGACGCGCTCGCCGCGATAGCGCAGCAACAGGTAGGGATCGAGCACCACCTGCTCCTGCAGTAACTCGCCAAGGACCAACTCTGATCCATCCGCCTCGCTCTGCAGCGCACGCGCGAGGCGCGCAATCCCGAGCGGAACACCCATCTGTATCAGAGCCTCGGAAGCGACCAGACGTTCCTCCCACCGGGCGCCCGCGCTTACCCGGAACACCCCAAACACGATGAGCAGCGTCATGATGCTGAGCCAGAACAGGCTCAACCATGATGAGCTGCCGCCACTCAATGCCATGCATACGACCGAGCCGATCAGCCCGACTGGCAACCAGGTCTGGTGCTGGTGCCAGAAGCTCGGCGCGAACCGCGCGAGTTGCGCCTGCCTGTGCTCTGCCAAGGCCTCGAGTGAGACCGGCGTGATGTGCCAGTCCGCCAGGATATCGACCAGCCGCCTTGGCCGTGCCGGCGCCAGCAGTGCATCGAACGGCATGGTCCCTTTCCTCCTAGCAGCGGTAGTTGGCGCCTGCGCGATCGATCGTGCGCACGAGCCCTCGCCACTCGGCCAAGCCATACTCCGGCGCATTGCGCCGCTTCTGCATCCGTTCCGCCGACTTGCCGATGACAAAGTCACTGATCTGCACCGGCAGCGATCCCAGGCTGCGGGCGATCAACTCCAGCTCGCAGGCCCGCTCCAGGCTGTACATCCGAAACAGCGTCCCATGGATGGTCGGTCCGAGCGTCAGCAGACCATGATTGAGCAGAACCACGTGGCTGCCTTTCTGGCAGGTGCGGCCAAGCGCCTCGCACTCCTCCGGTGAAGCCGGAACGCCATAATCGTGATACGCTAAGTCGTCGTAAACCTGCAGCGCATCCTGGCTGATCGGCCGCAGTCCGTTGGCCAGCATCGAAACTCCCGCGCCAGCCCTGGTGTGCGTGTGCATCACACACATGGCGTCCGGACGCGCTTTGTAGACGCCGCTGTGGATGGTGAAGCCGGCGTTGTTGAACCTGCCGCCTTCGCTGTAGACCTTGCCGTCCATGTCCATCTTGACCACGCTCGACGCGGTGATCTCGTCGAACATCTCACCGTAATTATTGATCAGGAACTTGTCAGGTTCATCCGGAATGCGCGCTGACATGTGGGTGTTGATCAGATCTGTCCAGCCCAGATGATTCACCACGTGATACAGCGCCGCCAGTTCACAGCGGGTCTGCCACTCGGCGTCCGTCATGCTGGTCTTGGGCAGCTGCAGCGCGGCCGACATTCACCTTCTCCTCTGTCCGTCGTGCCCATCCTGTGAGACTTGCGGCGGCTGCGCAAGCCGGCGGCTGGCAATCGATTGGCGCGGACGGTATCCTCCGCGACCCGATTCGCGGTCTGGTTCGTTTCGGCGCGGTGAGGCGCTGCGTCTGGGAGGGAAGCTGCTTGACTCGCACCCGCGCCGTGCGGTTCGCCGCTGTTTGTATCTTGCCATTTCTTCTCGCCAGTTTCGCCTTCGGCCAAGGCAGCACTCCACGTGTGCCAAGGCCGGCAGCCGCTGCCGCGCGCACGGCCGCTCCCGCCGCAACGGGTGGAACGATCGCCACCATCAAGGTTGACGGCAATCAGAGAATCGAAACCGGAACGATTCTGTCCTACATGCTTGTGCAGCCCGGCGACCCATTCGACCCGGACCGGCTGGATCGCAGTCTGAAGACCCTTTACGCCACTGGTCTGTTCCAGGACGTACGTCTCGATCGCGACGGCGACACCTTGGTTGTGCACGTCGCGGAAAATCCACTGGTCAACCGAGTCGCCTTCGAAGGCAATCACAAGCTGTCGGATGACCAGCTTCGGCCGGAAATGCAGCTGAAGCCGCGCGCAGTGTTCACTCCGGCGTTGGCCGAGCAGGACCGGCAGAAGATACTCGATCTCTATGCCAAGCGCGGCTACTACAACGCGCGTGTGGACCCGCAGATCATCCGGCTCGATCAGAACCGCGTCGATGTAGTCTACCAGATCAACGACGGATCGGTCACCCTGATCAGCAAGATCATCTTCGTCGGCAACTACGAATTCAGCGAGGACCGTCTCTCAGAGGTTATCAACAGTCGTGAGTCGAGATGGTGGCGTTTCCTCTCTACCTCCGACGAGTACGACCCGGAGCGGCTGAACTTCGACAAGGAGCTGCTGCGTCGTTTCTACCTGAAGAACGGTTACATTGACTTCAAGATCGTCGATGCAAAGTCCGAGCTTGCGCCGGATCGGTCGGGCTTCTTTCTCACATTCACCATCAGCGAAGGTGATCGCTATCGCATCGGCAAGATCACTATCAACTCGCATTTGCGGCACCTGGAAGGTGACGAGTTGCGCCCTGACCTGCAGGTCGATGAAGGCGACTGGTACGACGGCGACGCTGTGGGCCGCAGCGTTGATGCTATGGAGCTGGCTGTCCACAACCGAGGCTACGCATTCGTCGAGGTAAAGCCGAATATCGTCCGGCATCCGGGTGAGAAAGTCGTCGATCTCGTATTCGAGGTTGGCGAAGGCCCACGCGTCTACGTCGAGCGTATTGATATCAACGGCAACACGCGAACCAAGGATAAGGTAATACGCCGAGAATTTCGGCTCGCGGAGGGCGACGCCTTCAATGCTGAAGCGGTACGGCGTTCACGTCAGCGTCTGCAGGACCTGAATTATTTTAACAATGTCGCCATCCAGACCTCGCCAGGATCTGCACCCGACAAGGCGATCCTCACTACCAACATCGAGGAGAAGGCAACCGGCGAACTTACCCTGGGTGGCGGCTATTCGACGGACGCCGGCGCGCTGCTCGACGTTGGACTGAGCGAGCGGAATCTCGTCGGCACCGGTATCAGTGCCGGGATCAATGGCGTGCTGGCGCAAAAGCGCAGCTCGATCACGGCTTCCATCACCGACCCTTACTTCCTGGACCGCAATCTTGTTGTTGGCGGCGATCTGTTCCTGATCCAGACCAACTTCCTGGGAACCGAGCCCTATGACGAAAAGCGCGTCGGCTTCGACGTACGCGCCGGCTACGATTTCAATGAGTATCTGCGCCAAGTCTGGAGCTATACGTTGGTCGGCCGAACCGTCTATAACGTTGCCTTGAATGCCAGTCTCTTCATCCAGCAGTTGCGCGGCTACAGCGTGTTGTCGCAGGTCAGCCAGGCGCTGACTCTCGACCATCGCGACAGCAAGGTGGATCCGCACACCGGCTACCTTGTCTCATTAGGCAATGATGTCGCGGGGCTTGGCGGCAATGCACAGTTCGTCCGCACCAACATCAACGCCCAGTACTTCATTCCGCTCGACCATTTTACCGGCAACAGTGACTGGGGCGTCGCGCTGACTGGAGGCTTTGGTTACCTCTGGAATGAAGGCGTCCAGGAGCAGATCATCGATCGGTTCTTTCTCGGCGGTGACAATCTGCGCGGGTTCCAGATCGGCGGCGCCGGCCCGCACGACATCGTGACCGGAGACCCGCTCGGAGGTCGCTTGATTTGGACCCAGTCCACCGAACTGCACTACCCACTGCCGATCTCTGCGGACATCGGCCTGTCGGGCCGCGCGTTCGTCGATGTCGGTGGCCTGACGCAATCGAGTTTCGTCAATCCCAATCTGTGTCCCACATGCGTTATCACAACGTCCTCGGCACCTCGGGTCGGCGTCGGTGTTGGCATCTCGTGGCATACACAGTTCGGTCTGTTAAATGTTGACTTGACTCCATTCGTGGTGAAGCAGCCAAAGGATCAGACTCAGGTCTTCCGATTCGGCTTCGGTACGAGGTTCTAGTGTTGTCATCTCGCCTTCTTCGTGCGTCCGCCCTGGTGGCTGCTGCCTTGTCGAGCTACAGCCCGCCTGCCGCAGCGCAGCAGAACCAGCAATGGTTCGTGCCGAACCAGCCACGCACGGCGCCGGCCAGACCTGCGCCTCGCCCTGCGCCGGCACCGTCAGAACCGCAGACCCTCGCACCAGGCCTGGCCACGGAATCGGCGCCACCAGGCACCGAGACCCAGCCGCAGCAACAGGTGCAGATGCAGCTGCCGCCACCACCTGAGGTGCCGCCGTTGCCTAAAGGCCCCACCCCGCCCGCCGCCATTGTCGGCGTGCTCTCGGTGGCCGATGTCATGCGTGCCTCGACCGCATTCCAGCAGGCGGACAAGGAGTTCGTCGGCCGCCGACAGAAACTGAATGAGGACGCGCAGAAGGAGCAGGTCTCCTTGCGCGACCTCGGGCAGCAACTTGCCAACGAGCGCGGCAAGCTCACGCCCGAGCAGATCCGAACCCGCGAGAAGGAGCTGCAGGACCGGATCACCGAGTCGCGCCGGGTATTCGGCGAACGCAATCGGATCATTCAGGAAGCCAGCCAGTATGTGATGGCGCAGATCGACCGCGCCACCGAGATGGTGACACAGCAGGTTGCCGTCAGCCGCGGTATCAACCTGGTGCTGAACAAGGCGCAAATTCTTGGCACGACCAGCGATTTCGACATGACGCCGGCCGTGGTGGAGGATCTGAACAAGATACTCGGGTCCGTGGTAATCCCGCCGGACGGCGTATCGCCGATGGCAATGGCGCAGCAGTCTCAGGGTGGCGTCACCCCAACAGCCGCGGGCGGCGCCTCTACCCCGGCAAAGCCGGCCACCGCCAAGCCACCCCCTGCGACCTCATCTTCCTCCCAGCAACGTCACCCGTGATCCTCTGCCGGATGTGGAGCAATGAACTGGCCGCCGATCGCCGGAGATCCCCGGTTCTTCCGTCGAAGCGGGCCACATAGCCTCGCGACGGTGGCCACCGCGGCGGGGGCGACGGCCCCGCCAGCGGAGCTGATGCTGACTGGGGTGGCGCCTTTGCAGACCGCCGGCCCACACGAGGTCAGCTTTTTGGACAGCCGCAGGTATGTCTCAGCACTGGCGGAGACTTCGGCCGGAGCCGTCATCGTGCATCCCGAGATGGTCGAGAAGGTCCCCGCGGGCGCCGTGCCGATTCCCGTACGCGAGCCCTACGTCGCCTGGGCTCGCGTAGCTGCGCTTTTTCACCCCCTCCCACCGGTCGTGGCCGGGGTACATCCCTCCGCCGTGGTTGCGGTTGATGCCAAGATCGAGGCCAGCGCCGAAATCGGTCCCTTCGTAGTGATCGGTTCCCGCGCCGAAATTGGACCACGGTGCCGGATCGGCCCCGGCGCGTTTGTCGGCGATGGCGTCGTGCTGGGGTCCGACTGCCGTATCGGCGTGCACGTCTCACTCAGCCACGCACTGCTCGGCGATCGCGTGGTGGTCTATCCCGGAGCGCGCATCGGTCAGGATGGGTTCGGGCTGGCGATGGACAATGGAGCGTTCCTGAGCGTTCCGCAGCTTGGCCGCGTCATTCTGGAAGATGACGTCGAGGTCGGCGCCAACAGCGCGATCGATCGTGGTTCGCTGCACGATACGCGCATTGGTGCCGGCTCGCGCCTCGACAACCTCGTGCAGATCGGGCACAACGTCCGCCTCGGCCGCGGTTGCGTTATTGTGTCGCAGGCTGGCATATCCGGTTCCACGATCCTGGATGACCATGTCATGGTCGCTGGCCAGGCGGGTTTGACGGGCCACCTCCGGATCGGACGCCGGGCGCGGATTGGGGCGCAGGCCGGGGTGATGTCCGATGTGCCGGAAGGCGCCGATGTGGTGGGCAGTCCGGCACAGCCGGCGCGGGACTTCTTTCGCCATGTCGCCGTGCTGCGGCGGCTGGCGCGGGAGGCGAGCTCGAAGCGTTCGAAACGGGCTGCGGGGACGGAGACGGATACGGACTGATCGCCATGGATTCGCCCGCAACTGAGGCAGCATCCTCCGCCACTGGCAGCGTGGTCGATATCGCGCGGATCATGCATGCGATCCCGCATCGCTACCCATTCCTGATGATCGACCGTGTCGTCGATGTGGTGCCCAATCAATCAGCCGTGGGCATTAAGAACGTCTCGGCAAACGAGTCATTTTTCGCCGGCCATTTCCCGAACCATCCGGTGATGCCTGGCGTGCTGATAGTCGAAAGCATGGCGCAGACCGCGGCGGTGCTGGTGGTAGAAACCCTGGGTCCGGATGCTGCCGGCAAGGTGGTCTATTTCATGTCCATCGAGGGGGCGAAATTTCGCCGTCCCGTCGTGCCCGGGGATCAGTTACGGATCCATGTCAGCAAGGAACGAAATCGGGGCAATGTCTGGAAGTTCCATGCTGTGGCCCGGGTAGATGAGATTTCGGTGGCAGAAGCGACTTACGCGGCGATGATCATGGACCGCGCTGCGGCCCCCGACATCTCGCCGTAATCGTGCCAGAATCACCGCTGAAACAAGCGGTTACAGCCATCTAGTCGAAATATAGGGCAACAATGATTGAGTTGGTAGCGGGGCGGTGGCGCCCTAGCCTCCAGGCTGGTTCCGCGAGAGAGACGCACCAGAATGGATGCCATGCCTGATACACTTGTCCTGCGAGCGTCGCGGACCGTCATTCATCCCACCGCAATCGTTGCGCGTGGCGCGGAGCTTGGCCGCGGCGTGCGGATCGGTCCTTACTGTACCGTCGGCGCCGATGTCGTGATCGAGGATCGCGCTGAACTGGTTTCGCATGTTGTGGTCGATGGCAACACCCGGATCGGCGAGGATGTGGTGCTCTACCCGTTCTGCACGGTCGGCATGGCGCCGCAGGACCTGAAATACGCCGGCCAGCCGACGCGATGCGAAATCGGTGCCCGCACCCAGGTGCGCGAGCACTGCACGATCCATCGTGGCACCGTCACCGGCAAAGGTATCACTCGGGTCGGCTCCGACTGCCTGCTGATGGCAGTCGCTCACGTCGCCCATGACTGCACTCTGGGCGACCACGTGATCGTCGCGAACAACGCGGTGATGGGTGGGCATGTCTCCATCGCCGACCATGCGGTGATCGGGGGGGCGGCGGCGATCCATCAATTCGTGCGTATAGGTCGCGCAGCAATGATCGGTGGTGTATCCGGCGTCGAGGCTGACGTGATCCCGTTCGGCAGCGTGATCGGCAATCGGGCACGGTTGGTCGGGCTGAATGTCATCGGGTTGAAGCGGCGTGGCTTCGATAAGGCGCAGATCCAGCTGCTGCACAGTGCCTTCCGCGATCTGTTCCGCCGCGACGGGGTGTTTGCGCAGCGCCTTGCCACCGCCCGCAAACGCTATGGCGGCGAGCCGCTGGTAGCGGAGGTGTTGGAGTTCATCGACGCACCCGGCCATCGCGGTCTGATCCGCGCGGAGTGAGCCGGCCGCTAGGGATTCTTGCCGGCGGCGGCCGGCTGCCCGGTCAGGTCGCCGCCGCCGCACATGCGGCAGGACGCCAGGTCTTTCTGGTCGGCCTGGAGGGCTTTGCCGATCCCTCCGTCCTGGCACCCTGGCCGCACGAGGTGATCCGCATTGGCGCCGCAGGCCGAATTATTGCTGCGTTGCGTGCCAACGCATGCCACGACCTGGTGCTGATCGGTCCGGTCCGGCGGCCGTCGCTGCTCGACCTGCGTCCTGATACTGAAGGCACTCGCATCCTCGCCCGCATCGGGCGCGCTGCCTTCGCAGGCGATGACGGATTATTGGGAGCCGTGGTGAAGGTCCTGAGCGAGGAGGGCTTCCGTGTGCTCAGTGCGCACGAGGTGCTGAACGAGGCAAGTGCACGCGCTGGCCTGTTGACGCGCACCAAGCCGGACGCATTGGCCCTGGGGGATATCCGGCGAGGGATCATCACAGCGCGCGCATTGGGCGCGGTCGATGTCGGTCAAGGTTGCGTGGTACAGCAAGGCATTGTGCTGGCGGTAGAGGCGGCCGAGGGGACCGACGCCATGCTGGCCCGCTGCCCCGGACTGGCGCGGCAGGGGCCAGGGGGCGTGTTGGTGAAGCTGGTCAAGCCTGGACAGGATCGACGCGCCGACCTGCCGACGATCGGACCCGCTACTGTCGCGGGGGCCGCGGGCGCGTACTTGCGCGGTATTGCATTCGAAGCTGACGGGACCATTCTGGCGGAGCGAGAGGCCACGATTGCCGCGGCGGACGCGGCCGGATTGTTTCTGCTGGGCCTTGGTCCGGATGAGCTGAGGGGAGAGAACACATGAGCCAGTTTCTGCACACCATGATACGTGTCGGCGATCTGCAGCGCAGCATCGACTTCTATAGCAAGGCGTTCGGCATGAAGGAGTTGCGCCGTCGCGACGTGCCGGACGGCAAGTACACCCTCGCCTTCGTCGGCTTCGGCGACGAGGACAGCAACACCGCGATAGAACTCACCTACAATTACGGTGTGGAGAAATACGAAATGGGCGGCGCCTTCGGCCATTTCGCCGTCGGCGTGCCGGATGTCGCGGCGGCGTGTGACATCGCGACGAAGGCTGGCGGCACGGTGACGCGACCACCTGGACCGGTGAAGTTCGGCACCACGATCATTGCCTTCGTCAAAGACCCAGACGGTTACATGATCGAGCTTGTGCAGCGCCAATAGGTGTCACTGCGCGTCGCCGAATCGCCTTGGCGGTGCCGGTCGCTCCTTCGATCAGCGCGATAGTTCCGGAGACGGGTGATGGCAGAAGAATTGCCCCCAAGGGAGGCAATGGAATTCGACGTGGTGATCGTGGGCGGCGGGCCATCGGGTCTCGCCGCCGCGATCCGGTTGAAGCAGCTCGCGCCCGACGCGTCCGTCTGCCTGGTGGAGAAGGGTAGCGAAATCGGCGCGCACATCCTGTCCGGCGCCGTGCTAGAGCCCCGCGCGCTCAACGAGTTGATCCCTGACTGGCGTGACAAGGGCGCCCCGCTGGAGACGCCGGCCGCAGATGACCGCTTCCTGTACTTGACGGCGACGCGTGCCTTCCGTCTGCCGACACCACCGCAAATGCACAACCACGGAAACTACATTGTTTCGCTGGGCAATTTCTGTCGCTGGCTGGGACAGCAGGCCGAGGCGCTGGGTGTCGAGATCTATCCTGGCTTTCCAGCTGCCGAAGTGCTCGAGGAAGATGGCCGCGTCGCCGGCGTTGCGACTGGCGACATGGGGATCGGCAAGGACGGCAACCCTACCGACAACTTCCAGCGGGGCATGGAGTTGCGGGCGCGCTACACGCTATTCGCTGAAGGCTGCCGCGGCTCACTGTCCAAGCAGCTGATCCGACGCTACGGTTTGCGTGACGGCCACGACCCGCAGACCTACGCCATCGGCATCAAGGAATTATGGGAGATCCCCGCCGAAAATCACCGGCGGGGACTCGTGGAACATACGATCGGCTGGCCGCTCGATCGCAAAACTTACGGTGGGTCCTTCCTCTACCATTTCGGTGACAACCTCATCTCCTATGGCTTCGTCATCGGGCTGGACTATCCCAATCCATGGCTGTCCCCGTTTGACGAGATGCAGCGGTTCAAGACTCATCCCGAGATGCGCAAGCATTTCGAGGGCGGCCGGCGCATCAGCTATGGCGCACGGGCGTTGAATGAGGGCGGACTGCAATCGATCCCACGCCTGGTGTTTCCCGGCGGCGCATTGATCGGCGATGCGGCAGGTTTCGTGAACGTGCCGAAGATCAAAGGCACGCACACGTCCATGAAGTCCGGGATGCTCGCTGCCGAGGTGATTGCCGCGGCACTCGGCGAGGGTGGTGGGAATGGTCTATCCCGCTACGAAACCTTGTTACGTGAGAGCTGGGTCTGGCAGGAGCTCTCGGTGGTCCGCAACGTGCGCCCATCCTTTGCCAAATTCGGCCTGTGGGGTGGATTGGCCTACTCTGCCGTGGATACCTATGTATTGCGCGGCAAAGCGCCATGGACGTTCCATCATCCGCATCCCGATAACGAAACCTTGCTTGACGCGTCTGCCGCGCCAAGGATCGAATATCCACGCGCCGATGGCGTGCTGACATTCGACAAGCTATCGTCGGTATTCATCAGCAACACCAACCACGAGGAGAACCAGCCGGCGCATCTTCGGCTGGCGGACCCGGACGTGGCGGTCACGCTCAACTGGCAGCGATTCCGCAGCCCGGAAGTGCGCTATTGCCCCGCGGGTGTATACGAGATCGTCGGTGCCGACGAAGGTACTCCGCAGCTCCAGATCAACGCGCAGAACTGCGTGCACTGCAAGACCTGCGACATCAAGGACCCCACACAGAATATCAACTGGGAGACGCCGGAAGGTGGCGGGGGACCTAACTATCCCGGCGGGATGTGAACCGTCGTGAACGCGCCTTAGTAATGTTTGTTGCATCAAATCTGCATGACTCTCACGCCCACATCAGGTAAATTGTGCAGATGCAGCATACCCGCCGAGTACGTCGCACATTCCTTCTTGCTCTCGCCCTGCTGTCAGCCTGCGCAGCGGCGGACCCCTCGCCGCCGCATGTCGCTGTGCATACCGCGGGTGACGCGCCCTCCGGGGTGTTCGCCGATTTTCTGACCGGCCGGTTCGCGCTGGGCCAAGCCGACGCGCAAACGGCATCGACGCAGTTTCTCACCGCGCTGGCGACACGGCCCGACGATCCGGAATTGCTGCAGCAGGCGTTCATTGCCAGCATGATCGCTGGCCGGACAGAGGCTTTGCAGCTTGCCCGCCAACTGCCGGACAGTCAGGCGGCGCAATTGCTCCTGGGGCAGTCGGACGTGCTCGCCGGCCATTGGCAGGCGGCGGAACAGAGGTTTCGCGCGCTCCCTCATCAGGGTCTGGCGCAACTCTTACAGCCACTGCTGATTGCATGGGCGCAGCAGGGCGATGGCCGCACGGAGGCGGCGCTGACGACATTGCGACCCTCTATCGATGGCCAGCGGTTCCGTGGTGTGTACGCACTGCATGCCGCGCTGATTGCCGATCAGGGCGGACGCAGCGTGGAAGCAGGCAAGCTTTATCGCCAGGCAGAGAATGAGTTCGGTGGCACCAACCTGCGGTTGGCGCAAATTCTGGCTAGCGCCGCGGCGCGACAGGGCCATCCGGCGGAGGCCCAGCGGGTCCTGGGAGCCCTGGCAGCGAGTGCACCGGACATGAGCCTCGCCGTGAAGCCGTTGGCAGCAGCCAGCATGATCCCGGCCGTGCCGCGTCCGCAGGACGGGATCGCTGAGGCCTATCTCGCTCTCGCCGCAGCGTTGCGCGCACAGAATTCCAGCGACTTTGCCATGCTGCTGCTGCGGCTGGCACTTGACCTGCGTCCCGACTTCACTGCGGCGCGGTTGCTCGCCTCCGAGACCCTGGAGGGTCAGCGTCACTTCGAGAATGCGCTGCAGATGCTGACCCCGATTGCGGCGGACGACCCCCTGATCGGGGTTGTCCGCCTGCAGCGTGCCAGTCTCAACGACCGCCTCGGTCGTACCGAAGAGGCGGTCCACGACCTGCACCGTATCGCTCGGGATTTCCCGGACAGTCCGGTCCCGCTGCTGCGTGAGGGCGATATCCTGCGGAGCAAGAATAGGTTCGCCGAGGCCGCCCTCCTGTATGACCATGCGATCGAGCGGATCAAGACGCCGAAGTCGAGCGACTGGCTCGCCTACTATGATCGCGGCATCTGCTACGAACGGTCGCGGCAATGGCCAAAAGCCGAGGCAGACTTCAAGCGAGCCCTGGCGCTCTCACCGGACGAACCCTTCGTGCTCAACTACCTGGGCTACTCCTGGGCCGACATGGGCCGCAACCTGGGGCAGGCACGCGACATGATCGAGAAGGCGGTCCAGCGCCGTCCGAACGATGGCGCGATCATCGATAGCCTGGGCTGGGTCATGCTTCGCCAGGGTTCTACAGTGGAGGCGGTCAAGACGCTCGAGCGCGCGGTCGAGTTGGAGCCTGAAGATGCGTCCATCAACGGTCATCTAGGCGACGCCTACTGGTCGGCCGGGCGCAAGCTGGAGGCGACCTACCAATGGCGGCGCGCTCTGATCTTCCATCCGGAACCCGATGACGCAGCCAAACTCGAGGCAAAGCTGCAAGGTGGCCAATCGTCCACCGTGGTCAGCGGCCAGTAGTCTGTGTGCCTGAACGCCTGAGCGAAGCGGCGCCGGCCAAGGTCAATCTATACCTGCACGTCATCGGTCGCCGGGACGACGGTTATCACCTGTTGGACAGCCTCGTTATTTTCGCCGGCATTGGCGACACCCTGAGCGGCGTCTCGGCGGATACGCTGTCGCTCCGGGTGTGCGGTCCGTTTGCCGCCGAGCTTGCCGCCGAGCCCGACAACCTGGTGCTGCGTGCTGGCCGGTCCCTGGTATCGGCAGCTGGCGTGGCCGCGGGTGCGGCGCTGACATTGGACAAGCGATTGCCCGTGGCCTCCGGAATTGGCGGCGGCTCCGCGGACGCTGCCGCGGCGCTGCGGCTGCTGTGTCGCCTGTGGCAACTTCCGGACGCCGACTCGCTTTTTCAGCTGGCAGCACAACTCGGTGCCGATGTGCCGGTTTGCCTCGCCGGCCAGCCCGCACGGATGGGCGGGATCGGCGAGCGCCTGGAGCCGCCACCCGCGCTGCCCGCCGGCGGCCTGCTGCTGGTTAATCCCGGGGTCGCCGTCGCGACCGCCGAGGTGTTCCGTGGGCGCCAGGGCCCTTGGTCGCCAAAAGCGGTGTTGCCACTCGCTTGGGCTGACATGTCCGCCATGGCGGCTTACCTCGGCGGGCTGAGAAACGACCTGCAGCCCGCCGCAATCCACCTGCAGCCATTGATCGGCGTCGTGCTGGCAGCTCTGGAAGCAACGCCCGGCTGCCTCCTCGCACGCATGAGCGGGTCGGGAGCCTCCTGCTTCGGGCTCTATATTAATGCAGAAACGGCGTGCCAAGCCGCACTGGCGCTGCCGGATCAGCGTTGGTGGCGCTGGGCAGGGCCCTTGCGGCAGGAGTGAGACTTTACCCAGCCTGTTGCGAGACCTATTCAGACGTCAGATGGGGCGTAGCCAAGGGGTAAGGCAGCGGATTTTGGTTCCGCCACCGGAGGTTCGAATCCTCCCGCCCCAGCCACCGTGTTCCCGAAGGCGGGCACCGGTCTATGTTTGTGCTCTCGCGATCGCCGGCGCAGTCCGCCGCAGTTCGCAGATTGCCGCATAGACCTGCTGCCACAGGTCGTAACCCGCCGTGTCGCCCTGTTGACGCAGTTCAGCGGCCCGCTCCTGCGCCACCGCCTGGGCCCGCAATCCGTGCAGCTTGATCATCGACAAAGCGGTTTCCTGGGCATTTCGCCGAATGTCTTGCTCGATCATGAAATGTTCCTCCGGAATTAGCCAAAGCCGGATGAGATATGCGGGCGGCATTGGCACGGTGCCAGTCGCAGACGCGTTAGCACCAACGTCACAACAGGATTATCGGCGACCCGAATCGAACCCCAGGAACCCGGCATTCGGGTTTGGCGTTCCGCCGTCCCCGCTGAAGAGCCGCGCGGTCTGCTGCGCGGCCGGGGAAGGCGCCACCGGGCGCGGCGGCGCTTTCCTCGCCTGGTGCACCGGACGCTTTGCGTCTTCCTTCACGCCGGAGGCACGCTGCGACTGCGCCGGCCGGGTGTCGTCCGCCGCCCGCATCGACAACAGCATGAACGAGATGTCGTTGCGTCCCAAGTCAATCGATAGCTCGAGTGGTGTCATCCCGAGAATGTTGCGCGCGTGCAGGTCGGCGCCGCGGCTGATCGCATCACGTGCCGTTGCGATATCGCCGCGATTGATCGAATCGAACAGAGCTTCGTTGGGCTCCATATCGGTCGGGACGTGGATCAACGGCGCCGGAGCACTGCTCGATCCAGCGCCCGGCAGCGCGGGTGGCGGGGCAACCGAAGCTGGCGCTTGCTGCGGCTTGCCACCCTTGCCGATCTGATCGAACATCTGCGCCTGGGCGGGCAAAGACGCGCCCAACGCCAAACCGAAGGCCAGTGCTGCAGCGAATCCAGTTCTCATGCAGAGATTCTAGCTCAAGGCGAATTCAGCCACCAGAACCCGGCGGTAAGATAGGTCGCGTAACAACTCCAGCCAAGATACGGCACCATCAGCCAGGCTGCGATGGGCCGCACGCGCCTGAACGTCAGCATAGTCAGCACGACCAGGACCAGCAGCACGAGACAGACGGCGAGCGCCAGCGGCGGACTGCGCAGTGCGAAGAATGCCGGGGTCCAGCAGGCATTGGCGGCCAGTTGCCAGCCCCATAGCCGCAGCGGTCGTGTGGATGTCGTGCGGCGCCAGACCAGCCAGCCGGCAATGCCGATCATGACGTAGAGCGCCGTCCAAATCGGACCGAACACCCAGTTGGGCGGGGTCCCAGGCGGCCGCAGCAGAGACCCATACCACCCGCGCCACGTACCGGCGATCAGCGAACCATCTGCTGCGCCGACCAGAAGACAAAGCCCAACGAAACCCACCAGTGCCAAGCCTGGTGAAACCGGCGTTGAGGACCCGGGGTGGGACCCCCATTCGTTGGGATCAGTGTTGAGGAAGACACAAACCCCTTTGTCGAACCGATGCTGCTTTCCGAGCAGAAGTGTAGTCGTTCTTCAAACGCCTACCAACCATTCACACGCGGCCAGATCGCCACAACTTCATCGGTCCCCGCCACCACAAAATAGCGATCATGCGCGGCGGCGGTCATGCAGGTGTGGTTGGGTGCAATACGCAGCTTGACACCGACTGAGACATCGAGCGGATAGGTCGGATCTGCCTCCAGCACGCCGTGCTCCTGGTAGGTGCGCCGCACAACGGCATCGCCGAAGCTCCGTTTGCCCGCAATGTCGAGCACGAGACCGAAGCCGTAATCCCGTGGTGCGTCCGCGGTGCTGCGATCCTTGGACAGCGCGAGCCCACCGGCGTCCACCAGCAGACGGCCTGGGCGCCGGCCGATCACACTGGTCAGGACAGTTAATGCGACCGAGTCCAGTTCGTGGGTCCCGATCTCCGCCTGGAACAGGTCACCGAACATGTAGACCCCAGCTCGCACCTCAGTGATCCCATCGAGGCAAGCTGCGTGCCGGACGGTCGGCGAACTGCCCATCGACACGACCGGCGCGGCGTGCCCCGCAGCGCGCAGGACTTCGGCAGCGCGCACGACCCCCGCGCGTTCTGCCTCAGCGATCTGCGTGATTGCCTCGATGCTGCGGCCCGCATAAGAATGCCCCGCGTGCGTCATCACGCCCGCAAGACAAGGTCCCAGCCGTGCTGCCACGGCCAGCAGCAGGTCTTCGTCCGGCGCAATGCCGCCGCGTCCCTCGCCGGTATCGATTTCGATCAGTGTGCGTGGCGGGCAAGGATGCGCCGCGATTGCCGCCGCGACGTCGAGGTCGTCGGTCAGCACGATGACCGCAGCACCGGCGCCATTGAGCTTGGCTATCTTATCCAGCTTCTGCGGCGTGATGCCGACCGCGTAGAGGATGTCGGTCATGCCGTGACCGGCGAAGTATTCGGCCTCAGCGAGCGTCGAGACGGTGATGCCCCCAGGCTGCCCCGCTATCGCCAGCCGTGCCACGTCGATCGACTTGGCAGTCTTCATGTGCGGCCGCAGTGGCACGCGATGGCCTGCAAGACACTGGGCCATCGTCTCGATGTTGCGCTCCAGGATGTTGCGCTCGAGCACCAGGCATGGAGTTGGGAGATCCGCCAGTCTCACGGCGCCCACTCCGCCGCAGGATCAATCGGCAGGACCGGGCGCGGTATGTTCTGCCAGGGGAAACGCGAAAGGACAGGACTGGTGAGGCCGGGCGCATCGACCTCGACCACCTGTTCGTGCCGAAAGAATTCATCGAAACCGCCGCGGAAGTGTCCGCGCGACTTCACAACCACAACCCTTGCCGCAGCGATGTTGAGGCCGAAGGCTTCGAAAAAGACCGGATCCGCGCACTGCACCCGGTTCGAAATCACCACCACGGTGATGCCGTCGAGCTGCAAGGCCGCACATGGACCAAGCGCCAGTGTGTTGTTGGCGTAGATCCCACGCCGGCCGCGCATGTTCCCGTCGTGCAGGTGGCGGATGGTCGCAGGTGCGGCAAATGGCTTCGCGAAATCATCGCCACCGCCTCGATTGAACCGCGCAGGGAAATGAGCACCCTCACCGTGCCGGTGCGCCTCCTCCGCCAGCAGCGGGTCGTGAATGACCCCGACCAGCGCGTTGCGCACACCGGCCCGATGGAAAGCCTCCAAGATCCACATCGTGTTGCCGCGGCCACCGCCGCCCGGATTGTCCGCCACATCGGCGAAAATCAGCGCGGACGCCGCAATGTCTTCTGTAGCTTTCGCACGCCGCACCGCGTCCTCGATCGAGGTGAGTGTGGCGTGGAATCGACCGCGCCTCGCCCACCCTGCCTCGGCGATCTCCTGTGCCAGCGCACGGGCCGCCTCAACATCGGTGGCCGTCACCACCGCGGTCAACCCATTGAACGGCGTGTCCGCATAGGCAAACCCGCCCATCACGGAGACATTGAGCACGCGGCCGGCAAAGGGTGGCTCGCGCATGCGACGCTGGCCAAGATCGATCAACTCGCCGTACGGCCGCTCGTGCGCATCCTTGCCGGTCAGCATGGTTACTGTGGGAGGCACGATCGGCAGTCGAATACGTGCAAGATACGTCGGTGTGCCCGAGATGATCCGCCGCAGCAACTGCGCCGATTCCGCACCCCGCTCGCGCATGTCGAGATGCGGATTGGTGCGATAGCCGACGTAAGCATTGACCAGCGCGACATTCGCCTCGGACACATTGGCGTGCAG
>JBKPOG010000084.1:0-23140 GCA_046732975.1 Pseudomonadota bacterium
ATAGCCCCGGAAGTGCAGGTCGGCGATGCGGCCGAGCCCGACGATGCCGACCTTGATCATGCGGCAAATCCTGTCTTGTTGCGCACGTACTCTAGCCGATAAAGCCCGCGCACGAACGGGCCACGAGCGCCGGCCCCCGACATCGCCCGTTCCTGCAGGATGTCTGTCAGCGCCTCGGTATCAGTCGCCTCCACCATGATGAAGATATTGGGAGGCACCTGGATGTCCGTGCGGTCGCGAGTCTCGGCAGTGCGGACTGCAGATGCATCGGCGTCGCCCATGCACAAATGGGCCCCGGTCACGCGCGTGGCCTGCGCCGCCGCACGCACCATTGCGCGCAACGCCGGCAGATGCTGTTCGTCGCAGTCGAAGCGGATAGTCAGCAGCACGCCGCCGATGCCTGGACCATGGCTGACCACTACTCGCGACAAGGCGCGCGACGTATCGCGGAACTGCGCGGTGGTGGCGCGCGTGCCGGGTGTCGGATTGTTCAGACGGTTGGCATAGTCGCTGCCCTGCAGCACCTGCATCGTGTCGGCTTCGTAGAGGGTGAAGAACTCCGGTGCCGTGTCGGCATCGCCGGCGATGTAGCGACGTCCCCGACGGAAGCCGGGAATGCCGACGCGCTCGGGCATGTGCTCGTTGGTGTGCCAGTCATAGAACTGCGCGCGCGCCTCGGGTGCAATGCCGTTCCAGATCGCCACCACTGCCTCGCCTGCCAGCATGGAATGCCTCTATGATGGGAAAAGACGAAGAGGAGGAAAGCAATGCCGGAAGTCTATGTCCATGCCATCGAAGGCCGCTCCAAGGAACAGAAGCGTGCGCTGATCAAGGACATCACCGATGCGGTGGTGAAGAATTTTGGCGTCACCGCGGATGCGGTGCTGGTCGAGATCCTTGAAAGCTCGCGCGACAACAAGGCCAAGGGCGGCGTGCTGTTCAGCGAGCGATAGAACATTGTTCCAGAGCGTGATTCACGCCCTCTATCGTTTCCGCCTCGTGCGATCACGCTCTGAGCAGCGCCAGTAGGCCCTGCAACAACTGCGTCGGCGTCGGCGGGCAGCCGGGAATCACCAGATCGACCGGCACCACTTTCGAAACCGCGCCGATGCAGGCCGCGCTGTCGGCAAAAACGCCGCAACCGGCGGCGCAGTCGCCGGCCGCGACCACCCATTTGGGATCAGGCGTTGCGCGCCAGGTACGCTCCAGCGCCACACGCATGTTGCGCGTCACCGGGCCGGTGACCAGCAGCACATCGGCATGCCGCGGCGAAGCGACAAAGCGCAGGCCGAAGCGTTCCAGGTCACAATACGCATTGTTCAGCGCGTGGATCTCCAGCTCGCAGCCATTGCAGGAGCCCGCGTCCACTTCGCGGATCGCGAGGCTGCGTCCGAGTCGACGTTGCGCTGCGCGATCCAGATCGGCGGCGAGTGTCGCCAGCGGTGCGGCCTCGGTCACCGGCGCGCGCAGGCCTTGGAGGAGGGTTCTCAGCATGGGTTGGTGGCCCCTTCCCCCTCCCCCCGCCCCCGGATCAAGTCCGGGGCAGGCTCCCCTCCCGCTGGGGGAGGGGAAGTGTTTGGGCACGCGCTCATAGGTCGTGGCCTGAATAGGAACAGTTGAAGGATTTGTTGCACAGCGGGAAGTCGGCGACGATGTTGCCCTCGATAGCGGCTTCCAGCAGCGGCCACTGAAACCAGGACGCGTCGCGCATGTGGCAGCGGTCGATTTGTCCCGTGGCGTCAACACGCAGCCACACCAACACGTCGCCGCGAAATGCCTCGGTCATCGCGATGCCTTCCGCCGGCCGGGGCTCGATGGCGACGCGAATGTCGCCAGGTGGAAGCGAATTCAGCATCTGCTCGATCAGCGATAGACTCTGATCAACCTCTTTGATGCGGATCCAGACACGGGCGTTGACGTCGCCCTCATGCAGCACCGGCACCTCGAAACGCAGCTGATCATATGGCGGATATGCGATCGAGCGGCGCGCGTCGAAGTCGCGTCCTGATGCGCGGCCGACAAAGCCGCCTGCGCCGAACTGACGCACCAGCTCGGGCGACACGCGCCCAGTGCCGACGGTGCGGTCCTGCAGCGACGCGGTCTTATCGTATAGGTCAACCAGCGCCGGAAAGCGGGCGCGAGTCGCATCGATCAGCGTGCGGATCGGTGCGTCGTCGGCAAGGTCGATCGCAACACCACCCGGCACGACACAATCCATCATCAGGCGGTGGCCGAAGCACTCGGCAGAGCAGCGCAGCACGCGTTCGCGCAGCATGCCGCAATGCGCCAGCATGATGCTGAACGCCGCATCGTTGCAGATCGCGCCGAAGTCGCCGAGGTGGTTGGCGACTCGCTCCAGTTCCGCCATCACGCCGCGCAACCAGACAGCGCGTGACGGCGGCGCAATGCCCAGAGCCGTTTCTACGGCTCGCGCATAAGCGAGCGCGTAGGCAACGGTGCTGTCGCCCGATGTACGACCGGCGAGCCGCGCCGCCTGCGCAATCGTGGCACCGTGCATCAGTCCGTCGATGCCCTTGTGCACGTAGCCCAGACGCTGCTCCAGCCGCACCACGGTTTCGCCATCGGCGGTGAAGCGGAAATGGCCAGGCTCGATGATTCCTGCATGCACCGGTCCGACGGGGATTTGATGCAGGCTCTCGCCTTCGACCGGCAGGAATGGATAGGCGGTAGGATTGGAGCCGTGGTCCAGCCAGGGACGCGTATCGGGTAACTCCACAGGATCGAGGCCGAACAGATCGCGCGCCGCTCTCTCCAGGCGGATCGCCGGCGGGTGCAGCGCGCCGACCGACGGATAGCTGCCGCCAGGGCAGTCCAGACTGAGCACCACGATCTCGTTGTCGAGCACCGCCATGTGCACGCGCTCAGGCTCGCCCCACAGGCTGAGCAGCGTCACATCGGCGGCGGCAATCGCTCGCGCGGCCTGCTGCCAATAGGCGGCATCGACTTGCGTCATAGATGGTCCCGGGCGTTAGCCCGGCCTACAATCGTCATGGGCGGGCGTGACCCGCCCATCATCCGAGTAGCGCCGCGACATGCTGAAACCACACCACCAGCGGCCCCGGCAGCCAGACGCCCGCAATCAGCACGAGCGCAAGATGCGCGAACATCGGCACGTACGATGCGGTGACCGGTCCGGTCGGGCCGCGCGGCTCGCCGAAGGCGACCGAGGAGACACGCAGGAACAGCGCGCCGAAGGATACCAGCAGACCGAATACGAACAGGAGCGCGAGAAGCGGTTCGCGCGCGAAGGTGGAGCTGACAAGAAGGAACTCGCTGGTGAACACACCGAACGGCGGCAGGCCCGCAATGGCAGCGACACCCGCAATGAGGCCCCAACCAAGCAGCGGATGCGTCGCGGTCAACCCGCCCATCTCGGCGATGCGCTGCGTGCCCTTCACCTGGGCCACATGACCGACGGAGAAGAAGATCGCCGACTTTGTCAGGCTGTGCATTGTCATTTGCAACAGGCCAGCGAAGTTGCCCAACGGTCCCGCCATGCCGAAGGCGAACACCGTAATGCCCATATGCTCGATCGAGGAATAGGCGAACATGCGTTTGATGTCGCGCCGCCGATACAGCATGAAGGCGGCGAAGATCAGCGACAGCAAACCAAGAGCGATCATCAGCGGACCGGGTGCGATGGCGCCCGGGTTGGCCGCGAGCAGCATCTTGAAGCGCAGCAGTGCATAGAGTGCCACGTTCAGCAGCAGGCCCGAGAGAACGGCAGATATAGGTGTCGGGCCTTCCGCGTGCGCGTCGGGCAGCCAGGCGTGCATCGGCGCCAAGCCCACCTTGGTACCATAGCCGAGCAGCAGAAAGATGAAGGCGACATTGAGCAGTGCCGGGTCGAAGTCGTGCGCGCGGGTGATCAGGATCGTCCACACCATGGCGTCGGTGCCCTCACCGACCACCGGGCGCGCGGCGAGATACACGAGGATCGTGCCGAACAGCGCCAGTGCGATGCCGACGCTGCCGAGGATGAAGTATTTCCAGGCAGCCTCGATCGCTTCGTGCGTACGGTAGATGCCAACCATCACCACGGTGGTGAGTGTGGCGAGTTCGACCGCCACCCACATCAACCCAATGTTGTTCGCCAGCAGCGCCAGGCTCATGCCGAACAACATGAGCTGGAACATCGCATGATAGAAGCGCAGGTAGTTCGGCGTCAGGTGGCCACTTTCGAGTTCGTGGCCGATATAGGAGGCACTGAATGCGCTGGTGGTAAATCCGACAAAGGTGCTGAGCAGGATGAAGACGATGTTCAGATCGTCCACCGCGAGAAACTGACCCGCGGCCGGGCGGTCCACCAGAAGCAGCAGCGCGGCAATCAGTGACAACCCGCTCGCGGCGACATTGATCTTCGCGGACAACCGATAATCCGCGAGCAGCGCCAGAAGCCCCGCGGAGAATAGTGGGATCAGCAGGACAAGGCTTTCCGTCACCTGCGTTCTCCGCGGAAACGGTCGAGCGCTTCGAGATCGACCGTGTCGAAACGTTCCCTGATGCGGAACAGGAAGATGCCGACAACGATGAATGCGATCAGGATGGAGAACGCGACGCTGATCTCCACCACGAGCGGCATGCCCTGCGCACCGGTAGCGGCCAGGTTCACGCCGTTTTCCAGCGACAGGAAGCCGGCAACCTGACTGACCGCATTGCGCCGCGTCACCATCATCAACAGGCCGATCAGCACCACCGACAGCGCGAGCGAAATGTCCTCGCGCGCCACCGGGTCCACGTGCGCCGTCACCGGCAGCATCACCATCAGCGACAGCGCGACCAGCGCAATGCCCGCCAGCATGGTGAGGCCGATACTGACCACGGTCTCGATCTCGCGGTGGATCCCGAGGCGGAACACCATGTGCCGGAGTGCCATCGGGATCATGATTGCCTTGAAGCCGAGTGCAATCAGGGCGGTGATGTAGAGCTGCGGAGCGTGCTGGATGTGTGCCTGCCAGGCGACCGACAGCGCCAGCACCAAAGCATGCAATGCGAGCACATTGATCAGCGCATACAGTCGGTCCTGGTACAGCATTGCGAAGCTGACCAGCACCAGGAGGCCGGCGAGCATGTGCGAGACATCGAAGGCGAAGTTGGAGATCACATGCCCTCCGACACGAAGCGTAGCAGCACACCAAGCAGGGCAAGCATCAGCGCGGCACCGAGGAAGTTGGGAACGCGGAAGACGCGCATCTTGGCGATCGACGTCTCGAACACGCTCAGCAGAACGCCCGCCACGGCGAGCTTCAGCAGATACGCGACCAGGCCGATGACATAGCCCTGGGCGAGTCCGAATGGAAAGAAGATACAGGCGATCACCGAGATGTAGAGCAGCAGCTTCAGCGACGCGGCAAGTTCGATCATCGCCAGGTGGCGCCCGGAATATTCCAGCACCATCGCCTCATGCACCATGGTTAGTTCCAGGTGAGTCGCCGGATTGTCCACCGGGATGCGCGCGTTCTCGGCCAATGCCACGATCACCAGCGCCACCAGCCCGAGCCCCAACGTGACGCGCAGTCCGACCGCAGAGAACGCCATATAGTCGGCAATGGTGGACAACTGCGTCGAGCCGGCTATCAGCGCGACTGACAGGGCGATCATCAGCATGGCCGGCTCGGCGAGCGAGGCGATCAGCATTTCGCGCGAGGCACCGATGCCGCCGAAGCTGGTGCCGACGTCCATCGCGGCCAGTGCCTGTGCAAATCGGGCACTGCCAAGCAGTGCGGTAATAGCGATCAGGTCGCCGGACCAGCTGAACAAGAGCCCGGTGGCAAAGGTGGGCACCAAAGCGGCCGCCACCCATGTGACGGCGAAGATGACATAGGGGACGACGCGAAACAGCCACGACGCGTTCTCGGCCAGCACCACGTCCTTGCTCAGCAGTCGCTTCAGGTCGCGATACGGCTGAACAAGGGACGGCCCCTGCCGGCGCTGCAGCCGCGCCTTCACCTTGCGCGTGAGACCCGTGAGCAGCGGTGCGAGCAGCAACACCAGGGCCATCTGCACGCCCTGTACTAAGAGCGCGGGGATCACTGCCATAATGCTAGCGTCAGCAGCAGCAGGACCAAGGCGGCGAAGACAAAGCCGAGATAGCGGCGGATGGTAAGGAACTGCAGATGGTTCAATACCTGCGACGTCCAACCTATTGCACCGGCAATCGGCGCATACAGCGTGTCCCAGATCGGATCTGCGATGTGTCTCTCGATCCTTGCCGGCGCAGTGTCGCCTGGCGGCGGCATGATGACCGTCTCGCGTGCGCCGAACACCACCGCGCCGTAAACTCGGCGGATCGGCTGCGCGAAGCTGCCTGACGTATACTGGGTCCGCGAGCGCGGGTCGGGGAAGCCGCAATCCCACGCTGGCGCACGACGCAGCGCATGTGACGCAAGCCGGTGGATTGCCAGAACGCTGAGCGATGCCGATACCGCGATGAATACGAGCACCAGCAGGCCATTGTAGGAGCTGCGCGCTGCCTCAACCGGCACGATGGAAAGCCACGCGACATCGAGCTGTTTCGGCATATGTGCACCGGTCAGCGCCTGGGTCACTGGGGCCAACAGGTCGATCACTGCGCCGGGGAAGATCCCCGCCAGCAGGCAAAGCGCGGCAAATACGAACATGGCATTTGTGGAATAACCATCCACCTCGCGCGCATCTGCGGCAACACGCGTGCGAGCGCGACCCAGAAAGGTGATGCCGAACGCCTTGACGAAGCAGGCGGCGGCAAGTGCGGCGGACAGCGCCAGGAGCGCGCCGTCGGCCGGAATCGCCAGCTTCAGACCCCATTGCGGCAGATCCGGATGCAGCAGGATCGCCTGAAACGTCAGCCACTCGGAAACAAAACCGTTGAGCGGCGGCAGCGCTGAAATAGCGATGCAGCCGATCAGGAATGCGACCGCAGTCTTTGGCATGCGATGGATCAAGCCGCCGAGGTGATCCATGTCGCGCTCGCCAGTCGCAGTGAGCACCGCACCAGAGCCGAAGAACAGCAGACTCTTGAACACCGAGTGGTTGAATACGTGAAACAGCGCCGCGGTCAGTGCGAGAGCAGCGGCGGCGGGCAACTGGTTGGCACCGAAGGCCAAGGCAAGGCCTAGGCCGATGAAGATGATGCCGATGTTCTCGACCGTGTGGTAGGCGAGAAGGCGCTTCAGGTCATGCTCCATCAAGGCGTAGAGCACGCCAAGTACGGCGGTGATGCCGCCGACTGCGAGCACGATCACTCCTGCCCACCAACTCGGCGCGTCGAGCAGATCGAAGACGATGCGAATGAAGCCGTAGACCGCGACCTTGGTCATGACGCCGCTCATCAATGCGGAGACATGGCTGGGTGCCGCCGGGTGTGCGAGCGGCAACCACGCGTGCAGCGGCACCACGCCCGCCTTTGACCCGGCGCCGATCAGCGCCAGCACCAGCGCCAGCGCCGCGATCCCGGGCGATGGATGCACCGCACGCATCGCAGCAAAACTATAGTCGCCGTTGGTTGCAAGCAGACCAAAGCACAGCAGCAGCGCGAGGCCCGAAAAGCTCGCCATGACGATATACACGAAGCCAGCGTTCGCGTTGCCGGGCTCTCGATCGTGCGACATTACCAGCGCCCACGATGCGAGCGACATCAGTTCCCACGCGAACAGGAAGCTGAACGCATCGGCTGCCACCACGACCAGATTCAACCCAGCGACGAACGCGGGATAGAACGGCAGCACGCGCTGCGGCTCAGGTTCGTGGCGGCCATAACCAAGTGCGTAATAGCTGGCGCCGGCACTGCCCAGTCCCACGACCGCAAGGAAGAACGCAGCCAGCGGATCGAGTCGGAAATGCGCGCCGATCCACGGAACGCCGATGGGCAGTGTCACTGTTGCGGACCCGGCGCCAATCGACAGCAGTGCGATCAGCAGCAACGCCAACGAGATCGTCAGGGTGCCGCCATAGACAATGCCGCCAGCCGACGGCGTTCGGGCCACGCACGCGCCGACAATGGTCAGCGTCAGCAATAGCGCGATGCAGACCAGCGGCGCAACGATCATGGGCGTGGCAACTTTGGCGCGCGGGCAACGAGGCGCACGCCTCGGCCACCCTGGCTGCTGACCGCGCCTTCCGCGATCAACTCGATCCCAGAGTCATACAGTGCATTCACCAGCTTCATCAGCGAGTCGACGTTGCCGCGCACAATGCCGTCGCTCGCCTCCATCCGCTGGATCGTCGGTAACGATAATCCTGACAAGTCGGCCAGTGCACGCTGGTCGAGACCCAACATGGCGCGGGCTGCGCGCATCTGGCCCGAGGTAATCAACCTAAACGCCCGTTGAGGCTTTACGCATCAGAACTAATGCATAGACCCCCAATATTGCTGGGTCAAGCGCAATGGCTGGGCCGTGTGCGCTTCAACATTAGGTAAGGGTTCCTGTTTATGATCGGCCGCCTCAAGAGGCGATGTCAGATGTTCTTGCTGCGCAGTGCGCGTCGAAGGTTGTCCTGGTTGGCAACCGGCAGGGCCGTGGCATCCAGCTTTCTCATCTTGTTAGTACTTGGCGTCGGTCTGATCGCCTGGTGGCAACTGGACACCTCGGCGGAAGACCAGGCGCATGCGGTTGCGGCGCGCGGTGCCGCGATAATCGCGCAAGACGTGTCCCGCGCGATCGAACAGATCGACCTCACCTTGCAAACGGTGATCGGCGGCCGACAGGCGCCACAGAGTACCGATATGGCGCCATCAGAGCGCTACGCTCTGCTGGCGGAGCGCGCGCCGCGCGATCGCCATATCGGTTTTATCGACGTGATCGGCGCCGATGGCGGAATTCTGGCGAGCACACGTCCGGGCCAGGAACTGAAGAATTGGGCGGACCGGGATTATTTTTGGGCACAGCGCAACGCGGCGTTAAGCGGGCCCTACCTGGGCAGGCCATTCGCAACCACACGCGAGGACACTGCCGCCGTCCCGATCAGCCATCGCATCGATCGTGACGGTCAGTTTGCGGGCGTCGTGGTGGCCGCCCTGCGACTTGGCTATGTGCGTGACCTGTTGGCGGAACTGCAGCCTGGGCCAGGTGATACAGTCACACTATTCAGCGATAACGGCGTCATCCTGATGCGACTGCCATTCGATTCGAACGATATCGGTCGAATGGTCAGCGCTCCCGCCGCAATACATGATTTCATCCGAAGTGGGATGGTAGCCAGCACGGTGCGTGCGTCAGGCGAGCGGGGGGCACATCAAATCGCGTTTCATCGCGTTGGCAACCTGCCGCTCGTGATCAGCGTCAACACCATGATCGACAAAAGCGCAGCTTTTTGGCTGCTTTGCGTCGGTGCAGCAGGCGCGATGGCGGCAGCCGTGCTGGTATGGTGGATATGGCAGGAGAGCCGGTCGCGCAAGGACGCTGAGCGAGAGAGCCAGGAGAAGTCACGCTTCCTCACGACCCTGAGCCATGAGCTCCGCTCGCCCTTGCAGGGTGTGTTGGGCTGCGCGGATAGATTGTCGCACGACTCCTCGCTCACTCCAGGGCAGGCGCATGACGTGGCGGAGATCATCCGTGCCAGCAAACAGATGCGGATTGTGGTCAACGTCGTGCTTGACTATGCGCGAATAGAGGCACTTGGCCCGACACTTCATCCGCAGCGCATCGCGTTGAGACCTTTGATCGAGGAATGCATGGCGGTGGTCGAACCAGCCGCCAGGGCGCGACGATTGCAGACGAAAATCACTGTCGATCCCGAAGCGCCGACACACTTTGTCACCGATGGCATTCAGCTGCGGCACATTCTGGCAAACCTGCTGAGTAATGCGGTCAAGTACAGCCCGTCAGGCACGATCGAGTGTCGCGTCAGCGGCGACGCGGAACACCTTACCATTGAGGTGGTAGACACTGGGTTAGGTATCCCGCAGGCGCAGCGCCATCGCCTGTTCAAGGAATTTGAAAGATTTGGTGCAGAGCGCACCGGGATCGAAGGTACCGGTCTTGGCCTTTCGATCGCGAATCGCCTTGCCCGGCTGATGGGCGGCCATATGGGCCACCGCGACAATCCCGTTGGCGGTAGCGTGTTCTGGTTGGAGCTGCCCGCCGCGGCCGCTGAGCGCGACACCCGCGTTGATGTCCCGCCGACTGCACCCGACCGTTGTCTCAAGGTGCTGGTGGTGGACGATTCCGACATCAACCGGGAAGTGACGGCGTCATTCCTGCGCATGGCCGGGCATCGCGTTACCGAAGCACAGGACGGTGCTGAAGCGGTGCAGATCGCGTCCGCGCAAGACTTCGACGTGGTGCTGATGGACATGCGGATGGCGGGGGTAGACGGGCTCGAGGCGACCCGATCCATCAGGGCGCTCGATGGGCCGCACGGCAGCGTGCCCATCGTCGCAGTCACGGCAAATGCACTCGATCACCATGCCGAGGAGTGCCGTCGCGCCGGCATGACGGATCACCTCGCAAAGCCCTTCACTCAGGCGGAGTTGCTCACGGTTGTTGCACGCGCCGCCACGCGAGTACCCTCGACGCAGTCGCACGCCGTCTCTGCCATGGATCCTGATATCATGGATCAGCTTGTCACGACGATGGGTGAAACCGCTGTCGAGCGTCTGCTTGACCAACTGGCAGTGCGGCTCGAAGCATTGCTGCGCCGCATCGAGGACCCCACCGTGGCGGCCTCGTGCGAGGAGCTCGCTGAATCGGTGCACGAGCTTATCGGCAGCGGAGGAACACTGGGCTTCAGGCGACTGGCGGAAGCTGCAGGCCGGTATGAAACTGCGCTGATGAGCGGTAACGCCGATGCCAGGGAGATCAGGCGCGTTGCTCTGGCGACGTTGTCCGAGCTGCGGCGCCGACGATCACTTGAGGCGCTTATGACGTCCTGAATGGGGGTCGGCACGGCAAATGCCGAGTACCCGCCGACCTTCGGAAAATTCGACTGGCTCGCCGAACAAGGGCGCCGGCTCCTGCCGCCGATTCCAGATGACGGCAGTCGGCTCCGCCAGTCCCGCCGGAGTGTGACCCTTACGAGGTGAGGGCCCCACCAGCCGTGCAATCGTCCGTAACAGATCGACCGGCGTGAAAGGCTTGGCCAGAAATGCCGTGGCACCGGCGCGCTCAGCCTTCTGACGAATGGCGGCGTCATCGAACGCGGTCAGGATCAGGATCGGGACCTCGGCGTAGCCGTCGAGCGCGCGTATCTCGGCGCAGCTGGTAACCCCGTCGAGCCTGGGCATCTTGTAATCCAGGATGATGAGCCGCGCGCGGGTGCGCATGGCGAGGTCGATCGCCTCGACGCCGTTCACTGCGGACAACACCGTGAATCCTTCGGCTTCCAGCACCGACCGCAAGATGCCGCGGATAATGGAATCGTTGTCCGCGACGATGACGTCGTTGGTGCCGAGATCGTTTGGCATGCGCGCTGCCTCCGACACCATCCTGCTCGGATAGGGTTGCCCCGGCGTTAAGCTGCGATATCCCAAAACCGGGCGATGGGTTCCACCGCTGCTGGCGGCCAGGCATGACCCAGTGCACCGAGTGAACACAGTTCCACGACTGCCCTGCCCTGCATCAGCCACTGATCGTGTCTGATGCGGCCGAGCTGCTCGGTTTGCGTCGGTTCCAGACCAATGCCGTGCAGAGTGGCCCATTGCGTGGCGAGCAACCTGGCATTCTCCGGGTCAACGACGCGATCGGCGGCGCCATGCCAGATGGAGAGCCTGGGCCATGGCCCGCGATAGCCGCTGGGCGCGGCGCGGCGCACCTCATCGGCCCAACCGTCGGGAGACCGCTTCGGCCCCGCCTCTGCCATATGCCGCAAGGCCTCGGACAGGCCGTTCGCCGCTCCCACCGGCAAACCGGCGCACACAGCACCAGCGGCAAATACCTCGGGATACGACGCAAGCAATGCGGCAGCCATGGCGCCTCCCGCCGAAAGTCCTGCAATGAACACGCGCTCGGGATCAGAGCCGAACCGCTGGATCGCGCTGGAGATCATATGACGGATCGACAATGCCTCGCCTTGGCCGCGCGAGGTATGCATCGGGCGAAACCAGTTGAAGCATCGCCCTTGGTTGTTGTCCTCAGATTGCACCGGCAGCACCAGCGGCACGGCCAGACGATTGGCAAGTGCAGTCCATCCGCCCTCGGCCGCGAAGCTTGCGGCACTCTGGCCGCAGCCGTGCAGCAACACGATCAATGGCGCACCCCGCCGGGGCGGATTGGTCGGCAGATGGACCAGCATGCGCAATCGCCCCGGATTGCTGCCGAACCCCTCTTCCTCGAACAATGTCGAATGGCGTGGGTCTGGCGGAGCCACGATATTCGACGCCGCCATCGCAGACGCCGCCTTCAGGGCGGTTCGGATGCTGCGGCGGGCGATCCGCAACTCGCGCGACCACTTCATGACAGTCAGCACTCCTGCCGTTTCTGTCCATATAAGGGGTCATGCTGCGGCGCAGCAAAGGCCTCGCAGGTCGCCCGTTCGAATGAGGCTGCTCACCTCATCGCGACGACGGTCCGGCCCCGCCCCACCAGGGGCGGGACCGTTTGGCGCAAGTTAGCGGACGGCGCCCAGTACCCAGGCCAACACGCCCTTCTGAGCATGCAGGCGGTTCTCCGCTTCGTCGAAAACCACCGACTGCGGCCCGTCGATCACGTCGGCGCTGACTTCTTCGCCCCGATGCGCCGGCAGGCAGTGCATGAACAGAGCATCGGGTGCCGCCTTCGCCATCAGGCCCGCAGTCACACGATAAGGTGCCAGCTGGTTGTGGCGATTGGTGTTGGGATCGTCGGCCATCGACACCCAGGTGTCGGTCACCACGCATCGCGCGCCGGCGACCGCCTCCTCGGGGTCGTGGGTCAGTTCGATCCGCCCACCCTGCGCGCGAGCCCAGGCAAGCAGGTCCTCCGGAGGCCGCAGTGTCTCAGGCGTGGCCAATCGCAGCGTGAAGCCAAACCTTACCGCGGCCTCGATCCAGCTTCGTGCGACGTTGTTGCCGTCGCCGCACCAGGCCACGACCTCACCGGCGATCGGCCCTCGGTGCTCCTCGAAGGTCAGCACGTCGGCCATCAGCTGGCAGGGGTGCGAGGTATCGGTGAGCCCATTGATCACCGGCACGGTTGCGAAATGCGCCAGCTCATGCAGCTTCGCCACGTCGTCCGTGCGCAACATGATCGCATCGACATAGCGTGACAGCACGCGTGCGGTGTCGGCCGGCGTCTCGCCGCGACCGCTTTGCATGTCGCGGGCAGACAGCACCACGACGTCGCCGCCCAACTGGCGCATGCCCACCTCGAAGGAGACACGCGTGCGGGTTGACGGCTTCTCGAAGATCAGCGCCAGCGTCTTGCCTGCCAACGGTCGCGACGAGACGCCGGCACGCTTGTAGTTGACAGCGACGTCCAGCATCTGCCGCAGCGCGGCAGTGTCGAAATCGCGCAGATCGAGAAAGTGGCGCAGCCCAGCGACCCTGTCGCTGGACTGACCCTCCGCGCGATCGGCGCGGCGAAGCGAGGCGCTCACTTCGCCGCCTCCTTCACCTTCGACGGCAGCACACGCAATGTCGCGCGTCGGAGCATGCCGATCGCGTCATCGAGGTCTGCATCGGTGATCACGAGAGGTGGTGCGAGGCGCAGCACGTTCTCGCCCGCGGTGATCGCCATCAGGCCTTCCGCGGCGCAGGCGGCCTGCACTTCGCCAACCGGGAGCGCGCATTTCAAGCCCTGCAGCAGGCCCATGCCGCGCGCGTCCTCGTAGACCTGCGGGAATTCGCGTGCGAGGGCGTCCATCGCGGTGCGCAGCTTACCGCCCTTGCGCTGGACCTCCTCCAGGAAGCCGGGCGCAAGAATCACGTCGAGCACTGCGTTGCCGGCGGCGCAAGCGAGCGGATTGCCGCCGAACGTGGTGCCATGCGTGCCGGGCTTCAGCGCCTGGGCGAACTGCTCCTTCGCCAGCACTGCGCCGAGTGGGAAGCCGCCGCCGATGCCCTTGGCCACCGACATGACGTCGGGGGTGATGCCGGCCCATTCATACGCGAACAGCTTGCCGGTGCGGCCCATGCCCGACTGCACCTCGTCCATGCCGAGGATGATGCCGTACTCGTCGCACACCGCGCGCAGGTCGCGCAGGAACTGCATGTCGGCCGGGCGCACGCCACCTTCGCCCTGGACCGGTTCGACGATGATGCCGGCGGTTGCCGGGCCGATCGCGTTGCGCACCGCGTTCATGTTGTTGAACGGCACCTGGTCGAAGCCATCGACAACCGGGCCGAAGCCTTCCAGGTACTTGGCGTTGCCGGTGGCGGCCAGCGTGGCCAGCGTGCGGCCGTGGAAGGCGCCCTCGAACACGACGAAACGGAAGCGCTCGCCCTTGCCGGCGTCGTACATGGCACGACGCATCATCTTGATCATGCCCTCGTTCGCTTCCGCGCCCGAGTTGCAGAAGAACACGCTGTCAGCAAACGTCGCATCGACCAGCCGCTGCGCCAGGCGTTCCGCCTGAGGGATGCGATAGAGGTTCGATACGTGCATCACCTTGGCCGCCTGCTCGGCGATCGCCTTGGACAGATGCGGATGACCATGGCCGAGCGAAGCGGTCGCGATGCCCGAGCCGAAATCCAGAAGTCGTCGCCCGTCCACCGTCCACAGCCAGGCGCCTTCGCCCCGCTCAAAGGCGAGGTCGGCACGAGCGTAGTTCGGTAGCAGCGCGGAAATCATTGATTTGCGGCCTTCTTGTTGTCGTTCATTCGCCCAATGGATCTCCCACCCGCGACCATTCGGGGCGGGTCCAGAAGGAAGCGCGGATCATTGGCGGGTGCAGCGCGCAGAGTCAAACCGGCCCGAGTGCTGGCAGAGAATGACTGAGCCGCTGGTGGACTTGCGGGCTGCGTCGGCTTGATGCGATGCTGGCGGCCGCCAACAGGAGGATTGAGAGCATGATCCGCCTCGTCACCGCAGCCGTGCTTTTGCTTGCCGCCCTAGCTCCGGCCTTCGCGTGCGAACTCAATTCCGCATCGAGCAACTCGAACGAGACGGCGCAGTCTTCGGGCGCGTCGCACAACGCGGGCGCGCATAAGCGTTCTTAGGCGTCATTCGCCGCCGCGCCTACCTTCAGACCGGAGGCAGCAGAGGCCAGCCGGAGATATTGCGATATCTGCGGCTCTTGCCTCTTCGGCCATGGGTCTGCCCTGCGCGGTCCGCAACGAGGTCAAATCGAGATCGGAGCTTAGGGGTGGCCGCAGTGGAGGCAGAAGCATGGCAGCCCTGACCGTTACGAGCGGCGATGCGATTGACCCGAAGGCCTTTTGGATGGCACTCGGTCAGCGCGCCACCGGAATGACGGTTGTCACTGCGGAAGGAGACGACGGCCCGACGGGATTTCTGGGGCTTTCGGCGGCGCACGTAACAGCCAGCCCAGCCACGATGCTGGTATCGGTCGACCACCGGACGAGTGCTTTGGCCGGCATACTGTCGCGGCGTCACTTCGCGGTGAATTTCCTCCCCGCGAGCGCGGTGCAGGTCGCCGACGCGTTCAGTGGCAAGACGGGTGTTTCCGGCGCGGCGCGCTTCACTCAGGGCGAATGGCGTGTCCTGGTCACCGGCGCTCCAGTATTCTGCGATGCACTTGGCGCATTCGACTGCGTGGTCGACGACATCGTGCAGCGAGGCGAGGTGTCGATTGTCATTGGCAATGTCGTCGCCGTGGCTTCACGCCCGGACGGTGACCCGCTGATCTTCTTTGGCGGTAAATCGTACTCGGGGCTCGGCGCTATCGAGTAAAGCTGCAGATCGATGGCGGGTCGCCCGGTTTGGCAGCCGACCTGCGGCCAGCTGCTGTCTCCTAGCCGGCAAAACCCGGGCTTTGCAGCATCTGCTGCGACTTGTAGACGGCCTGGGTCCGGTTGGTCGCGCCCATCCTTCGCATGATGTTGCGGACGTGCACCTTCACCGTGCTCTCGCTCATGCCCAACTCGTAAGCAATGATCTTGTTGGCCTTGCCCTCCCGCAGGTGGGACAGCACGGTCATCTGGCGCGGTGTCAGCGCTGAAGACGTTGCGTCGGCTTCGGGGTCGGGGCGCCTTGTGCGGTTGCCCAGCAGCGCCTCGACCGGCGCGATGGTTCCGCCATCCTTCACCAGTCGGATGGCGGCGATTGCCGCCGGCATGGCGGTGTTGGCGGTGGGAATGAACCCTTGTGCCCCACTCTTGATCGCGTCGCGAATGCTGGTCGGCTGCGAGGCGACGTTTGCGTCCGACAACACAACGATCGGAGTCTCCGGAAACGCCTGCCGCAGTGCTTGAACCCGTTGCAGAACGGCCAGCTGCGATGAGCTCTCGTGATGCGAATAATACAGAATCATACGCAGATCCGACCGCGCGGCATCGATGCACTCCTGGACACTGCCGAAGGGCAGCATCGACAATTCGGGGGACTGGATGCGCAGCGCCTGGATCAGGCAGTCACGACTAAAGCGGACGGAATCAATCAGCCCGACGAGGATGATGTCCTCTGCCGGGCGGTCAGCTGGTCCGCCTCGGCTCGCAGTGGATCGTTCGGAACTCGGGTCGTATCCCTCGCGCAATTTTTGATCGGCAAATCTACCAAATTCGGCCATCATCATCGTGCCTACCTAAAGAGTGAAAAAATATACTACTATCGAACTTGTGTTGAAAATTAAACAATTACTCACACCCCAGTGTCAAGATGAAAATGTGGATGTTGTTAACAATTTTGTCGCAACTTTAGATTGTAGAGCCCGCCTTGGCAGTGTCGCCACAAACCTGCCGGCATTTGCATCGAAGATCGGCATTGCCGATCAGGAGGTGTCATCATGCGTGCCGCGCCAACTCTCGCTGCCCGGCTGCTCGGTCTCGGAATTGCTGCCGCTGCCCTAGGTGTTGCCGTACCACCCGCCGCCCACGCCGACTGGCACGGCGGTCATTGGCACGGCGGTAGCTGGCATGGAGGGGGGGCCGGCTGGCACGGTGGCAGCTGGGGGTGGCACGGGGGCGGCTGGAATTGCTGCTGGCGTGGCGGTGTGTTCATCGGGGTGCCGCCCGTCTATGCACCGCCGCCGGTGTATTATCCGCCGTACTACTATCCGCCGGCTTACTATCCGCCGGCGCCCTATCCGTACGGCTATTAGGCCGGCTGCCGCCGCGCGTCTTGCGACCGGCTGCGTGCGCCCGGTCGCTGCAGCGTCCGAACGCACACCGACCCGTCAGATGCTTGCCAGGTCCTGCCGATCAGCCGAAGCTGATACTCGCCTGGATCATGTCATTTGGAGGGAACAGTAATGCGCTACAATCGGATATCCGCTGACTGTCATCTCGACATGCCTTGGATGCCGCCGACACTTTTTACCGAGAATGCATCGCGCGAACTGAAGGACCGCATGCCCTATGTAACCGATGGTCCGGATGGGCCCATGTGGGTTACCAAGAACGGTGCCAATTTCGGACTGAAGAATGGGGTTGGACCCAGTGGGGCAAAGCTGGTGCCCGGGCAGAACCGGCGCGTGGATATCATGGCCGAGACCGGCCTGTTCGAGGACGGCAAGAAGGACATCCGGCGCGTCAGTGATCCGCATCTGCGCGCCAAGGACATGGACCGCGATGGCGTCGACGCCGAGGTTATCTTCGGCATCCTGGGCTCCGCGTCGAAGCTGCAGGACAATGCGGCCGCGGCGGAGATGTTCAGGATTTACAATGACTGGCTGAAGGATTTTTGCAGCCACTATCCGGATCGCCACATCGGCCTCGCCTGCCTGCCCTATGGCGACATCGACTGGGCAGTGCAGGAGATCCACCGCTGCGCCAAACTTGGCCTGAAGGGGCTGGAGCTATCGTGCTCGTGGGACATGGAGCCGATGTGGCATCCGTGCTGGGAACCACTGTGGAAGGCGGTCGATGAGGTGCAATTGCCGCTGCACTTCCATACCTTCCCGACCACGCCGCCACGTGCACGTGAGATGACGTCCGGTCAGGTGCGCCGTGCTGCGATGTTCACCGGCGTCTCTGCATTCCAGATGGGACTGATCCACATCCTGGCGGCGATGATGGGTGCCGGCGTGTTCGAGCGCTACCCGCGGCTGAGGGTGTCGTTCGGCGAAAGTGGCATCGGCTGGATCCCCTACGCACTCGACCGCATGGACTTCGAATTCGAGGATCGCTTCCGCGACCTGATGAAGCTGAAGCCGTCCGAATACTGGCAGCGGCAGTGCAAGGCCACGTTCCAGTTCGATCCGATCGGGCCAAAGCTGTTGAACGTCAACAACCTGATGACGGTCGATACACTGATGTGGGGTTCCGACTATCCGCACACCGATGGCATCTGGCCGGAATCGACCAAGTACATCGACGAGCAGTTCCAAGGCCTGTCGCCCGAGGATGTGCGCAAGATCACATGCGACAATGCCGCCAAATTTTACAACATGACGAACTAAAGGTCGGAACATTGCCGATGCGCCGCGGTTCATGGCGCATCGGCCAAGGCGCGGTTGCGGTTTGCGCAATCGCGTCCGTCCGTTCGGTCAGAAGATGCCGGCAGCGAGACCGGCAGCCAGTGTCGCACCGATCTCCTTGCACCTACCCAGATCGTTGGCATCAATCTGTTTCGGTGCCAGGATCGCCTCTGCTGTCTGCGCGTGTGTGCACACGATCAGCGGATCGGCCACCGCGCGCAACCGCCACCCGGTGACGATTCGTGCAATTTGCCGGGCTGCGTTCTCGCCGTCACTCCCGGCGCAGATCAGGGTGGCGTATGGACGGCCGTTGATACGGTCGAGCGCGGCATAATAGGTCCGGTCGAAAAACTCCTTCATCGTGCCGGCGAGTGCTGCGAGATTCTCCGGACTGGCAAAAATGTAGCCATCCGCTGCGAGCAGATCCGGACCATCGGCGTCGGGCGCCGCAAGCAGGCGTACGTCAACCCCGGCTTCGGTCCGCGCCCCCTGCGCAGCAGCCTCGGCCATCTGACGCGTTCCGCCGGTGCGCGAGTGCCAAACGATCAGCAGCGTCTTCACTCCACACCAGCGAGGCGATGCTGCGATTTGGCGGCCGGCTAACGCGCATCCTTTCCCGGTAGCCCGGTTCCGGCCATCGCATCCAGCTGCTGCATTCTTTGCGCCGACTCGCGGTCGCCCAGCGCAGCGGCTCTGTCGTACCAGCTGACGGCCATCGTCACATCCGGGCGCATGCCGATGACGCCGAGTTTGCGGATATAGTCGGGGTCGTAGGTCCGGGCCAGCCCCTTCGCCGCGGCGGCATTTCCGAGATTGGCAGCCTGCTCATAAAGTTTGCGGGCGGCCGATATGTCCTTGATCGCCAGCATAGCGTCGCCGCGGCTGGTCAGCTGCGCGGCTGTTTGATCCTGCACCGGCGGTGCGCGCAACGGGGCCGGCGGTTTCGGCGTCGCCAAAGCGAACATGGTATCACCGGTCGGAACCTTGACCGGTGCCGCCGCCGGTTCGATCCGCGGTGGCGGGACATTGTCGGCCAATGGCGCAGTGGTGACGGACGCGGTGGTCAGGGGCCCTGTGGCCTGGGGCACGGTGATCGGGGGCGCGGTGATCGGGGGCGCGGTGGTTGGGGGCGGGCTCGCCTGAACCGCCGCAGCTGCGGTGGGTTGCGCATCTTGTGTGGCTGGGTGCAGCGAACTGCGCTGCAACAGCTCCTGCGCCATGTCGGCGAATGCCCGCAGGTCGAAAGCCACCATCTCGCGTCCGGCCTGACGTTCCGTTTCGGCGCGGCTCTCGGACAGGCTGACGAAGTCCTCCAGGGCGCGCGCCGTGCCCGGTGTCAGGTCCTGTGCCTGCTTGCGGATTCCCTCCCAGGTGGCGAGCGCATTGTCCTCCAGCGGCGAGACCGTACGACCGGCAACGATCTGTTGCACAACCTTCTGCAGCAGCGCGGCACTGGCCTTATCCGGCGCAACACCCTGCTTTGCCAGCAGATCACCTGCCTGAACCGTCGCAGCCGAGACCACGATGAAGCCAGCCCCGAGGGCGGCCAGCAGAACCGAACGGAGCGATCTCATGGGCGCGCGGCCTGCCGCTGCTTGTCCCAGGATAGGAATTGGCGAAACAGCTCCTCCTTTGCGGTATCGGACAAGGTGCCGCCGACCTTGGCGTCCGACAGGAACGCAGCGAACCGCGCCTGTGTTGTGTCCTGGGCCACGTTCGGTCTGGCATGTTGCGCCAGCCAGTCCTGAGCGGCCTGGAAGCGTGTCCAGCCCGGAACTTCCGCCGTCAGGTTCACTTCGCGCCACTTCGGATGCCGTGGCGGCTGTAGGAACTGATCGAACTTGTTGAAGAATGTGTCCACGAACCGCGCCACTTTGTTGAAGCGTTCGGTATGGGGCTGCCACGCGAATACCGCCATGACGTCGCCGACGGCCAGCGTTGGAACCGTTTCTTCCACGGGCACCAGCGCAGGGTAGGTGTCATGGGTGAATTGATCCGGCAGGTAAGTCTGCGCCAGCGCTTGGTTCAGTTCGATCGGCAGCAGGTGCAGCCCGCCCGCGCTGCCGAGACGCGCCAACAGCGGCATCGGCGCGCCACTGACCTGGATGATCGCGGCAATTTCGCCTCGCTTCAGTGCTTCGAGCCCATCGACCTGCTTCTGATGTTCAATCTTTGGCTTGATATTGAGGGCGTCGAGCAGGATCTCGGCGGTCATCGCCGATCCACTGCCGGCCACATCGACGTTGACACGCTGGTCATTCAGATCCTGAAGGCTGGATATATCCGTGCGGGCAAGAACGTGGATTTCCTCATCATAGAGTTTCGCGATGTAGCGAATACTTTGTGTGAGTGTCGGATACAGGTTGTGTTGTTTTGCATAGGTTAGTGCATCAGCCTGTACAAACCCGACATCGACACCCCGCAAATAGAGAATATCGCTTAAATTCTGCAACGAACCCTTGCCGATGATCGGCAGCACACGTAACGTCCCGTCATCGAGTATAGTCAGGTCGGCAGCAGTCTGTGCGTAGGTCCCGCCCTCCATTCCGGTAATGACGCCAACCGTACCCTGGTTGGCACGATAAACTTCGCCTGCTGGTTGCTGTTGAGCGGTGGCGCTGGCTGCGAGGCTGGCACACAAAACGATTGTTAGAATGATGTACCGCACACCCTACCCCCCTTGTCACCGTTCACTGCAGCCTATCCACTCTAATGGCCAAGGACGCAGGGACCACCCGCTTTGACTTTGAGTTGTCTTATTTCAGCTCTGGGGGCTGGTTGCAATTGCTATTATCGGCGCCGTTGCACAAACCAGAAAGCAAGGCGCATCGCAGATCAGACTACACTTTCCTGTCGCAGCGCCGCCACTTGATCTGGGCTAAAGCCCACCTCGATTAATACTTCGTCTGTATGAGTACCGAGTGGCGGGGGCGCATGATCCAACCTGCCGCCACCATGGGCCATCTGAAAACCCGAACCATCAGGCGCAGCGGACCATACTGTGTCTCGACAGTTTGCATCGCGCCGCGTGCCACAATCTGCGGATGCTCAATTACCTCTTCGATGCGCCAGATGCTGGCGCACGGCGCGCCGGCGTCGTTGAGGCGCCTCTCCCAGGTCTTGGCATCAGCGCTCGTCAGCGCCTCCTCGATGATCGCGCGCAGCGCCGTCTCGTGCTCCTTGCGCTGGAACCAGTCGCCGAAGCGCGGATCCTCGAGCGTATCCGCACGCCCGATCGCGGTCATCAAGGCCTCATACTGGCGATCATTGTTCACCGCCAGCAGCAGCCAGCTTTCTTTGGCACGAAACAGATTGGCGGTGACCTTGCGGCTGATCGCCTGGTTGCCGAACTGCTCCTGCCGGTGGCCGGCAACGGTAAAGTCTGCAACCTGTGTGGACAGGAAGGCGAGGCTCGCCTCCAGCATCGACACATCGATGAACTGGCCTTCGCCGGTGTGCGTGCGCTGATATAGCGCGGAGGAGACGGCGAACGCTGCGGTCATGCCCGACAGGACGTCGCACACGGCAAAGCCGGCGCGCGTTGGCCCCATCTCTTTGTGTCCCGTCAATGACATAATTCCGGATAACGCCTGAATCTTGCCGTCATAGCCAGCTTCGTTCTGGTATGGGCCAGTCGCACCGAAGCCGGAGATGGTGCAGTAGATCAGCTTTGGGTTGATGGCGCGCAGTGCCTGATAGCCAATCCCCAGCCGGTCCATAACGCCGGGCCGGAAATTCTCCATCACGACGTCGGCGCGCGCCACCAGCCGGGAGACGATCTCGACGGCGGCGGGCTTCTGCAGATCGAGCGTGAGGCTGCGCTTGTTGCCATTGATCGCCAGCCACGACGGCGCCATGCCACGATCGGCCCACTCGCGCGAGAGTGGCGTGCGGCGCATATCCTCGCCTTCGCGCCGTTCCACTTTGATGACGTCTGCGCCGAGCAACGCGAGCTGATAGCTGCCGTACGGCCCGGCGAGCACCTGGGTAAAGTCGAGGATGCGGACATTGGCGAAGGGGCGCGTTCCAGGTGTCACGCGGCCTTCTCCACCCGCAGCGTGCGTGCGACCGCCTTCTGTTCATCGAATTCGCGTCGTCGCCGTGCCAGTTCTTCCGGCGCAATGCGCTCGAGGTTCAGGTAGTCGAGCTTCCACGTCGCATCGTCGCTCCAGCGCAGCGGCGATTGCATCGTCGTGCGCGGCCCGGGCGCTGCCTCCAGCGTCTGCAGCGCCAACTCCAGCGTGCGATCCTGCGACGGCACATCGTGTGGCTTGCCGGCACTGTTGCCCAGCGGAAAGTCGCTGAACAGCAAGCGCGGCACGGCCGCGTGCTCGACGATATCCTTGGCACAGCCCATCACCACGGTGGCGATACCGTTCGCCTCCAGGTGGCGCGCCACCAGGCTGCAGGTCTGGTGGCAGACGGGGCAGTTCGGCACCAGGATCGCTGCATCGGCGCCGTCCTCCTGGCAGCGGCGCAGTATTTCCGGAGCGTCGGTCTCCACCGTGATCCGATGGCTGCGGTTGGTGGGAGCACCGTGGAAGCGCGGCGCCACCGCGCCGATCCGGCCGGCAGCGACGGCGCGCAGTAGCGCAGGCAGTGGAAACCAGGTGCCGCTGTCGCGGGCCGTGGTGTGGGTGCGATCGTAGCCGATATGCGAGATCCGCAGGTCGTGCGGCTCCGACGTGTC
>JBKPOG010000085.1:0-34899 GCA_046732975.1 Pseudomonadota bacterium
GCTTTAGCCGAACAGCCGTTCGGCAGCGGCGTTCCACCCCGTGACAACGCCTTCGAGGTTCTTGGCGCTTATGGCGTCCTCGGAATGTGCCACGATCGCGGCGAGCCACGCTTGCTCGGTGGAATGGGTCGCCGGCACCTGCATCGTTGATCCGGTAAGCCGATTCAATGCCTCTACGCATCGGAGTTCTTGCAAGAATCATAGGCTGTGGCAATGCGCAATTCCGGCCGGCACGGACCCGGGGCGCTGAATCGCCCGTTGGAGGTCGATCGGTTAACGTGCTCCTGGAGCCAAAGAGTTAACACAACGCGGTGCGTACCCGCCAGGGCCGGGGGACTGTGAAACGCTGGGGTGATGCCCGACGCCGCCTGGCCGAAACACTGCGACCCTGGCTGGCCAGGGAGAGGCTCGCGCGTGTCTTCGTCAGTCCGCTGCAACGGACGCGCGAAACCTGCCCGCTGGCCGGCCTAGGCGCCGTGGCTGTCGTCGAGCCCGATCTGAGCGAGTGGAACTATGGCGAATACGAAGGACTGACGCCGCAGCAGATCAATAACATGCGGCATGGATGGATGATCTTCCGCGACGGATGTCCCGGCGGGGAGTCGCCGGAGCAGTCGGCGTACCCGTCCATCGGGTGATCGACCGCGCGCGCCAATGCGACGGCAATGCCGCGCTGTTCTCGCACGGGCAATTGTTGCGCGTGCTCGCGGCGCGATGGATCGGTCTCTCCGCTACAGACGGTCAGCATTTCCTGCTGGGCACCGGCACGCTATGCGTTCTCGGCTATTATCGCGACGTGCCCGCGGTAAAAGATCTGGAATGGCCCGATCGCGATCTAGGATGAACGTGCAACGCAGTGGATTGGCAACAAGAGATAGCATTGGGGGTGACACATGCGTGTCGGCATAGCCTCGGACCATGGCGGATTCGAGCTGAAGCAGGAGCTGATCGGGCAGCTCCGTGCGGCGGGTCATGAGATCATCGATTTTGGCGCGAGCAGCCTGAGCCAGGATGACGACTATCCGGATTTTGTCGTCCCGCTTGGGCGGGCAGTAGCTGCCGGTCAGGTCGAGCGTGGCTTGGCGATCTGCGGCAGTGGCGTTGGTGCATCGGTCTGTGCCAACAAAATTCCCGGCGTCAGAGCGGCACTGATCCATGATCATTTCTCGGCGCGGCAGGGGGTCGAGGACGATCACATGAACATCCTGTGTATGGGTGGTCGAACCGTGGGTGTGGCTGTCGCCTGGGACCTGGTTCAGACCTTCCTCACCGCCCAGTTCAGCCAGGCCGAACGCCACCTGCGCCGGCTGAGCAAGGTGGCATCTTTGGAAGCAGCTACAGGAACGAGACAGGAACGCGATGCTTCATCATGAGAGCATAAGACCACCGCGCGACGATTATACGCCCGACGAGTGGAACCTGATCGAAAAGACCTTCCACTCTGAATTCATTGCACAGACGGAGTCGCTGTTCGCGCTGGGGAACGGATATCTTGGCATGCGTGGCGTGCCCGAAGAGGGCGACCCCAGCGTGCAAAACGGCACGTTCATCAACGGATTCTATGAAGAGTGGCCGATTGTGTACAGCGAAACCGCCTACGGCTTCGCCCGCACCGGCCAAACCATGCTGAACGTGACAGACAGCAAGATCATACGCCTGTTTGTTGATGATGAGCCATTCAGCGTTGCCAGTACGAATATACGGCATTACGACCGGCGCCTGAACCTGAAGGCTGGCATCCTGGACCGCGAGCTGCATTGGGAGACCCCATCGGGCAAGCTGGTGCGGATAAGGACGCGCCGACTCGTTTCCTTCCGGCACCGCCATGTGGCGGCTATCACTTATGAAGTTACCCTGTTGAACCAGGAAGCGCCCGTCGTGATCTCGTCGGAGATGCATTGTCATACGCCAGAAGTGCGCAAGACCGATGACGACCCACGCCGGGCGAAAATGTTTACTGGGGATGTCTTACGACACCGCGCAGGTTACATGCGCGACCGTCGTGTCGTGCTGGCGCATGGTACGGAGCGGAGCCACATGATCGTGGCTTGCGGGATCGACCATGAACTCGAGACCGAGTGCCAGTATAGCTCCAAGAGCAGTCATACTGAGGACTTTGGCCAAGTGGCCTTTTCAGTCGCTGCTCTGCCAGGAAAGTCAATCCACCTCACAAAGTACATAGCCTATCATACTGCGACGATGGCCAAGCCAGATGCGTTGTGCGATCGGGTGGAGTGGACGTTGGACAGAACGGCGGCCCAGGGGTTCGCGACTCTGTTGAAGGAGCAACAGAACTATCTGGACAGCTTTTGGCATCGGAGCGACGTCAGCGTGAGCAACATCGATGCAGAGCGAGCCCGCCTGACGACCGTGGAGATCCAACAGGCAATCCGTGTCAATCTATTTCACATCCTGCAGGCGTCAGCGAGAGCGGAAAGTACCGGCGTCGCCGCGAAGGGCCTGACAGGGCAGGCTTACGAGGGACAGTACTTCTGGGACACAGAGATCTATCTATTTCCCTTTCTGATCTACACATCACCCCGTATAGCCAAAAACCTTCTGCGATTTCGGTATGGGATGCTGGATCATGCGCGCTCACGCGCACGCGAATTGGGCCACCGGGGCGCCTTGTTCCCCTGGCGCACGATCAGCGGCGAGGAAGCATCGGCCTATTACGCAGCGGGTACCGCGCAATATCACATCAACGCGGACATCATGTACGCGTTGCGCAAGTATGTGAACGCAACGGGTGACCAGGAATTCCTGTTCGAATGCGGTGCAGAAATGCTGGTGGAAACAGCACGCTTATGGTGCAGCCTTGGATTCTTCTCGACGAGGAAGGATGGAAGATTCTGTATCAACGGCGTGACGGGCCCCGACGAATACAATACCGTCGTCAACAACAACACATATACGAACCTGATGGCGCGAGAGAATCTCCGCTTTGCGGCCGACACGATAGCAGCTCTCAAGGCCGAGAAGCCCACCATCCTCCACGAGCTGATCAAAAAAACAGGCCTGGACCTCGCGGAACTCGACATGTGGACGCGGGCGGCTGACAACATGTACGTGCCGTTCGAGGCTGCCACGGGGATCTATCCGCAGGACGACGGTTTTCTCGATCGTCAGCCTTGGGATTTCGACGACACACCGTCCGACCGATACCCCCTTCTGCTGTTCTATCATCCCTTGAACATTTATCGATCTCAAGTGATCAAACAGGCCGATGTCATTCTGGCGATGTTCTTGCTCAGCCATGAATTCTCGGCCGAAGCGAAGCGGCGGAACTTCGACTTCTATGATCCGCTCACCACCGGTGATTCGTCGCTTTCCTCCTGCATCGAGGCAATCGTCGCACTCGAGGTCGGTGAGTTCGACAAGGCGGTGGCCTATATGCGCGCGGCATTGCTCATGGACCTCGCGGACGTTGGTGGCAATGTGACGGACGGATGTCATATCGCGTCGATGGGCGGCACCTGGATGGTGATCGTCTACGGGTTTGGTGGGCTGCGCGACTATGACGGGATGCTGTCGTTCCACCCACAGAGACCGCCGGAAGGCAGGTCGACACTTCGGTTCCCGTTGACCTATTGCGGCCGGAGTTTGGAGGTTGAAATCGCTCCGGATTCAACAACCTACACCATGCGCGTGGGAGACGAACTCGTCTTTCGCCACGAAGATGAAGTCGTGACCCTCACGCATGCGAATCCCACCGCCGTCCGACGTACGCTCAGACCCTGATCGGATAAAGCAACGCTGTGATTGCCGGATGCCACGAAGGGTGAGTATTCTGCCTAGTACGGGGGATAGCCCACACGCACGGGGTGTTGCAGATAGACCCGGTGTGGCGAGGGACAGCGAAGGATTCGAAGTCAACGAGATTGGTGCGCAGCGGTCCCACGGCGACCCCTGGCGTCGCCGCTTACGGCTCGGCAATTGAGCTGATTACGCTGCGCAAATATCGGCGGCATTGATGACAGCAAATCAACGGAGGCGATGGTGGCAAACGTGTTGTCGAACAACGAACGGACACTGATCAACGCGTACTGGCGAGCCGCCAATTACCTGTCTGTCGGCCAGATCTATCTCTATGACAATCCGCTGCTCAAGCAGACGCTGACAAAGGACCATATCAAACCACGGTTGCTCGGGCACTGGGGAACGACACCAGGATTGAACTTCATCTACGCGCATTTGAATCGCCTCATCACTGCGCACGACCTCGACATGATCTATGTGACCGGACCAGGGCATGGGGGACCAGCGCTGGTCGCCAACGCCTATCTGGAAGGTACCTACAGCGAGGTGTATCCAAACATCTCCCGTGACGAGGACGGGATGAAACGCCTGTTCACGCAGTTCTCGTTCCCAGGCGGCATTCCCAGTCACGTCGCACCTGAGACCCCAGGCTCCATTCATGAGGGCGGAGAGCTGGGCTATGCACTTTCGCACGCCTATGGCGCCGCTTTTGACAATCCGGATCTGATCGTCGCGTGTGTCGTCGGCGACGGGGAGGCCGAGACCGGACCGCTGGCGACAAGCTGGCACTCAAACAAGTTCCTGAATCCGGTGCGTGATGGCACCGTCCTGCCAATCCTGCATCTCAACGGCTACAAGATCGCCAACCCCACTGTGCTTGCCCGCATCAGCCATGAAGAATTGGACCACCTGATGCGCGGCTACGGGTACACGCCGCATTTCGTCGAAGGCGATGAGCCCGACGTCATGCATGAACGCATGGCATCTACCCTCGATCGCGTTCTCGACGAGATACGCCGGATCAAACAGGAAGCCCGCAGCAACGGCTTCTCCCAGCGACCGCTCTGGCCGATGATCGTGATGCGCACGCCCAAGGGATGGACGTGCCCGAAGGAAATCGACGGCCGCCGGACCGAGGGTTACTGGCGGGCGCATCAGGTGCCGATGGGCGAGATGCAGAATAACCCGGAGCACGTCCGCATTCTTGAAGAGTGGATGAAGAGCTATCGGCCATCGGAACTGTTCGACGACAGCGGACGACTGCGGCCGGAGCTTGCGGAACTCCCTCCCCGAGGCGCCCGCCGCATGAGCGCCAACCCGCACACCAACGGCGGTCTGCTGTTGAGCGACCTGCGCCTGCCGGACTTCCGCGACTACGCAATCAAGGTCGCGGCGCCGGGCGCAGCGATCGCCGAAGCCACGCGCGAGATGGGCAAGTTCCTTCGCGACGTGATGAAGCGGAACATGGAGGCGAAGAACTTTCGTCTGTTCAGCCCAGACGAGAGCAACTCAAATCGCTGGCAGGACGTTCTTGAGGTTACCAACCGCGCGTGGGTCGCGGAAGCCGAGCCCTGGGATGACCATCTTGCTGCGGATGGCCGGGTGATGGAGATGCTCAGCGAGCATCAATGCCAGGGATGGCTGGAGGGCTACCTGCTCACGGGTCGCCACGGCTTCTTTTCCTGCTACGAGGCGTTCATCCATATCATCGATGCGATGTTCAACCAGCACGCCAAGTGGCTGAAGGTGTGCAATGACATCGAGTGGCGGCGGCCGATCGCCTCGCTGAACTATCTGCTGTCGAGCCATGTCTGGCGCCAGGACCATAACGGCTTCAGCCACCAGGATCCGGGGTTCATCGACCACGTCATCAATAAAAAGGCCGAGGTGGTGCGGGTGTACCTGCCGCCTGACGCGAATTGCCTGCTATCCGTTACCGATCACTGCCTGCGCAGCCGCAACTACGTCAACGTGGTGGTAGCCGGGAAGCAGCCGGCGCCAGTGTGGCTGACGTTGGACGAGGCGATCAAGCATTGCACGGCTGGTCTTGGCATCTGGGAATGGGCCAGCAACGATCGCGGCAGCGAGCCCGACGTAGTGATGGCCTGCTGCGGCGACGTGCCGACGCTGGAGACGCTGGCCGCTGTGGATCTGCTCCGCCGGCACGCGCCCGATCTGAAGATCAGGGTGATCAACATCGTGGACCTGATGAAGTTGCAACCACCCAGTGAGCATCCGCACGGCTTGTCTGACCGCGACTTCGACGATCTGTTCACCATTAATAAGCCGATCATCTTTGCGTTCCATGGCTATCCGTGGCTGATCCATCGGCTGACCTATCGCCGGCACGGCCATAACAACATTCACGTAAGGGGCTATAAAGAAGAGGGCACCACTACCACGCCATTCGATATGTGCGTGCTGAACGACCTCGACCGCTTTCACCTGGTTGCCGACGTGATCGATCGGGTGCCGCAACTTGGCGCACGCGCCGCATATGCGAAGCAAGAGGTTCGCGACAAGCTCATCGAGCACAAGCAATACATTTCTCGCTATGGCGATGACATGCCGGAAATCAAGGGCTGGACCTGGGGACATAGAACCGCGGTCCAACGCGCCGGCTCGACCGAGTCCGACAATGTCTGAACCGTCCACATCGGACATAGAGCGCACGCAGCTTGCGGCGGCGATCTTCGATGTGGATGGCGTGCTGGTGGCCTCGCCGCATGAGCGTGCCTGGCGGGAAGCGCTCGAAGGCTTCGGCGACCGTTCCCGCTTCACTACCGAGTTCTACCAAGCGCGTGTTGCCGGCAAACCGCGGTTGGACGGCGCGCGGGCGACACTGGAGGGGCTTGGTGTGCCTGACGCGGCAGCAAAGGTAGCCGAGTACGCGAGGAAGAAGCAGGCCCTGATCGATCGGCTTATCGCCGAGGGCAGCTTCGAGGCCTTCCCTGACGCGGTGCGGTTTGCGGATGCTTTAGACGCTGCGGGCCTGCGACTGGCGCTGGCGTCCTCGTCGAAGAACGTGGCCGCCATGCTGCGCCACTTGAGCCTACCGGATGGGCGCCCGCTGTTGTCGATCTTTGACGCGGACCTGAGCGGCACGGACGTGCCACGCGGCAAGCCGGATCCTGCGCTGTTCCTGCTGGCGGCGAATGCTCTCAACGTCCCTCCAGCGCAGAGCCTGGTGGTGGAGGATGCACCATCGGGCATCGCTGCCGCCTGCGCCGGCGGCATGGCATCGGTCGGCATCGCGCGGCTTGGCGATGACGCCCTGTTACGTGCTGCCGGCGCCGGTCTGGTCGTCACCAGCCTCGATGATGTCGATGCGGCCGCCGTGCCCCAAGGTACGCTACGAGTCCGACGGGGAGTGGCGACGTCGACGCCTGCCTGAGGCGATGGCGCCGAAATGGGATCCGGGATGGGTCCTGAACCACGAGGGCCAGTATTTTGAGCGAATGCGCCATGGCCGCATTGGTGCTCGCTGCGCTGGGTTTGGCGCTGGCGCTCTGTTGCCGGCCAGGTGTTCTGGGAGACCGAGATCTACCTTCTGCCTTCGCTGGTGCTTGGCAACCTGCTGAACGCGGTCAGCGGCGCCATCTTCGGGGTGACTCACGCGGCGCATCGGCGGCTTCAATCTCACGCAGGCGGGCTGTCTGGTCGAGCATGCCGGAGACGCGCCCGGTGCATACGCCTCAGTCGACCGTGGTGTGAAATGGTTCAGATCGTTCCCGCCGCCTGACATCTATCCTGCGGACAACAGTCCCAAACAGGGATGGCAGCGACTGGTGTGCTGCCGGTAGTCGCGAGCTTGCTCGACGATCTGACACAGACGACCATGCAAGGGAGTTCCTGATGCGTACATCATCGATAGTGGCGTTGGCGACGCTGTTGCTCGGCTCGATGGGAGCCGTGCCAGTTTACGCCGCGCCGGACACGACCGGTTGTCCATCCGGCATGCACCGTGCCGAATCCGAAGCTGGCGGGGTCGGCTCGGTCAACATTGCCACCCGAAAGGCTGAAGCCGAAGGTGGTGGTGTGGGATCGGAGAACCTGCAGACCCGTAAGGCTGAGGCAGAGGGCGGCGGCGTGGGGTCAACGAACCTGCAGACCCGCAAGGCCGAGGCAGAGGGCGGCGGGGTTCCGTCGCAGGCGACGACCGCGACGCCCTGCGTCAGATAACCATTTGTTGATATCGTAACCCGGCTCGCGGGTCTGCCGCGAGCCGGGTTTGTTTTGTGCACCTGCGAGCGTGCCATAGACCAATAGCGGTGCACTGTAAGCGCCACATGATCGGCACATTTGTCAAAAATGATAACTGGCGTCGCTTGTTTGCCAAGGATAGCATGACGTTGATGAATGCCCGCTGTGACCGTGCTCTGGCCGACCTTTTTCAACACGTTCCATTGCCTGCAGGCGTATTGGGGACGATCAGGCGCAGGATGCGCCAGCCTGGCCGCCACTACCACAATCTCGGTCATCTGGCGGAGATGTGGCGGCAACACCGGAAGATGGCGCGAGGCACGCTAAGAACGCGGCGTGTCGAACGGCTGATCGCCAGCACCATCGCGTTGCACGATGCAGTCTATCGGGCAGAACGATCGGACAACGAGGCCGCTTCGGCCGCCTTGTGGCGCCAAGTCGCCAGCCAGTGGCGCAGGTTGCCGCGCGGGACGGTCCGACAGGTGGCCACAGCAATAGAGGCAACCGGCCGTCATACCGACCCACATGCTGGGGCAACGTGCGAGCCTTGGGTGCAATGGGTGCTCGATCTCGATCTCAGCCCGATCGGCTTGTCGCCGCACCGCGTGCAGGCAAACGGATCACGGCTGCGCGCCGAGCACCGCAACCTATCCGCTGCAGCGTGGCAGCAGCGTTCGAAACAGTTCTACGGCGCACTGCAACGGCGCGAGCACATCTTTCACTCCCCACGGCTGCGCAGTGCGTTCGAAGGCAGCGCGCAGCGGTATCTTCGGTTCGCACTGGATCGCCTGCCCTGACCGCTGCCATCAATAGGGTGGCGAGAAATACCAGGCGGTAGCCTGGGCTTTGCGCAGCTCCAGCTGGCTGCGTTCGTGCAGCACTTGTTGCCTGTCAACATTCTCCTCGGCGATCTCGGGCCGCTCCAGCCACTGCCGTAGCATGTGCAACCATAATCGAGCGTTCATGTTCTTGCCTCCTGCATCGAACATGCGCGAGATAGATCCTCAGGAGGCACAGAACAAAAGAGAACTTCTCAACCTCCCCATGAAGGAATCTCACCCGGCAGCCGGCCGACGCTTCATGAACGCGGCGCGCAGGCAGGTTGCGACCATTTCGCCGCGCTGATTGAAGGCCTGATGCTCGAATTCCACCACGCCGGCGTTCGGGCGTGACCTCGACGCGCGCAACGAACGGACGATGGTGCGAGCACGAATGGTGTCGCCATGGAATACCGGCTTGGGAAACTCCACTTTGTTCATGCCTAGATTGGCGATGGTGGTACCAAGGGTGGTGTCGCCAACCGTCATGCCGATCATCAGCCCCAGCGTGAAAAGCGAATTGACGATGCGCTGGCCGAATTCCGTGGTCCGGGCGAACTCTTCGTCCAGATGCAGCGGCTGCGGGTTCAGCGTGAGCGTGCTGAACAGCACATTGTCCATCTCTGTCACAGTCCGGCTGAGCGCGTGATCGAAGGTCTGGCCTTCGTGGAAGTCCTCGAAATAGAGGCCCGGCAAGGCGATGGCTCCTGCGCAAAGCTAGGCACGAGTGTGCCCGTATCGAGTGCGGAGACAATCCCTGGACCTGATCAGACCAGGCGCGCCTCGAACGGTGGTACGAAGTCCGCCGCATCGAATTCCAGCACCCAGATGTCGGGGTCAAACCGAACCTGGCGGCCGATATAGGCATCGACTGCCGCCTGGTCGACCGGTGCGGGGCCAGTGCCGCGCATCCAGGCCAGCGTGCCGTCGCCCGTGCGAACCTGGGACAGAACGCATAGCCCCTCGCGACCGCGGAGCACCACCAGCACGCCACCAGAGTCAGGATCGCCTTTGCGCAGGACAACGCCCGGCCGGCCGTCGCGATCCGCCAATCGCAATGCCATCTTCACCCACAAGCCAGCCTTCAGTCGCGGTTCCGCCATGCCTCTCCCCGATTGCAGCGCCATTGTGCAGGATGGGGAGGCCACAGCGCGAATCGAGGTCTGCATGCGACGGTTTGCCGCTCTTCTCACGCTATTGCTCGGCAGCACCGCGGCACGAGCGGAGGATGCGATCAGTTTCGGACTCGATTGGTTGGCCGAGGCGGAATACGGCGGGTATTACCAAGCGCTCGCCACAGGTCTGTACGGGCAGCACGGCCTGAAGGTGACGATCCGCCAAGGCGGCCCGCAAGTGAACCAGATGCAGCTCATGATGGCGGGGCGACTGGATCTCAATCTGGGCGGTGGGCGCGCCATCGAGTTCGTTCAGCAGGATCTGCCGTTCGTCGCCATTGCTGCGATGTTTCAGAAGGATCCGTCGGTGCTGATCGCGCATCCCGGTCAGGGCAACGACGGCTTCGCGGCGCTGAAGGGCAAACCAATCCTGATCGGAGCGGATACGCGTGCCGGCTGGTGGCGTTTTCTGGCGGGCAAGTACGGCTACAGCGACGCACAGATCCGTAGCTACACGTTCAACCTGCAGCCGTTCCTTGCTGACAAGGCACTCGTCCAACAGGGATATCTGGGATCCGAACCGTTTGCCATCGAACAAGCGACGCACGAGAGGCCGGTCGTGCTGCTACTCGCCGATGCGGGTTATGCCGGGTATGCCAATATCGTCACTACCAGTACGAAGCTGGTGAGCGAGAAACCTGACGTGGTGCAACGCTTCATCAATGCATCGATCGAGGGATGGTACTCGTACCTGTACGGCGATCCGGCGCCTGCCAATAAGCTGATCAGACAGGACAACCCGGAGATGACGGATGCGCTGCTGGCATACGGGCGCGAGGTGATGAAGGCGCATGGCATCGTCGACTCCGGCGATGCATTAACACTGGGCATTGGTGCGATGACCGATGTTCGATGGCAGGAATTCTATCGGTCGATGGCCGATGTTGGTGTTTATCCGCAGGGGCTGGAAGTGACGAAGGCCTACACGCTGCGGTTTGTTGATCAGCACGTCGGCATGGAGATGAAGAAGTAGCATGCATCTGCGGTCTGGCCTGGAGAGCGGCGGCCAAGCAAGGTCCATCGGGATTGCTCCGCTTCGCTCGCAATGACAGATGCTGCTGCGGCTGACCGGGGTCGGCCGGCGCTTCGGCGCCGTGCAGGCGTTGCATGATGTGTCGCTCGACATCGATGCAGGTGACTTCGTCGCACTGCTCGGACCTTCCGGCTGCGGCAAGTCGACGCTGCTGCGGCTGATTGCCGGGCTGGACCAGCCTGACAGCGGATTTCTGGCATGGCAGCCGGGACACGCACCAAAACCGGGGGACATCGGCTTCGTGTTCCAGGACGCAACTTTGCTGCCATGGTCGAGTGCAGCGGACAACGTGTTCCTGCCGTTGCGGCTGAGGCGCGCGCCGCGTGATCAGGCAATATCCGACGTGCACGCAGCGTTGCATCGGGTCGGCCTAAGTGGATTTGAGGCGGCGCGGCCTCGCCAACTCTCGGGTGGGATGCGCATGCGCGTCTCAATCGCTCGCGCCCTGGTGACGCGGCCTCGCCTGTTGCTGATGGATGAACCGTTCGCTGCACTCGACGAGTTCACACGGCACAAGTTGCAGGAAGATCTGCTGTCGTTGTGGCAGGACCTGCGCTGCACGGTCGTGTTCGTCACACACTCCATCTACGAGGCGGCGTTTCTCGCGCGCCGCATCGTGCTGATGACGCCGCGGCCAGGACGGATCGACCACGAGATTGCTTCCCCGTTGCAGCCTGGCCCGGAGGCACGGCTGGCGCCGACCTACGCCGCCCTGGTAGCTCAGGTGACGCGCGAGATGCAGCGTTCGTTGACGGCGTGAAATACGCCCCTGCCCTGTTTGGCCTGCTGGCGCTGCTGGTATGGGAAGCGGCGGTGCGGATCAGCGGCGTGCCGTCCTACCTGGTGCCGGGACCAATTGCGATCATCGCGGCGTTTCTGGCTGATCCCGCTGGATTGCTGTTCTCACTCGCATCAACGTTGATGGTGACCTTTGCCGCATTGTTTGTGGCGGCGGCACTGGGCGTTTTGCTCGCGGTCGGCATTGCATCGAGCCGATTGCTTGCGGCCGCGATCCAGCCCTGGGCTGTGGTGCTGCAAGTGACACCGATCGTCGCGATCGCGCCATTGATTATCGTCTGGGTCGGCAACCCGTTTGCTTCGCTTGTGGTGTGCGCCACCATCGTCGCGTTCTTTCCGGTGTTCGCCAACACGGTGGCAGGGCTGGCATCGGCGCCGGCTGAGCTTGCCGACCTGTTCCGGCTTTATGGCGCAGGGCGTGTCGCCACGCTGTGGCGGCTGCGCCTGCCGGCGGCGTTGCCCTTCTTTCTTGCCGGACTGCGCATATCAGGTGGCCTCGCGTTGGTTGGTGCCGTGGTGGCCGAGTTCGTCGCGGGTTCCGGCGGGTTCGCCTCAGGACTGGCGTATCGCATTCTTGAAGCCGGCTACCGGCTGCAGGTGCCGCGCATGTTCGCCGCCCTGGTGTTGCTGTCGCTTACCGGGATTGCGATCAATTTCGGGCTTGGGACTTTTGCCGCGGCGATCATGCGCCACCGCGGCGACGGCTGAGCCTGGTCTGAACGAGCCGCGCAACACTGCGGCACGGAAGCGAGGGTGCGCCGCAACCCTGCAAGCCGTACGTCGTTCCATGCACCTATTCGGCTGCCTGGCGGGGCGCCAGCGCTGGCCGAACGGCATGCTGCAACCGCTCGCGATATGCCGACTGCCAGTCATTCGCCACCAGCACCGCTTCGCCGCTGCGCACCTGCTGGAAGAGTTCCGGCTGATCCACGCAAGGCGGAGCCGTGCCTTTCTCGCTCAGTGCACGCGCCGCCATCAGCAGGCGACGCCGCGTGCGCGTGATCATCTGATCGCTGGGCGCGAGATGCTCGAACGAGTGGTCGACGATCGCGCCCATGCTCTCGGTGATCGCCTGGTCCTGCATCGCGATGTGCGTGATGCCGGTGTAGATTTCGTGGTTGCGCTGCGCGTCGCGATCGATCAGGTAGTCGTTCCTCGCATTCTGCGCCGGACGGAAGCGCCCGAACCAGTCGGTGCTGTTCGGCAGCATCTCGGGCGCCATCGTCGCACCCGGAATTGGCTTGCCGCCCGACAACGCTGCGGTGCGGGACGCCTGCTTCCAGGAGAAGCCGACGAACATCACGTGCGTGTCGTCCATCGGCACCCAGGCGCGGGCGATCACACGATCGACGAAGTCGCCTTGCGGGATGAAGGTCCAGAACGGGAAAGCGAAGTGTGCAAAGCGCCAATAGGTCCCGTAGTTCTCGGCGGGCCGATAGGCGCAATACATCGTGCCCCAGTCGGTGTCGGTGACGTGATACTCGGGAGCGCGATTGGCGACCTGGTACATCAGCCAGTTGTCCGGATCGACCTGTTCGGGTCGCACCGACCCGACATGCAGCCAACTGAAATGCGACGTATCGATGTCGCCCTCCAGCGCCTGCAGCCAATTGCACTCGCGCTGTGTGAACATGATAGAGAGTTCGCTCTGCGGCAGCAAAGTGGCCTCGATCTCCGGCATCGGCGGCGCCGCTTCACGTTCGCCCATATACACCCAGATGGCGCCGGCGCGTTCAGTCACCTTATAGGTTTTCGCGTGGACCTTTTGTCGGAAGTCCTGATCCGGCGGCACGTTGGGCATGTCGATACAATTGCCGTCCGCGTCGAATTTCCAGCCGTGATAAACGCAACGTATGCCGCCATCCTCGTTCCGTCCGAAGAACAGCGATGCACAGCGGTGGGGGCAGCGATGATCCATCACGCCAACACGTCCTGCCTTGTCGCGGAACGCAATCAGGCGTTCGCCCAGCAGCATCAGCCGCAGAGGATCGCCGCCGGCGACGACCTCGGATGACTTTGCCGCAGGCAGCCAGTACTGCCGCATCAGATCGCCCATCATGGTGCCAGGACCGACCCGCGTTAGCTGCTCGCTTTCGATCGCGTTGGTCATGCTTCGCTCCCAAAATTAGTGCTGACAAAGCCTGAGCTCAATGCGTATGGTAATTGACGGCTGGCAAAAGAACCAGCCCCGGACCTGTTCTGGCTGGTGGGGATTGAGACCAAAGGTCGGTCGATCGAGGAGATCGATGCGTCGCTCACGGAGGTCAAGGCCTGAGGGTTCGGGCAGCGTAAACCCAGCCGCCGTGGAGCAACAGATTCGGCTGGTTGCGTTCGTTAACTAACTGTAGAGACTGCCTCGTTACACAGGAAGGTCCATTTGACGGAGGGATCTTCCGTGTCTGTGGCTGGCATTCTGGGTAATTTGTCAATACGCAACAAGATCATCGCGGCATTCTGCTCGCTTGTTGTTGTCATTGCAGTGCTTGGAGCTGCGTCATTGCAGAAATTTTCGACGCTGAACGCGAGCGTCGAGGACGTCACCAACGATGCCATGCTGGGGATTGGCTACCTCGGGGAAATGCGTGGCGCGGTCCTGCATTACCGGCTCCTTGTCAGCAAGGCGATTTACGGCAAGGCGAGTGGCAGCGACCTGGACGCGATCGAGAAGTCCCTCGCTGAGTGGAGCACTGCCCTTGGAGCACCGGAAGCGAAGTATGCTCCGACCGTCGCATCGGATGAGGAGAAACGGCTCTACGCCGATTACCAGACGGCGTGGCGGTCTTATCTCGAAACAACGAAACGGGCACTAGGCCTGCTGCATGCGGGCAAGTTCGAGGACGCCATCGCTGGCTTGAGCGATCTCGTGGCAATCGGAGAGCAGGTTGACGCGGCGATCAATGAGGACATTGCGTACAATGTAGATGCGGGGAGGCAAGGGGCGGATCAGGCCTCCACCGATTATCGTACAGGGCGGTTGGTTGTCCTCACGCTACTAGGCCTAAGTGTCATCGTCGCGGCGTCCGCGGGATATCTGACGATCCGCGCAATCGCCAAACCGATCCAGGACATGACGGCAGCGATGCACCGGTTGGCCGCAAAGGATATGACGGTGGAGATCCCCGCTCGCGACCGCGGCGATGAGGTTGGCCGGATGGCAGCCGCGGTCGAGGTGTTCAAAGAGAGCATGATCAAGGCTGACCAGCTTGCTGCTGCGGAAAAGGTGGATCAGGTGGCGAAGCAGCAAAAAGCGCAACTCATGGAAAGCCTGGTGAGCGAGTTCGAGAGCAAGATCAGCAGCCTTGTTGGCGTGTTGTCGTCCGCCTCGACGGAAATGGAGGCGACGGCGCAGTCGATGTCGTCGACCGCTACGCAGACCAATCAGCAAGCTGCGAATGTGGCGGCCGCCGCCGAAGAGGCGAGCGCCGGAGTCCAGACGGTCGCCACGGCCGCCGAGGAATTGACCAGTTCGATTGGTGAGATCAACCGCCAGGTGGCGCAATCGGCGAAGATCACCGAGAAGGCGGTCGGTGATGCGCGCCAGACCAACGGGATTGTTCGTGCGCTGGCAGAAGGTGCGCAGAAGATCGGTCAGGTGGTCGAAATGATCTCCAGCATTGCTGGCCAGACGAACCTGCTGGCCCTGAACGCCACCATCGAAGCAGCGCGTGCAGGCGATGCCGGAAAGGGTTTTGCCGTGGTTGCCTCCGAGGTGAAGAGCCTCGCCAACCAGACCGCCAAGGCAACCGATGAGATCAGCTCGCAGATTGCGCAGATCCAGTCAGCGACGGAAGAAGCGGTCGGCGCAATCAAAGGCATCGCGGACACGATCGAAGAGGTCAGCATGATCACGACCACGATCGCGTCAGCAGTCGAACAGCAGGGCGCGGCGACCGCCGAGATCGCCCGCAACGTACAGCAGACGGCATCGAGCACACGTGAGGTGACGACAAACATTACTGGTGTCAGCCAAGCCGCAAGTGAAACGGGCCAAGCTGCGGGGCAAGTACTGCAGGCTGCCGGCGATCTATCCAGGCAGGCAGATCGCCTGACAACCGAAGTCGGCTCGTTCGTGGCGGGAGTACGCGCCGCCTGACAAGAATGACGGCATGCGAGAGCGTGCATCGCGCCTGAACCCGCGGCGAGGCACAGGACACATCTCTCCGTCAGGAGATCGTCACCCCGCTGTCCACCGGACAGACGTGCCCGGTGACCATGCGTGACTCGTCGGAGCCCAGGAACACTGCCATGTTGGCGATGTCCTCCGGTTGGATCAGTCCGACCAGGTGCGCGTCCACAATCTTGGTGATGCGCGGATTGCCTGCTTCGAAGCGGCCGCGCACGCGATCAGTCATCGTCGCCGCCGGCGCAATCGCATTGACCCGCACCTTCTGTGGCGCGAACTCCACCGCCATCGACCGGGTGATCGCCGCGATGCCGCCTTTCGCCGCGGTGTAGCAGTCGAGGCCGGCAATCCCCATCAGTGCGACGTTCGACGCCATATTGATCACCGATCCGCCGCCCGAGGCGATGATCGCCGGAATGCCGAACCGGCAGCCTAGGAACGTGCCGAATAGATCCAGGCGGATCGCCCGCCAGAACTCGTCGATCGGCGCCTCGACCACCGTGTTGTCCCGTGGCGTCGAGCCACCCGCGTTGTTGTGCAGGATGTGCAGCCCGCCATAGTGGCGGACGGCGGTGTCGATTGCGGCGCGTACGCTGTCCTCCTGGGTCACATCCGTCGTAACCGCGATGCATTCGCCACCCGCCTGGGTCACGATTTGCGCGGTCTGCTCACCGGCTGCGGCATTGATCTCAGCGACGACGACGCGGGCGCCTTCCGCCGCCATGGCGCGCGCGGCGGCGCGACCAATGCCAGTACCGGCGCCGGTGATCAGAGCGATCTTCCCCTCAAGCCGTGCCATCCTTGTTCCCCCGATCCGGATCGCCAACCATAGCCTCTCCCTGCAGCGATGCTACTGTGGCGGCCGGGCATCCCGTCACCGTCTGAACGTATCGCGGCAGGAGCAAACGAATGGACGCCATCGCCGAAGACACCCGTCTGCCGACCGACATCGACGCCCAACCGCTGGTGCAGGCGGCCATTGCGCTGCGCCCAGACATCCGCCGCTACCATGAGCAGATCGAGCGCGAGCAGCGCCTCGCCCCGCCGCTGGTCGAGCAACTCCGTGCCGGCGGCTTCTATCGCATGCTGATTCCTCGCTCGCTGGGCGGCCTCCAGATCGATCCCCTGACCTATCTGCGCGTCGTGGAAGTGATGGCCGAGAGCGCCGGATCGGTTGGCTGGAATGTCTGCAACAACAGCATCGGCCAACTCGTCAGCCTTGGCCTGCCAGACCAGGGCGTCGAGGAGGTGCACGGCCAGGGTACGCCGTCGATCATCGCTGGCACAGCAGTGCAGGGTGGTGGCCAAGCGGTGCCGGTCCCCGGCGGCTATCGCATCAGCGGCCACTGGACGTTCGGCACCGGCTGCCAGGAGGCCGACTGGATGCTGGGCAGCTTCCAGATCCTCGATGACGGCCAGCCGCGCCGGCGCCCAGACGGTGGCTCGCTCTACTGGCGTGCACTGTTTCCTCGCGCCGAGGCGCAGGTCGTGCCGGGAAGCTGGGAGGTTGCCGGTCTGCGCGGCACGGGCAGCTTCGATTGGACGGTCAACGACGCGTTCCTGCCCGAGCACCGGACCATGGTCCATGCCGGCGTGCCGCTGGACAATCAGTGGTCGCGCTGGCCCGGCCTGACCTATGCGCTGCCAAGCGTGTGCTGGGTCGGTCCGCACCATAGCTCGGTGATCACCGGAATTGCTCGCGCCGGGATCGACGCACTGATTGAACTTGCCGCGGATAAGACGCCGCGCGGCCGAACCTTCAGGCTGAACGACAGCCCGCAGGTTCAGGAAGCGGTCGGTCGTGCCGATGCGATGCTGAATGCTGGCCGCATTTATCGCAGCGCGATGATTACGGAGATCTGGAACACCATCGCCGCCGGCAAGGAGAGCACGCTCGAACAGCGTTCACGCTGCCGTCTGGCGCCCGTGTTTGCCGCTGAATGCGCGCGCGACGCGATGGACCTGATGTACCGACACGGCGGCAGCACGTCATTCAAGACCGAAAGCCGTCTGGCCGAGTGCTGGCGCGACCTGCATGTCGTCGGCCAGACCGTCACCATCGGTTCCGAATGGTACCCGATCGGAGGCCGCGCCCTGCTCGGGATGGATACCGGTCCGCGTCTGCGCTAGGCGAGAACCGTCGCCGCTTTCGATCGGTTGCTGTACCAGATATGCGCGGCGACCGCGGCCATGACGATGACCCCGCCCCCCGCGCTGGTGATCGACGGCGTCTCGCTAAAGCACAGCCAGGCCCAGGCAATCGCCAATGGTGTCTCCAGCGTGTTCAGCAGCGCATTCTCGGTCGCCGACACCATCTGCCCGCCAATCGTCAGCAGCAGCAGTCCCAGGCCGAACTGGGTGGTCCCGAACAGCACCAGCTCCGCCATGTCGCCCGCGTCGACCGCGAACGGGGTCGCAAACGGCCATACCAGAAGCGGACATAGCAGTGCCGACAGGCAGGCTGCCGGCAGCATCGGCGTCGCGTGATGATGACGGATGATCAGCATCATGATGGCCATGCACACCGTCATGCCGAACGCGAGCAAATCGCCCGCCAAGTGTCCGTCCGCGATCGCCCCACCGACCATGATGCCGACACCCATGACGGCGACCGCGCTGGCCACGAGTGTGGACCACGGCTCCCTCGTGCCAAGCCACAGCCACCCAATGCCGGCGGTGAGGAATGGCGCCACCGCGAAGATCACCGCCACATCGGCCACCGATGTGAGGCGGAACGCGTTGATGTAGAGGATCGTCGCAGCCGTCGAACATGCCGCCGCTACGAGGCCGGGCCATCCGATCGCGCGCATGGCGCGCCAAACGCCGTGTCGCTCCTGTACCAGCACAACGCAGAAGATCATCAGCCCGGCGAACAGACCGCGCCAGAACAACATGGTCCACACATCGAGCCGGATAAGCCGGGTGAAGAACCCCGCGGAACTGAAGGCAACCGCAGAAAGCGTGATCAGCAGGAGACCCTGGGTATGCCGGTTCATGCCGCCGAAGATACCGCGCGACTGCTGACCCCGTCATGTCAGCAGCGAGCAGCCTCTGCATCAGTGATGCCAGCTGTGGCCGGCCCAATGTCCTCTACCAGCCCATGCGCCTGGAGCATGAGCGGGGCCACCGTGCCAAGCTCCCCGGTGGTGATGCCCGTCGGAACCGTGCCAGCGGTGCCAGTCGCCGCGTCCGCCGCCGACCCAAATGCCTCCCAGCCCGGCCGAACCATACGGATAGCTGTACGCGTAGCCGGGCAGAGCGTAGGCGCCGGAGTGATAGCTGCCCGTATACGGTCCGTAATCCACGCCGGCCGCGCAGCCCCCCAGGGCGATCACCGCAGCCGAGAATGCAAATCGCCACATGCCGGCGATAACGCCTGGCAACGACGATCGTTTGCGGTCCCAGTGCCGGTGCTGGCGCTACGCCTGAGCATTCGAAAGGATCATACGCGCCGCCTTCTCCCCGATCATGATTGATGGCGCGTTGGTGTTGCCCGAGGTCAGCGTCGGCATGATCGACGCATCGGCAATCCGTAGTCCCCGCAAGCCGTGGACCCGAAGCTGGTCATCGACCACCGCCATCGGATCCGATCCCATCTTGCACGTGCCGACCGGGTGATAGGTCGTTTCGGCATTCTTCCGCACCCAATCCAGCAGTTCGTCATCAGACTGGAGAGCCATGCCCGGCGCCATCTCCTCGGTGGCGATGCCGCGCATCGGCCCAGCGGTCATAATGCGCCGCGTAACGCGCATTGCCTCCAGCGTGACCTCCCGGTCGAGTTGCGCAGACAGGAAGTTGAACCGCACCGCCGGCGGCGTGCGCGGCGACTTCGACGTGACGTGGATGCTGCCGGTGCTCTCCGAGCGCAGGATGTTCATGATCGCAGTGACGCCGGAGTTCTTGGCCAACTGGAAGTCGTTGGTCATCAGAAACGGCACCCAAGAGATCGCGGCATCCGGCGCATCCAGCCCGCGCCGAGTGCGAATATACGCGCGTATCGGCGCCGCCGGCAGCCCAAGCAGACCTTTGTGGGTAAGCGCATATGTCAGTGCCTGCTTCACCTTCCCTAGCCCGCGCATCTTGTCGTTGTAGGTCACGCCAAGCGACGCCGGCACCACCCACTTCATCCGCGGCGAATAGTGATCGCGCAGATTCTCGCCGACCCCCTTCAGCGCATGACGCACCTCGACGCCGATGGCCTGCAGCCGCTCCGGCTGGCCGATGCCGGAAATTTCCAGCAGCTGCGGCGAATTGATCGATCCCGCGCTGACGATGACCTCGCGCTGCGCGCGTGCCTCGCGCTGCTGTCCATCGACCGAGTACCGCACGCCCACGCAGCGATTGCCGTCGAACAGCAGGCATTCGGTCAATGCCTTCGCCTGAATGGTCAGGTTTGGCCGCCTGCGCGCAGGATCGAGATAGCAGACGGCGGTGCTCATCCGACGGCCGCGGCGAATCGTCATCTGCGTCATGCCGATGCCGTCCTGCTGCGCGCCGTTGTAATCCTTGGTGTAGGTGATACCCACCTGGCCGGCCGCTTCGATCAAGGCATTGTACAGCGGTCCCGTCTCATTGCTCTCGGTGACCTTCAGCGGCCCGCTGCTGCCACGGTATTCGGAGTCCGCCTCGCCTTGGTACTCTTCCATGTCGCGGAAGATCGGCAGCACTTCGCGATAACTCCAACCGCGATTGCCGAGTTGTGCCCAGGTATCATAGTCCTGCGCCTGGCCGCGTACGAACACCATGCCGTTGATCGATGATGAGCCGCCGAGCAGCTTGCCGCGCGGGATTGGGATGCGTCGGTTGCCGGTGCCTTCTTCCGGCTCGGATGAATAAAGCCAATTGGCAGCAGGATTGTTGATCAGCTTCGCGAAGCCCACAGGAATGCGCGACCAAGGATGGCTCTCGCGCCCGGCTTCGAGCACCAGCACCTTGTGGCTTGGGTTTTCGCTCAGTCGGTTGGCCAATACTGAACCGGCCGAGCCGGCGCCCACCACGATGTAGTCGAAGCTCTGGCTTTCCATGTCGTCTCCCCTTTTGCCGCCGCCATGCTAAGGCGGAAGCACGGAGGAGGGGAGGCTATGACTGCGGCGGCGCTTCGATGACGGTGCCGGTATATGCCTCCACGAACACCAGGTGATCGATCACTTTTTTCACGCCCGGGGTGTTCTCGGCGATGACGCAGATCGCGCGGCGCTCCTGGTCGTTGCTGATCGTTCCCCAAAGATCGACCACGCCGTTCACCACCGTCACATTAAGCGTGGTCCGCGGCGCCCATGGTTCGCGTCCCAAAGTTTCCAGGATGCGGTTGCGGATGGTCGGGTCATCGCCGGCGGCCACGGCATGCTCGCGCGCCGCCACCGCAAGCGCGCGCAGCAGGTCGGCGCGGCTGACCACGCCGACGACCTTGTTGTCGTCAAGCACGGGGACGCGCTTGATGCGATGCTCTTCCATCAGCGCGACAATCTCCTCCAGCGGCGACCTGACGCTCACGCTGATGACGTCCTGCGTCATCACGTCGGAGACCTTGCGGCCGTGCGTGCGCGTGAAGTCAGCGGCCTGCCGACCCGGCGAGGCGATCAGGCGCAGCCACCAGGAGCGGCGCCGGCCTGTGCCAAGTTCATCGCGTCGCAGCAGGTCGCCCTCGGTGACGATCCCGGCGAGCGTGCCGCTGTGATCCACCACCAGCAGGCCAGAGATGCCCCGGTCGAGCATCAGCGCGACAGCGTCGGCAATCGTCGCGTCCGGCGGGACCGAGATCACGTTGCGGGTCATTACGTCGCTGGCGATCATGGGAGCGTACCTCGTGCCTTCGCGCGCAAGCGGTCGATGCGCAGGCGCTGTCTATCATCAGTCAATCGCATTGCGGCAAGGTAAACCACAGCGACCGCGGCGAGACCACTGCCGCCGGACAGCAGGAAGATCAGCAGGATCTGGTATTTCGCCGCTTCCAGCGGGTCCATGCCGGCGAGGATCTGGCCTGTCATGATGCCGGGCAGCGTGACCACGCCAGCGGCCGACATCTGATTGATGATCGGCAGCAGCGCGCGCCGTACCGAGGTGCGGATCAGACCGCGCATGGCCTGGTGGAAGCTGGCGCCAAGCGCAAGCTGTGCCTCGATTCCGGCCCGTTCGCGCACGACGCCGCCCAGCAGGGAATCGAGTGCCAGCGAACCGCCGTTCAACACGTTGCCCAGGATGATGCCAGCGAGCGGTATGGCATAGCGTGCGTCGTACCAGGGCTGCGGACGAATGGCCGTGGTCAGTGCCAGGATGGCGGTGAGGAAGGTGGCAAAGGCAACAGCCGAAGCGCCGACCGCATAGTTGCCAAAGCGACCGAGCCGCTGCTCGGGGCGAGCGGCGACCTCTCGACTGGCAACCGCCACCATGACCAGAACCACCGCAAGCGTCGCCAGCGGCGAGACCAGCGAGAACACCAGCCGAAGCACGAAGCCGATAAGCACCAGTTGTACGACCATGCGCGCCGCCGCCCAGACGAGCTGCGTGTGCAAGCCGAGGCGGAGCACCAGCGACAGCGTGGCGTCGAGCACGATCAATACAGCGGCGACCGCGACGTCGAGCGGGGTGAGCAGGATCGGCGTCATGCCGGGACGAGGCGGCGGTTCTCCATGCGCAGGTGGCGGCGGGCGAGGCGCTCGGCCTGCGCCGCGCTGTGCGTCACCATCAGTATGGTGGTGCCGGCGGCGAGACGTTGGCGAAGCACCACCTCGACCAGGTGCGTGCTGTCCTGGTCCAGCGCGCCGGTCGGTTCATCGAGCAGCAGTACAGGAGACTGCAGGGCAAGAGCGCGGATCAGCGCCATGCGCTGCCGCTCACCCGTTGAGAGGTGCACGACATCGCTGTCGAATGTTGCCGCTGCGAGCGCAAGCCGCGGCAGCATGCCGCGGGCGATCTCCGACGTCTCGCCGCGGAAGTGATCGGCCACCCGCTCGTGCCACCACCCAGGCTCGGCAGCGCTATAAACGACCTGCCGGCGCCAGGCTGGAGCAGAAAAGCTCCGACGGCTCGCGCCGTCGAGGAGCACATCGCCCTCGTTGGGGTCGAGGTCAGCAATCATTCGCAGGCAGAGGCTCTTGCCGGAACCGGACGGGCCGGTGATCGCCAGGCACTCGCCTGTCGCCAACTCCAGGTCGAAAGGTCCCGCCAACTGAGTGCACAGGCCCACGATGCGGAGGCGGGGAGCGGATCTGGGCTTCTCCCCCTCCCCTTGCGGGAGGGGGCGGGGGGAGGGGGTGGCGGACCCGCTGTGGCCCCCTCCCCCCCGACCCCCTCCCGCAATGGGAGGGGAACAGCTCACCTCACCCGCCAGCAAACTTTGCGAGCAGCCGAACATGCGAGCGGATACCGTGGTGGAAGCAGCGCTGCTCGAACTTTTCGTTTGGGCTGTGCACCTGGTCGTCATCAAGGCCGAAGCCCATCAGCAGGCTGTCGATGCCCAGTATTGTGCGCAGCGAGGTCACCACCGGGATCGAACCGCCGCTGCCCATCAGTACTGCTTGCTTGCCGTATTCGTCGGTCAGCACCGCTTGCGCCGCGCGTACCCAAGGGCTTTCGACATTGACCTCGATTCCCGGGCTGCGGGTGCCACACTCGTAGTCAACCGTCGCACCAACCGGCAGCCGCTCGCCCACGAAACGCTTGAACTGGTCGCACACTTCATCCGGATCCTGCCCGGGCACCAAGCGGAACGAGATCTTCGCTGACGCCTCAGCGGCGATCACCGTCTTGGCGCCAGCGCCGGTGTAACCGCCCCACATGCCGTTGATATCGGCAGTCGGTCGCGCCCACATCCGTTCGAGCGCGGAGTAGCCGCGTTCGCCCGACGGTGAGCTAAGGCCGATCTTGCCCAAGAATGCAGTCTCGTCGAAGCCGAGTGCATCCCACTGCGCCCGCTGGGCATTCGAGACGGGCTTCACCTTGTCGTAGAAGCCGGGCAGCTGGACGCGACCATTGGCGTCATGCAAATCGCCCAGCACGCGCGCCAGCGCGTTGATCGGATTAAGCGCCGAGCCGCCATACAGTCCGGAATGGAGATCACGGCTGGCTGCCTTCAGGGTCACCTGCACATAGGTCATGCCGCGCAGGCGCGTGGTGATGGCCGGCGTGTCGATGTCCCACATGCCGGTGTCACTGATCAGTGCAAGGTCGGATGCGAGTTCAGCCTTGTTTGCGACCAGGAACGGTTCAAGGCTGGGGCTGCCGACTTCTTCCTCGCCTTCGATCAGCACAGTGATGTGCGCGGGGATGCCGCCGGCAGCTTGCTTCCAGGCGCGCATCGCCTCGACGAACATCATCACCTGGCCCTTGTCGTCCACCGCGCCGCGCGCGACGAACCGCTTGCCATGCGGTCCATCTACCAGCTGTGGCTCGAAAGGCGGGCTGTGCCATAGGTCGAGCGGATCCACCGGCTGCACGTCGTAGTGGCCGTAGAACAGGATGTGCGGACTGCGGGCACCGGCCGGTGCGGCATGGTGGGCGATGACGACTGGATGGCCATCGGTAGGGCGGATCTCGGCGGAAAAGCCAAGCTCAGCGAGCTGTGCGCGCACCCACTCGGCGGCACGCAGGCAATCTTGCCGGTGGTCAGGCTGGGCGCTGATCGAGGGAATGCTCAAGAGCTCGAACAACCGCTCACGGGAGGCGTCGAGAGATGCATCGGTATGGCGCAATACGGCGGCAACCGTATCAGAGGAAGGCGCGGGCATGAGGGCTCCTGTCGGCTGTCCCTTATGGTTGCACAGTACCTTCGCGCGGGTCGATTGTAGCAGCTTGCCCTTCATCAGACGCTCCAGCGTGATCGCGCGCGCGATCGAAACATAGCGTGGGGCATCAGCCGTCTTGCTTAGACTGGCAGCAATCTTGGTTGCAGGAACACGCATCGATCCTCGTTCATGCCGCCTCTCCCCGATCAGGCGTCCGTGATCATTCGCGGCATGGAAGCGTCGCGCCTGCTGCCCTTATTGGCATCATGGACGACCCCCAGCATATCGCGAGCGAGGGCACCACCCGGCAAAGCGACGCCGAACGGCCCTCGGAATACGAGCCGAGCCGCTGGCGCCGTGCGCTAGGGATTGCGATCGGCGCCATTGTCGGCCTGACCGCTATTGGCGCAGGTGTGGTTTATTGGCTGCAGTCCCGGAACTACGAGAGTACCAATGACGCGTTCGTAGATGGCTACATGACGCAGATGGCGCCGCGGGTTGCCGGCCCTGTCGTCGCGCTGGAATTCTCCGACAATCAGCACGTAACCCGGGGTCAGACGCTCGTGCTGATCGATCGGCACGATTATCAGGTGAAGCTCGACCAGGCCAAGGCCGCGCGCGCCAACGCGGCGGCAAGCCGGCAGCAGACCGCGGCGCAGATCGGCGTGCTGCAGGCCAATGTGGACCAGGCGAAGGCGAACGTGGTCGTGACGCAGGCCGATCTCATGCAGGCGCAGCAGGACTATCAACGGTTCACCAGCATCAATCCGCATGCGGTGTCTCAGCAGCAGGTCGATAATGCGACCGCAACCTTCCATTCGTCGCAAGCCAAGCTCAACGCTGCGAAGCAGGCTGTCGCCGGCGCAGAAGCGCAACTGCAGGCGGGACAGGCGCAGCTGGTGGCCGCGCAGGCCCAGGAGCAACAGGCGCAGGCGAACGTCGCGGCGGCGGAACTCGAGCTTTCCTACTGCACAATTGTCGCGCCGGTGACCGGGCACATTGCGCATCGCAATGTTGACGTCGGCAATTACGTCAGTCCAGGCCAGGCGATGTTCGCCATCGTGCAGGACAACGTGTGGGTGACGGCGAACTTCAAGGAGACGCAGCTGTCTCGGCTGAAGCCTGGGCAATCGGTGAGAGTATCGGTCGACGCAGTACCCGCGGTGACGTTTCACGCCAAGGTGGACAGCTTCCAGCCAGGCACCGGATCGGCATTCAGCGTGCTGCCCGCCGAGAATGCCACTGGCAACTGGGTCAAGGTGGTGCAGCGGCTGCCGGTGAAGATCGTGTTCGACGACGCTCGCGTGCAGCAGTATTTCCTGGCACCCGGAATGTCGGTCGAGCCGAGTGTGAAAACGAACTGAGATGCCGACAGCACTGCCTCGTTCGGCTGCGGGCAAGCGCAACCCTTGGCTGATCGCGCTGATTGTATCGATCGCAACCTTCATGGAGGTGCTTGACACTACGATCGTCAACGTCGCGCTGCCGCATATCGCGGGCAGCCTTGCGGCGAGCCTGGACGAGGCGACCTGGATACTGACCAGCTATCTGGTGGCCAATGCGATCGTGCTGCCGATCAGTGGCTGGCTGGCCAATGTTCTGGGACGCAAGCGGTTCTACATGATCTGCGTGGCGCTGTTCACCGGCAGCAGCGTGCTGTGCGCGATGTCCACTTCCCTGACCGCGATGCTGTTCGCGCGCGCGTTGCAGGGTGTGGGAGGCGGCGGACTGGCACCGACCGAGCAGTCGATCTTCGCCGACACCTTCCCGCCGGAGAAGCGGGCACTGGCATTCGCATTGTATGGCATCACTGTCGTTACTGCTCCCGCGGCCGGGCCGGTGCTGGGCGGGTGGCTGACTGACTCGTACTCATGGCATTGGTGCTTCCTGATCAACCTGCCAGTCGGACTGCTGTCGCTCACGCTGGTGCAGTTGTTCATCACCGAGCCTGGGGCATTGCGTCAGGAACGGCGCGCGTTGCTCGCCGGCGGCCTCCGCGTCGATTACATCGGCTTTGCTCTGATCGTGCTGGGCTTCGGTGCGCTGCAAATCATGCTTGACCGTTATGAGCGTGATGACGGCTTCAGCTCAGATTTCATCACCGGCCTTGGCGTGGCGGCCTTGCTGGGCCTTGCCACGCTGGTCGTTTGGGAGCTGCTGCATCCGCAGCCGGTGATGAATGTGCGGCTGCTGCGGTCGCGGGCCTTCGCGATCTCCTGCCTGATGATGTTCGCGGTGTTCTTCATGTTGATCAGCACCACGCAATTGCTGCCGCAGCTGTCGCAGGAGCTGATGGGTTATGATGCCACGCAGGCCGGTCTGACGCTCGCCTATGGCGGGATCGTCACGCTGTTCGTCATGCCGATCTCTGGGTTCGTCACCGGTCGCTACGTTCAACCAAAATGGCTGATCCTTGGCGCCTTGATCGGCACGGGATGGGGACTGCTGTCCAATACGGGGCTCGATCTGTCGATGGGATTTTGGAACGTGGCGATGGCGCGGGTGGTCCAGGTGCTGTGGCTGCCGATGCTGTTCATCCCGCTGAGTGCCATATCCTATGTCGGGGTCCCCGGTGATCAGACCAACGAGGCTTCGGCAATGCTGAACCTATTCCGCAACCTTGGCGGCAGCGTCGGGGTATCGTTCGCGCAGACACTGCTGCAGGAGCGGGGGCAGTTCCATCATGCGCGGTTGGCAGAACATATTACCTCCTACAACGGCTACGGTTGGAAGGTGCCGCTCGGCCCAATCAGCGGCACGCTGCAGGCTCAGGCGTCGATCATGAGCTATCTCGACATATTCTGGCTGTTGGGCATTGTGGCGCTTTGCATCTGGCCGCTGGCGCTGTTCCTGCCTCGGATGCCGAAAGGGGCGGCGCCAGGGCACTGAGGGGATTACGCAATGGCGTTGAAGGATCGGATAGCGTTCGGCATGTCGTTGCCACATCGGTCGCCGGATGCGATCGATGTCGCGTCGGTGCGCACCGTGGCGCAGCGGGCTGAAGCGCTCGGCTTCCGTGATCTATGGGTCACCGAGAACACGTTGGACCACGTTACGTGCTTCGATCCAGTCGTGGCGCTGACCTACGCGGCGGCAGTGACGACGCGCATCCGGCTCGGTGCATCGGTGGTGGTCCTGGCGATCCACAGTCCGTTGATGGTGGCCCATCAGTGGGCAACGCTGGATCATCTCAGTGGAGGTCGGGCGATCCTTGGCGTGGGGCTGGGACGCGAGCATCACTATCGGCAATTCGAGGTGCCGGAGGCAGGCCGGGTTGCCCGGTTCCGCGAAGAGGTGGCGCTCATCCGCGCCTTGTGGACGCAACAGAAAGTGGAACATCAGGGACGGTTCTATCACCTGGGGGGCGACACGATGTGGCCCAAGCCGGTGCAGAGCCCACTGCCGATCTGGATGGGCGTCGGACATCCAGACGCTGTACGGCGCGCCGCATCCATCGCCGATGGATGGATGGGTTCGGGCGGCTCTAGCATCGCTGAGTTTGCACGCTCGGTCCCACTGTTGCGCGAGGCGCTTGAGGAGGCCGGGCGCGACCCGGCGACATATCCGATTTCGAAGCGGATCTTCATCGCAGTGGATGAAAATCCGGAGGTGGCGCGCGCTGAACTGCACCGCTGGTTCACCGACGTTTACCACAATCCTCCCGGGACTGATGCATCCGGCATTCACGGCACGCCGGAGCAGGTGCGCACAAGGCTGGAGGAAGTCATCGCGATGGGTGCAAATCACCTGCTGCTCAATCCGGTGTCGCGCTATGAGGAGCAGGTGCAGGCGTTGGCCGAAGTGGTGGGATTGGCATAACCGACGCCGAGTTGAAGCAACATTGCTGCTCTAATAGGCGCGAATGGGAACGATCCGGCACCTCGCAATTCTGTGATGCGCCGGATGCATTTTCGCTTCGGAATTCAACACAGATCATGCTAACCGGCCTGCATGGACGCCCTGCGTTTCATTGCTGTCTGTCTTACGCGTCTGGTCCGCATGGCTGCGGGTTCGGGGTCGCACGCGCTCTAGCTGCGTTCGTTAGCTGGCAGCGCTCAGGCCCCGCCAGCCACCGGACGGGGCCTTTTCATTCCAATAAGCTTCCTTCTGCTTCGCACTGAAAGTGCTGAGACGTGTCATGCTGCGGCGATTCCTGGATGTGTATCAACCAAAGCCGGTTCCTGCGTTATCCTTCAGGGACTCTCTTCCCGGCGATGACCGGTCGGCGCCCACCTTGCGCGTTTCGTCCGGACCGACCCGTCGGTCGGCGTGGCGGAGCCGGCGCGCAGGCCGACTGATGGCCGCTCTATACGCCGACGTTGTCGGCTACAGCCGGCTGTTTCATCGCGACGATACAGGGACCGTCGCTCGGCTGCGCGACATGCACAGGCTGATCAAGCCAGCCATTCGCGGGCATGGCGGCCGTGTCGTGCAAACCGTGGGGGATTCAATGCTGGTCACATTCGACAGCGTCAGCGGAGCGGTGAGGTGCGCCGTCGCCATGCAGTACGAACTGGCGCGGCACAATGACGGTTGGCCGGAGGACAACAGCCTGCGCCTGCGCGTCGGAGTTGATCTGGGGGATGTCATCCGCGATGGGCGCGACTTCCACGGCAGCGGAATCATCATCGCTGTGCGACTGCAGGAGGTGTGCCTGCCTGGCGGTATCTGCATTTCGCGCGCCGCGCACGAGCGGGCAGGCGATCGCCTGGGCCTGTCGTTCGAATCACTCGGCGCGTTGATGCTCAAGAACGTGCCGCAGCCTGTGGAGGCGTTCATGCTGCGGCCGCTGCCCGGCAGAAGGGCGGCGGAACTACGGCTGGTCGAATAGTCGGCGCTATCCGGCCAGTTCGCGGCGCACGACGGCGGCGCCTTCGGCGAGCGAACGGAGCTTGCCGAAGGCGACGTCGCGCGGCAGGTACTTCATGCCGCAATCGGGCGCGGGGATCAGTCGGTCCGGTGCGACATACCTCAGGGCTGCTCGGATGCGATCGGCGACCGTCTCAGGTGTCTCTACATTCGTATCGCCGAGATCGAGCACGCCCAGCATGATCTGCTTGTGCGACAGGTCGCGCAGCACGCCGAGGTCGAGTTTCGGTTGTGCTGCCTCTATCGAGATCTGCTGTGCGACCGTGTCGGCCAGCTGTGGCAGAAAGCTGTAGCCGGTCGGCTTCTGCTGCTTCACAACGGCGGCGTAGCCGAAGCAGATATGCACCACTGTCGGGCCATTGATGCCCTCCAGCGCGCGATTGATCGCCGGGATACCGTAGCGGAGCGCCTTGTCAGGATCGGTGCGAACCCAGGGTTCATCGAGCTGAATCACGTCGACGCCCGACGCCTTCAAATCGTGCAGTTCCTCGTTCACTGCGACGGCATAGTCCATCGTCAGTTCGGCCTCGTCCTTGTAGTGCTCGTTCTTCGCCTGACGCGAGAGTGTGAACGGACCGGGCAGTGTGATCTTGCTCGCACGATCGGTCTGGCGCAGCAGGAACTGCACGTCGCGCAGCTCCACCGGTCCGCGGCGGCGGATCTTGCCGACCACGCGCGGCACAGGGGTGGCGCGATTGAACTGCGCGGTGACTTCGCCGGGGGTGTCGGAGTCGATGCCATCCAGCGCGAGGGCGAAGCGGTTGGAGTAGCTTTCGCGGCGGATCTCGCCGTCGGTGACGATGTCGATGCCGGCGCGCTCCATGTCGCGTATCGCCAGGATCGTTGCATCATCCTGTGCCTGTTCCAGCAACGGTTCGGGAATGCGCCAAATGTCGTGTGCATGCACCCGTGGCACACCGTGCGCGTGCAGGCCCGCGCGATCGACCAGCCAGTCCGGCTGCGGATAGCTGCCCACGACAGTGGTCGGCAGCAGGTAGGTTGGGTAGGACATGCTGATCGCTCCTCCAGCTTCGCGCGCGCCGAACGTTGATCAGCGATGGCTGACCCGCAATGTGCATGTTATATGCGCAGCGATTTGTTGAATAGAATGGGAGCACGCAAATGCCGATCGGGGCCGACCGGACGTCGAACCCAGCGCCGCGGACGGCGACCGACGCCACGCTGCGGGTGGCAGGAGCTTGGCACCGAGTGCCGAATCGACTGGGCACTGCGATTTCCCCATAGGAGAACCCGATGACACTCAACGTGATTGTACTTCAGCCCCTGATTGCGCTCATCGCCGGCATTCTGATTCTCATTATCCCACGGCTGCTCAACATCATCGTCGCGCTGTATCTGATCATCATCGGCTTAACCGGTATATGGCCGCACCTGGTGCGTTAGAAACCAGCCTCACTCCGGATAAATCATCTTCCGCGTCACGCCGCCATCGACGACAAACTCGCTGCCGGTGATGAAGCCGCTGTCGGGACCAACCAGGAATGCGGTCAGTGCCGCAATATCTTCCGGCGTTCCCACGCGGCCAGCAGGATGAAAGGCATCGTCCTCCGCGCGCAGCGAATCGCCCTTGGTGAAGATCCAGCCGGGGCTGATGCAGTTCACCCTTACTTCAGGCGACAGGCTGATCGATAATGCGTGGGTCAGCGCCACCAGCCCGCCCTTCGATGCAGCATAAGCTTCGGTGTTCGCCTCCGACATATGCGCACGCGTGGATGCAATCGTCACGACAGCTCCCTTGCTGGCGCGAAGCATCCGTTCGCCAGCACGCGCCAGCAGAAAGGTGCTGGTGAGGTTGGTACCGATGACGTGTGACCACTCAGCCAGCGACAGCTCGGCGATGGGCTTGCGGACGTTGACGCCCGCATTGCAAACCAGTGCGTCCAGCCGCCCCTCCTGCCCCGCCACCTCGGCGATCAGCGCATTCACCGCGATCTCGTCTGCGACGTCGCAGGCCACATATCGTGCATCGACAGGCGCGCTACCGAGTGGATCGAGATCAGCTACCACAACGTGCCAGCTCTCGCGCGCCAGCCTGACCGCGATCGCGGCACCGATGCCGTGCGCGCCACCGGTGACCAGCGCGACCTTCAGAGATCGATCCATGACAGGTGGCCTCCCTTGCCCGCGCCGGTGTCGAGAAACACCGCCGACCCGCCGGCGACGCCGCGGCGGATATAGGGACGCCCGTCCGAACTGCGCCGGTCGTGCCCGCAATACACCGTGATCCCGGCCGGAATGCGATCAACCCAGCGCAGGCTGCGCTCTGGATAGCCGTCCGGCTGAATACGCCCGGTCGGCTCGCCGTACAATGCGCGGGCAAGCACCCCGTGCGCCCGATCCAGCCTATGCTCCGGCGGCGGTGCATTCAGCATCGCCGTGTGAAAGCCGCCGTGTACGAATACTGCGCCGTCGCGCTGCAGCCACGCCGGCGCCAATGCAACCTCGGCGACGATCCGCTCTCGCAATGCATCGTCGAGCTGCGCCAGCGTTGCATCCAGAGTTGCTTCGTTGCGCACCGGATGACCCGCCAGGAACCGCGCCAACTTCAGATCATGGTTGCCCAACAGGAACAGCCCACGGCCCTCGTCGATTATGCGAAACATGATCCTGAGCGCGCCCGCGTTGTCGGGGCCGTAATCGGTCAGATCGCCCAGTTGCACCACGAAGCGGTCCGTGGCGGCGGCATAGCTGAACGCAGTCGCGTCGCCGTGCACGTCGCCAACCACCCGGATCGGGGCGCCCTGTGGGATAGACCGGCCTAGCATGTCGGCGCAGCCTAGGCGCGGAGCGTCCCCGGTGGGAAGCTAAGTGTAAAGCTGAACAGCCGTTCCTTGCCCAGCAGGAACACCCGCCCACCGCGCGGGAACAGTCGGGAAATCGCCGGTTCGCGGACGTCCATGCCCCCGGTGTAGGCGCCGAACGCCGGCATCACCACCCGCCGCGCGTTGCTGACAAAACAGGGCCTGCTGACCGTCGTGCCGCGCGCAGGGACGGTGGCCTTGGGGTGATGGTGACCCGAGACCTCCCCCTCTGCTCCGGCGAGCGCCTGGTGCCGCAGCACCAGCGTCGCAGTGCTGAACGCCTCGACCCACTCGCCACCGATGCCATTCGGCGGGGTGGGATCGTGGTTGCCCTTCACCCAGACAAACCGGTGCGCCTCGGTCATGGCGCGCAGTCGTGCGAGTTCGCCGGCCGGCAGTCGCGATGCGCCATCGCTGTCATGGAAGCTGTCGCCCAGTGCCACCACGATGCGCGGCCGATAGCGTCGCAGCAGCAGGGTCAGCCGATCCAGTGTCGCATGCGTGTCCCAGGGCGGCAGCAGCTGCCCGCGGCGAGCATACGACGACCCCTTCTCCAGATGCAGATCGGATACCACAAGCAGGCTGGTCGCTGGCCAGTACAGCACCCCAGCCGGATCCAGCATCAGTCGCTCGCCAGCAAGGTGGATCGGTGCTCCAGTCATGTCGGCAAAGTCAGCTGTTGCCGAGCGCGTGCAAGTAAGTGCCTTTCACTCAGCCAACCCTTTCGCCGGCTTCGGCGAGCAGCCTATCCACGATCGCGTTGAACTCATCCCAGGGCGCCACCGTGAAATTATAGTTGCGTACCGCAAGTGGCGGGCCGGCATAGAACTTTTCATACTGTTGATGCCGCCCGGCGAATTCGGAGCCGATGAGATCCCACGCCAGACGGAACAGCTTCATTCTGTCGCCGGCGGTCAATTGTGGCGTTACCCAGTAGGCTTCGAAGACCTCACGCAGCCTCGGGTCATCCATGACTGAGGCATCAGCCGGGATCTGAAACACGCCGCCACCACAGAGGTCGCGCAGACAATCGATAATCGGCGAGTGATTCTCGGTGCACCAGTTCAATGCGGCATACATCATTCGCCGATTGAAGGTCATGAATCCGGTTGGCCAGTCCTCCGCCATGCTGATCTGCCCCGCGATCACGCCGGCGAGCAGTGCCTCCAGCGATGCCAAACGTCCGAGCGTCTCCATCACAGAGGGAATGCCGTCCGCGCCGGATGCTTGCGTCAGCTTGCTGGCAAGGCCCACGAGCAACCGCAGCTTGGCGTGGAAGCGGACGTTGGATTGGTGGTTGCCAAAGCAGTGGGCAGGCGTTTCGAACCAGATTGCGCGTGCCAGGCCAACGTCGTTGTGGACAAAAACGCGCTCCCACGGCACTTCCACATTGTCGCACACGACCATTGCGTCGGTCTCGTCAAACCGATACGTCAATGGCCCATCCGACTCACGTGCAGCATTCGGCTCGAATGGCTTGCGCGACCACAGTGCCAAGCCGGCAGAATTCACCGGGACGGCGCAGGTCACCGACTCAGCTAGTCGGTCCGGCGCCAGCGGGTGAACGTTGCCGATCAAGATCTCATTGGCGAGAATGGCGCCGGTCGCCAACATCTTCATGCCGGATATGACGAGACCCCGCTCGGTCTCGCGAACAACGCGCAACGTTGGAACAGGCAGGCTTCGACGCTGAAAGAACTCAGGATTGCGGGCTGCTTGTGGCGGCAGCACAGCGTACGCGGCGAATATGTCGTTGTCCCGCATGTGGCGGTAGTAACCAGCGATGTTATCGGCATATCTGCCAAAGACCTCGGGTCGCAGTGACATTCCGGTGACGAACGACGCGACATGATCGGGCGACCGGCCGAGCAGGCCGTAGCTATAGTCAGCAATTCGGTAGTGGGTCTCCTTTCGGCGCGACAGATCCGCTTTGGTTTTGGGCTGAAGGAAATAGGCGGTATAGCTGTGACCACCCTCCTGAAAGGACATCACATCGCGATGCCCTGACGAAGCCTTCAGGTCATAGAGTTCCGCAATGGAATGCGCGGCGTTCTTGAATGCCGGATGGCTGGTCACATCATCGATACGCTCGCTTCCAACATATACGGCTCTGCCGTCACGTAGTTGGGCGAGGTACTCCGATCCCGTCTTCAGCATGAAGCCCCCGTAAAGTCTTATTTTCCAACGTGACTTCTTACACCGCACGCTGAAAGAGAGCACGGAGTCTGTCGGGCTCCGCTCTGCAATCAGGTGAACAAGCGCGCTTGAAGAGGCCGCGTCGCGTTCCGGGGCTTGGCCGAGCGAGGCGCCCTTGCGGACAGTGGAGTGAGGCGAGGTTCTTGCTCTGCCGTTGCTTCCGCGATGATTGCCTCTGCCTCCGCAAGCAGCTTCTCCTCGTCATCCCGCGTGCGCCGCACGCTCTCACGGCCGATCTCCAGCAGTACCGGCACGGCGAGCGGCGATACGCGTGACAGCACCATGTGCACGATCCGCCCCTTTATTCGTGCCAGCATCCCCGCGATGCGTGACAGATCGGTCAGCCCACCCGCCGCGTCTGCGCGCGTCGCCCGCAGCAG